>NC_001263.1:1248750-1580000 GCF_000008565.1 Deinococcus radiodurans R1 = ATCC 13939 = DSM 20539 | reverse complement strand
GCTGCTCGCCACCGATTCGGGCGGGTTGCAGGAAGAAGGCGCAGCGCTCGGCGTGCCCGTCGCGGTACTGCGCAACGTGACCGAGCGGCCCGAGGGCGTGGAAGCGGGCGTGCTGAAGCTGGCCGGCAACGACCCCGCGCAGTTGGAGGAGGTGCTGACCGGCCTGCTCGGCAACGAGGCCGAACTCGCCCGCATGCGCGCGGCCCGCAACCCCTACGGCGACGGGCAGGCGGCGGGGCGAATTGCGGCGGCCATCGCCTGGCACTTTGGGTTGACTGAGCGTCCGGCGGACTGGGAAGGCTGAAGCGCAAGAGCGGCAGAGGGCACTCCGGGGCACCTGATACAGATTCCGATTGAATCCAGTTGTTTTGGATTCAATCCAAGCGGATGCGAGGAGGAAAAATACGGGTTTCGCGGTATGGAAGCGCAGGCGGTGCTTTTCCGCCTGTGCTGGAATGGAGCGCAGTCCGTAAGGGGTGCCTTTTTCCGCGCTGCTCTATGCTGGCTGGACTGTGACAACCGCTTCGTCCGCGCTGCCCTTTGCCGTCGTTCTCAATGCCCAGGCCGGGCGCGGGTTGGCCGGGCGCGAGTGGCCCCGGCTGCGCGGCGAGTTGGAAGCGCGGGGCATCGCGTACCAGTTGGTCGCCGCGCAGAGCGGGGCCGGGGCACTGGCCGAGGTGCAGGCGCTGCCGCCCGGTCAGCCGGTGCTGGCGGCGGGGGGCGACGGCACGGTGGGGGCGCTGCTCCCCGCGCTCGTCGGCACCGGGCGCCCTCTGGCCCTCGTGCCGCTGGGGAGCGGCAACGACTTCGCCGGGATGCTGGGCCTGAAGCCGGGGCAGTTCGCCGGGGCGCTCGGCCGCCTGAGTGAGCCGCCCCGGCAGGTAGACGCGCTGGAGGCCGAGGTGGTGCGCGGCGACCACGCCGGGCTGAAAAAGCCCCTGCTCAACGGCCTCGGCACCGGCTTCGACGCGCAGGTGACGCACGCCTACCTACGCGCCCCCCGGCAGCTCCCCGGTTTCTGGCGCTACGCCTGGGGCGCCGCCGCGTCGCTGGGCCGCCTGCCGCTCGCCGAGCTGACGCTGCGGGTAGACGGCGAGACGCTCTACCAGGGCCAGAGTGCGCTCGCCGCCGTCATGAACGGTACGCGCTACGGCGGCGGCTTTCGCATCAGCCCGGCGTCGGCGGCGCGCGACGGCTTACTCAACGCGGTGTGCAGCGGGCCGCTCAGCCGCCTGCAACTCATCGAACTGATGGCACGGGTGCTGCCGGGGCGTCACCTCGGGCACCCGCGCGTCCATCACGGCACCGGGCGGGTCATGGAGCTGCACTGGTCGCAGCCGATGTTCCTGCACCTCGACGGCGACCTCTACGGTCAGGCCGAGCAGGTGCGGGCGCGGGTGCTGCCGGGGGCGGTGACGCTGCTCAATGGCTAGTGGGGGTGATGACTGGGCGCTTGGAAGGGCGCCTCACCCCCCCAACCGGGGCCACGTCGCCCACCAGAACTGCGCCAGGGTGAGCAGCGCGGCGGTGGCCCACCAGACGCCGAGCCAGGGGTGGACTTGCCCCTGCCTTTGCGCCTGTTGCCGCAGCAAAACCAGCGGGAGTGCGAGAACGGCCAACAGGAGCAGCAGCGTCGGCAGTTCACCGAGCAAGACCAGGCTCAGATCAGGCGCCGGCAGATGGTATTTGGCGTAGTCCTCCCGCGCCCGGCTCAGCAGCTGCCACTCAGCCCACCCGCCGAGCGCGGCGCCGAGCAGCGGCAGCACCAGCGGCCAGCCCCAGCCGCGCCAGGACAGTGGGGGCAGCGGTTTCTCCCGTACGGCGTTGGGTAGAAGCACCCGACCCAGCAGACCCCCGAGCAGCGCCGCCGGTCCCAGCACCAGCACGAAGCCGCCGAGCAGGTACAGTCCCAGGCTAATGTTCGCGTCCTGGTTGTACTGCGGGTCGAGCAGCACGAAGTCGCACCACGCGGCGGCCAGGGCGGCGCCAGGCCCGCGCCCCAGCGCACGCCGGGATGCGGACGGCCCACGCACAGCGCGGCGACGGCAAGGACCGGCAGCAGCAAAAAAGCGCCTGGGCCCAGCGCCAGTCCCGCAGACTCCGGCGAGACGGCCCAGCGCAGCAGGTGGCCCGCGCAGGTCACGGCGAGCATCGCCAGCACCAGCCGGGGCCGGTCGCTGCCTGCGCTCTTCACAACTCCACGCCCTCCAGACTGGCAATCCCGTATTTGAGGGCGTAGAGCGCCGCCTGCGTCCGGCTGTCCAGCCCCAGCTTGCTCAGCAGCCGCGACACGTGGGTCTTGACCGTCGCCTCGCTCACGCCCTGTTCGGCGGCGATGTCCTTGTTGCTCTGCCCGCGCGCCAGCAGTTGCAGCACGGCGGTTTCCTTGGGGGTCAGGCTCTCGCGCATCTCCGGCGACCGGAAATCGCGCACCAGCCGCCGCGCCGCTTCGGGATGCAGCCGCACTTCGCCGCGCGCCGCCGCGTGGATGGCGTCGGCCAGGGTGTCGCTGGAGGCGTCCTTGAGCATGTACGAGATGGCCCCGGCCTCAATCGCGCCGTTCACCTTGTTTTCTTCCAGGGTGGAGGTCAGCGCGATGACTTCGGTGTCGGGCAGGCGGCGGCGCAGCTCACGGGTGGCGGTAATGCCATCCATCACCGGCATCATCAGGTCCATCACGACGACTTCGGGGCGCAGGCGCTCGGCCTCTTGCAGGGCTTCTTCGCCGTTGGCGGCCTCGCCCACCACTTCGATGCCTTCGTCCAGCCCCAGAAAGAGGCGCAGACCCTGGCGCACGACGGCGTGGTCGTCAACGAGCAGCACACGGACAGTGGGGGTGGTCATAGATTCTCCTTGAGGCAGAGTCACTGCCCGTCTTCTTTCAGTACAAAGCGGTTCGCCGGGGCGTCCACGAAAAGGTCGAGCGCGGGAGCAGTGCCGGGCGGGGTGCCGGCGGGCAGCAGCAGGGTGTCGCGGTCGGTGAAGCGCACCCGAACGCGCAGGCCAGCGGGCACGTGCAGGGTCACGGTGCCGCTCTGGGTGCGGATGTCCAGGTTCCCCCGGCTGCTGGGGGGCGCCGTCACGGCCACGTCGCCGCCGATGGTGGTCACGGTGGCGCGGTTGACGATTTGGGGCAGGGTCAGGTAAACGTTGCCCGACAGGTTGCCCACCCCCAGCGCGTCGAGCCGTGCGCCGGCGAGGTTGAGCGTCAGGTTGCCGCTCCGTGAGTTGACCCGCACTGCCTCGGGGCTCGCGCCGGGGGCCGCCCGCAGCCGCACGTCACCCGAGCGCGTGACCGCCGCGTAAGGGCCGCCGGGCCGCGCGGGCAGGGTCAGGTCGAGGGTGCCGCCCTCACTGCGCGCCGTGACCGCCCGCAGACGCAGGGTCCGCAGGTCGATGGTCTGGTCGCCGCCCACCGTCTCGGTGTTCAGGCTGAGGGGAATACTGGGGGTCAGCGCCGCCCGGACCTCGTGTTGCAGCGGGGGCGGACTGGTGACGACCACGCCGCCCTCGTTGCTCAGCGCCGGCACGCCGAGCCAGGCGCGAAACTGCACGTCGTGGCCCAGGCGACGGGTGTCCACGCTCAGCGGGTTCTGGGCGCGGTGCCGGGCCTCGCCGCGCAGCAGGTCGGGACTGCCCCCCGGCAGCGGCCCCAGCACCAGATTCGCCCGGTCACTCCCGAAGCGCAGGCTGGCCGATTCGGCGAGGTCGAGCGGCAAGGTGCCGTCCAGAGGGACGCTGAACGGCGTGCTCGTCGCGGCGAGGCCCGGCGTGGGCTTGAGGGTCACGCCCTGCCAGAGGAGTGCGCCGCCCAGAACCACCAGCCCCAGCCCCAGCGCCATCCGCGCCAGCACGGGCAGCAGGGGTCGCCCGGCAAGGGGAGGCGGCGCGGTCATTCGGCCTCCGCTTCAGTGAGTGCCGCCGGCAGGGTGAGGGTCACCGTTGTTCCCGCTCCTAGTTCGCTGTCCACCGTCAGCGTCCCGCCTGCCCCCGCCGCCCGCTCGCGCATGGAGCGCTGGCCGAGGGTGCCGCGCCCCTGCGCCTGCGGGTCGAAGCCGCGTCCGTCGTCGCGCACGGTCAGGGTAACCGTGCCGCTCGCCTCGTGCAGCGAGAGCCACACCTGAGCGGCGCGGGCGTGCTTGACCACGTTGTGCAGCGCTTCCTGCGCGACGCGGTAGGCGGCGGCCTGGGCGTCGGGCGTCAGGCGCGGCTCGTGGCCGAGGTCAGCATGAACCGTCAGCCCGTGCCGCGCTTCCAGGGCGTGTGCGTGTTGCGTGAGCGCCGCCACCAGTCCGCCTTCTTCCAGCGCATCGGGGCGCAGCGAAAAGAGCAGCGCCTTCATCTCACTCACCCCGCCCTCGGCGAGCCGGATGGTGTAGTCCAGGCTCGCCTGCGTCCGGTTGCGGCCCGCCTCGCTGGGGTCGCGGTCCAGGGTGGCGCGGGCGGTCTTGGCCCCCAGGGTGATGCCGTAGAGCGCCTGCGCCACGCTGTCGTGCAGTTCGCGGGCGAGCCGGGCGCGTTCCTCCTCACCCGCCCGCACCGACGCCCGCTCGATGAGTTCGGCGGCGTGCAGCGCGGTCCCGGCGTGGTCGGCCATGGAGACCAGAAACGCCAGCTCGTCGGCCCCCGGACGCCGCCCCGGTGGGTAAACGGCCCGCAGCGTGCCGCCGCTCACCCCCGCCGGCAGCGTCACCGGCAGGTCGGCCAGGGTGCGCCCGCCGTCCACCCACACGCGCAGCTCACCGGGCAATGGTGGGGGAGAGGCCACATCGTCCAGGGCTGTCCCGTTGCTCTCCCGCACCGCGCCCCCCGGCGTGAGCAGCGTGACCGTCCGCGCCGTGCTCGCCGCGCATGCCTGCCGGGTGAGGTCGTGCATGGTCGCGTCGAGGTCGTCGCCCAGCGCCACCCGGCCCGCCGCCCGCCGCAGCGCCAGCACCTCGCGCCGCGCCGCTGCGCCCTCGTCGGGAGCGAGCAGCGCCCGCGCCAGCCGCGACCAGACCCGGCCCATCAGGTTCAGCACGCCGCCGCTGAGGAGCAGGCTCCCCAGGCCCAGCAGCACGCCGCCCACCTGCGCCAGGGTGCCCGCCTGCACGGTGGCGGCCTTCCAGGTGAGCGCGGTGCCGGGCTGCCCCAGCCACAGCGGCGCGCTCAGGCCCGCGGCGCTCAGCGCGAGCAGCGTGCCAAGCACCGCCCAGCTCAGCGCGGCGAGCGGAAACTGCACCACGTGAAACAGCAGGGCGCGGTAGGTGCTGCCTTCACTCAGCACCCCACGCAGCCAGGGCAGCAAGCCGGTGTAGCTCGGTGGCAGCGCCGGAGGCGCAAAGGTCACACCCAGCAGCCGCGCCAGCCCACGCTGCACGTCGGCCAGCCCGCCCACCAGCCACAGTGCGCCGAGCAGCAGCGCCGCGCCGAGCAGCACTGGCAAGGTCAGCACGCCCAGCACGACGCCGCTGGTGAGCAGCGTCGCCGCGAGCGCCCCCAGCGGAAACGCCAGCAGCACGTACAGCGCCGTGCGCCACGTCAGTGGGTCGAGCAGGTCGCCGAGCAGCCCTTCTTTTCTCACCTCCCGCAGTTCGTCACGCGCACTCATGGACACCATCATGCCGGGCAGGCTACGCCGCGCGCCGCCGGGAAGCGTCGGTCAAAAGGTGGAGGCGGACTGCTCGGCCAGTCGCCGGTACGCCGCGAGGTACTGCGGCACGATCAGGCGCGGGTGAAACTGCTCCACCGCCGTGCGCCGCGCCGCCTGTCCCATCTGCTGATAGGTTTCCTGGTCGCGCAGAATCTTGAGCGCGTGATGCGCCATGTCGTCCACGTCGCCCACGTCCGACAGAAAACCGTTCACGCCGTGCTGCACGACTTCGGGAATGCCCCCGGCGTTCGACGCCACCACCGGCACCTCGCAGCTCATCGCTTCGAGCGCGGCGAGGCCGAAACTCTCGTGCGAGCTGGTCAGCAAAAAGAGGTCGCTGATGCCGAGCACCGTCTGCACGTCAGGAAACGACCCCAGAAACTGCGTGCGCCCGATGACCCCGAGTTCGCGGGCGAGTTCGAAGGCGCGGGCACGCTCGGGGCCGTCCCCGATCATCAGCAGCCGCGCCGGAATCTCGGAGGCGATGCGCGCGAAGACCTGCACCACGTCCTCCACCCGCTTGATGGGCCGGAAGTTGCTGACATGTACGATCAGGGCTTCTTCGGGGTGGGCAAAACGGGCGCGCACGCCGGGGTCGGGAATGCGCCGGAAGCGGTCACTGTCCACGAAGTTGTGAATGACCTCAATATCGCGGTCCACCCCGAACACCTCGCGCGTCTCGGCGGCGAGCGAGTGCGACACCGCCGTCACGTGGTCGCTGCGCTCGATGGCGTGGCGGGTGGTGTGCTGAAAGGCGGGCTCGGTGCCTACCAGCGTCACGTCGGTGCCGTGCAGGGTGGTCAGCACGCGGGTCTTGCCGGTGATGGAGCGGGCGTGCAGGGCGGCGCTGGCGTGCGGAATGGCGTAGTGGGCGTGGGTGAGGTCCACGCCGTGTTCCAGAATGACTTCGGAGAGCGTGTTTGCCGCGCTCAGTTCGGGAAAGGGCTGCTCGAACAGCGCGTAGGCGAAGCCGCCCACCTGGTGAAAGTACGGCCCGCGCAGGCCCTGGTGTCCGGTCAGGCGAAAGGGCATAGCGGTGCCCACGAAGTGCACCTCGTGCCCGGCGTCGGCCACTTTCAAGCCGAGCTCGGTGGCGACCACGCCGGAGCCGCCCGCCCCGGTGTGGCACAGCACCGCGATTTTGGGCCCGAGTGTGCTGGCGACGCTGGCCGACGGAGGAGAAAAAAAGCTCATCGCCGGGAAGTATAGGTGGGGCCGGGGGCCGCCGACTGCCGCAGAGCCCACGGAGCTGGGCGGCGCTGCCCGGCCCGAAAGCGGCCCGTCTGCCTAGCTGCCCCCCCTGAACGGGGGGAACAACGTGCGGAAACGTAAAGACTTTCTGAGGCTCGCCGCCGCATTCTTTACGGCATGTCATTTGCCCTGGTCACCGATTCGACCTGTGATTTGTCCCCCGCCGTGGCCGAGCAGCTGGGCATCCATGTGGTGCCGCTGCGCGTCAAGCTGGAGCAGGGCAGCTACCTAGACTGGCTGGAGCTCGACCCCGATCAGGTCTACGAGCACCTGCGCCGGGGCGTGCAGGTGCAGACGCAACCGCCGCCGCCACGCCACTTCGAGGAGCTGTACCTCGACCTCTTGCAGCGCCACGACTTCGTGGTGAGCGTGCACATCAGCGCCCAGCAGTCCGAAACCTTGCAGCACGCCCGACAGGCGGTGGCGGCGCACGGACTGGGGGCGCAGGTGCTCCTGATCGACAGCGGCATGAGTTCGGTGGGCCTGACCGAGACGCTGCTCGCCGTGCGCGAGGTGCTGCTCGCCGGGGGCGACGCCGACGCCGCGCACTCGTGGCGCAGCAGGTGCGGCGGACCATCTGCTGCCAGTTCACCGTGCCCACGCTGGAGTACCTGCGCCGGGGCGGGCGCGTCTCGCGCGGTCAGGAAATGGTCGGCACCCTGCTCGGCGTGCGCCCGGTCATGGGCTTCGAGGACGGGCGAATCCGGGTGGAGCGCACCGTGCGGCAGGGGCAGGCGCTGCAAGACATCATTCGCACCCTGGAGGAGCGCTTCGGGCGCGAGCCGATTTCTATCTCGGTCGCCCACGGCGGGCGCGACCCCGGGCGCATGGCCGAACTGCGCGCCGCCGTCGAACGCAGCCGCCTCAACCCGGTGCGCCGCCGCGTGCAGCTCGTCGGCGCGACCATCGGCGCCCACGTCGGCCCGGGGTTTTACGGGGTCTCCGCCCTGCCGCTCAGCGTCACCGAGCGCGTCATCGGTGGCTGCGGACCCATAACGACGGCGTGCGGCGCCTGGGCCGTCACTGAACTGGGGGCACACGGAGCGCTGGGAAAAAGGGAAAACAGCCCCGGCAATGGGGAAAGGCGCCACCTACCCGGCAGCGGGGCGCAGCCGTTATCATGGGGGTCATGACCGTTCTCCTTTCGCCCCCGTGAGCGCAGGTCGAGGACGCGCCGTTTGTTTTTCCCCGACCTTTCAGGCCGCCCACTTGGCCTGCCGGAGCCCTTATGACTGCATCCCAAGCCAACACCCCCAACCCTGCCAATCCCGCCGCACTCGAAAGTGAAATTGCCCGGCGCCGCACTTTTGCCATCATCTCCCACCCCGACGCCGGGAAAACCACCATTACTGAAAAACTGCTGCTCTACGGCGGCGCCATTCAGGAAGCGGGCAGCGTGACCGCCAAGGAAGGCCGCTCGCACACCAAGTCCGACTGGATGAGCATCGAGCAGCAGCGCGGCATCAGTATCTCCAGTTCGGCGCTGACCTTCGAGTACGCCGGGCGGCACGTCAATCTGCTCGACACCCCTGGTCACCAGGACTTCAGTGAAGACACCTACCGCACGCTGACCGCCGCCGACTCCGCGCTGATGGTTCTCGACGCCGCGCGTGGCGTGCAGACCCAGACCGAGAAACTGTTCGCGGTGTGCCGCAACCGGGGCATTCCCATCCTGACTTTCGTCAACAAGATGGACCGCCCGGCGCTGGACCCCTTCGACCTGCTTTCGCAGGTGGAGGACACGCTGAAAATCACGGTGGTGCCGCTGACCTGGCCCATCGGCGACGGCCCCGATTTCAAGGGCGTGTACGACCTGCAAACCGGGCAGGTGCTCGCCTTCGAGCGCACCTCGGGCGGCAAGCACCGCGCCCCGGTGCAGACGGCGGGCCTGAGTGACCCTCAACTCGACGTGCTGGTGGGCAAGGACCTCGCCGCCAAGCTGCGCGAGGACGTGGAACTCATTCAGGCGGCGATGCCCGAGTTCGAGCAGGACGCCTTCCTGGCGGGCGAACTGACCCCAGTATTTTTCGGCTCGGCCATGAACAACTTCGGCGTGGAGCACTTCCTGAGCAACTTCGTGGAGCTGGCCCCCCCACCCGGCGAAGTCGAGACGAACCTGGGCGAGCGTGAACCGACGGAGCCTTTCGCGGGCTTCATCTTCAAGTTGCAGGCCAACATGAGCAAGCAGCACCGAGACCGCACAGCCTACATGCGGGTGATGTCGGGCCATTTCGAGCGCGGCATGGACGTGACCCACACCCGCACCGGGCGCAAGCTGCGGCTCTCGCAGGCGCACACCCTGTTCGCCCAGGACCGCGAAAAGGTGGAGGAAGCTTACCCCGGCGACATCGTGGGCCTTGTGAACCCCGGCGTGTTCCAGATCGGCGACGTGGTGAGCGTGGACGGCAAGGTGACGCTGCCGAGCTTCCCGCGCTTTACGCCCGAGACGTTTGCCACCATCGCCCTGAAGGACGTGGGCAAGCGCAAGGCGTTCATGAAGGGCCTGACCCAGCTCGCCGAGGAAGGCGTGGTGCAGGTCTTTTACCCCACCGACGGGGCGCGTGACCCCTACCTCGGCGCAGTCGGCCCGCTGCAATTCGAGGTGTTCCAGGCCCGGCTCAGCGAGGAATACGGTGTGGAGGTCGAGCTGCACGTCACGAGCTACGCGCTGGTGCGCTGGCTGGCCGGCGACCCCGAGGGCGTGGCCCGCTTTGCCCGACACGTGGAAGACGACCAGGGCCGCCCGGTCATGCTGTTTCGCAGCAAATACGACCTCGAATACACCGCCGAGCAGCACCCGGAAATCGAGTTCCTGCCGCTGCCGAAAGACCTCACGCGGGTGTAATGCTTCATATGCCTCTTGATACTCCCCATAGGGGGTAGTGCTATACAAACTTTCTGTTTATCTTAAAGTTGTGCGAAATTTATCCCTAGCAATTATATTTGCAATGTGTGGTTTTGGTTCTGCTCAATCGGTTCGTTATGGCGACGTGCGCCTTGTAACCTCGCCTAGTTTTGCAGAGAATGTGCAGGATAAAGCCGTAGTTTTGCAAAGTAGTAATGGAAATATGGAAATGTACGTTTTTTGTGTAGATTCCCGGACGGCCAATGTAAGTCTCTATATTCCAGATGGGGATTTTGCTGCATACGGTTATCGTAATGGGGCGAGAATACCCGTCGTGTGGCAGGCTGACCAACGGCGTCGAGTCAGTGAGAATTGGCAAGTTATCGGCCAAAATGATGATCTGCGCCGCTACGGTCAATTGGGATTGATTACTGCTGAGCTCTTCTCTACTAAGCAAAGATTTGCTGTAGACATTTTTCAATCACATTACATTTTTCCTGCTAGGGGTATTAACACTGCACTACGCCAGCTCACTTGCGTAGTGCCCTTCCTTAAAGGAATGGGGTACAACACGAACCGATAGGTAGCTTGTAGAATGAGAAAGAGATATTTGACAAGCTGCCTTTGAATAGAAAATGGCGGGCCTGACTTAATACTCAGGCTCGCCATTTTCTATTCTCAAACTCGGTTACTTCAGCGTTTCCAGCGCCTTTTTCAGGATGGCGTCGTGTTCCACGTCCACCACGGCCTGGCCCTGCACGTCGCTGCGGTCACGGCGCTTGATTTCGCCCACGTAGGTGAACTTGCCGTCCTTGTCGGCGGTGACCTTGACCGGCTGGTCGCCGACGGTGAGGGTCAGGGTGGTGCCGGGCGCCACGCCACTGCCGCTGAAGTTGAGCGGCACCGGGAAGCGGGTGTCCTTGACCACGATGTCCGGCGTAATGCCCTTCTTGTGAATCTCGCGCCCCTTGGGGGTAATCCAGGCGCTGTTGACGATGGCGACCTTGCCGCCGTCGGGCAGGGTGATCGGCACCTGCGCCACGCCCTTGCCGAAGGTCTGCTCGCCGATGATGGTGGCGCGCTTGTTGTCCTGAAGGGCGCCGCCGACCACTTCGCTGGCGCTGGCGCTGTTCTTGTTGACGAGCAGCACCAGTTTGCCGGTGTAGTCGGTCGCCTGCTTGCGGGCGCTGCCGTACACCTCGGGCTGACCGCCGCGCTCGCGTAGGCTGACGATGGGGCCGCTTTGCAGGAACTGGTCGGCCACGTCCACCCCGGCGCTCAGCAGGCCGCCGCCGTTGTCACGCAGGTCGAGAATCAGCTTCTGCACATTGGCCTTTTTCATGTCGGCAATCGCGGCGCGGAACTGCGCGCTCGCCTGCTCGTTGTAGAAGGTGTTGAGCGCCACGTAGCCGATGTTGCCGGGCAAGATGGTCTTTTCGACGCTGATGACGTTGACCTTGTCGCGCTTGAGCTTGACGGTGTAGGGCTTGCCGTTGCGCCCGAAGGTCACGTCCACCTCCGAGCCGATAGGACCGCGCACCAGCTTGACGATGTCGTTGAGCTTGGCGCCCGTCACGTCCTTGTCGCCGATCTTGAGAAACACGTCGCCGATGTGCACGCCGCCCTTGAAGGCGGGGTTGTCCTTGAAGACGTTGTCCACCTTGCCGCCGGAGCCGTCACTGTTGGCGGCCACCAGCGTCACCCCGATGCCGCCGAACGATCCCGAGAGGTCCTGCTCGGCCACCGCGTTGTCTTCGGGTTCGGTGTAGTAGGTGAATTCGTCGTCGAGGCTGGCGAGCGCCCCCGTGATCGCGCCGCGCAGCACCTTGTCCTGGTTGACCGGGTAGAGGTAATAGCGGTTGAGGTCGTTGAGCACTTGGACCAGGCTTTTGCCTTCGGGCGTATTGGCGAGCGTCTGAGAAGTGTAGCCGCCCATCTGCGCGGCGGCCACGGCGGCGGTGAGGGCGAGGGTGCCCGCCACCAGAGCAATGCGGTTGCGATTCATTGACCCACAATAGGCGGCGGGGGTCACGGTGGCATGAAATCTGTTTGAGCGTCCCCGCGCCGGGGCTGCGCTGGGCGCGACTGCAACGGAGTAGAGATGAGAAGCGCCCGCATCCACTCTTCATGGTTGCCCGCAGGGGGTGGGCTATGCTGACCAATGAGCATGCTGCCACCATTTCTTTTGCCCTGCCCCCTGCCGCCGCGCCCGACGTGGGACCTTTCCCGGAGAGCGGCGTGATCGAGTTTCGGCAGGTCACCCTGGAGTACCCCGCGACCCACACCCTGGCCCTCGACAACCTGACGGTCAGCGTCACCAAGGGCGAGTTCGTCTACCTCGTCGGGCACTCGGGCGCGGGCAAAAGCAGTTTCATGAACCTGATTCTCAAGCGGGCGCTGCCCACCCGGGGCGAGGTGCGGGTGGCGGGGCAGCCGCTCTCGCACTACCGGGGCCGCCGCACGCCGCTGCTGCGCCGGCACATGGGCACGGTGTTTCAGGACAATCTGCTGCTTTCGCACCTCAACGCCTACGACAACGTGGCTTTCGCGCTGCGGGTCATCGGCGTGCCGGGGCGCGAGTGGCCCGAGCGGGTGTCGGCGGCGCTGCGGCTGGTGGGCCTCGAACACAAGAAGCACGCCCTGCCCATGCAGCTTTCGCTCGGTGAGCAGCAGCGCGTCGCCATCGCCCGCGCCATCGTGTCGGACCCGCCGTTGCTGCTCGCCGACGAGCCGACCGGCAACCTCGACCCCGACCACAGCCGCGAGGTGCTGCGGGTGCTTCAGGGCGTGCACCTGCGCGGCACGACGGTGGTGGTGGCGACCCACGCCCGCGACCTCGTCGAGACCTACCGCCACCGCACCCTGACCCTGCGCCGGGGCAAGCTGGTGCGTGACGACCATCTGGGCGTACGCCCTGTGAATTACCACTTCCGTCAGGCCCTGCTCGCCATGCGTGCCAACCTGACCGCCACCCTCTCCACCCTGACCACCATGACGCTGACCCTGCTCACCCTCGGCGGGGTGCTGCTGCTCACGCTCAACGTGAACCGCACGCTCGAGCGCCTCGAATCGCAGGTGGAGGTGGCGGCCTACCTGACGCCCGCTGCCGATGAGGAACTGCTGCTCAGGACGGCCCGCGCCTACCCGCAGGTGTCGCAGGCCCGGCTGGTGAGCAGCGAGGAAGTCCTCAAGGAAATGACCCGCGACTACCCCTACACCCGCGAGGCCACCGCGCTGACCGGCAACCCGTTTCCCGACACGCTGCGGCTGCGGGTCGCGCGGCTCGAAGATTCGCGCGGCGTGGCGGCGGCGGTCGAGGCGCTTCCCGGCGTGGAAAGCGTGGAATACGGCGAAACCTACGTGGACTCGGCGGTGCGCGCACTCACGGCGGTGCGGGCAGTGGGCTACGGCATGGTCGCGCTGCTCTTGGTAGGCACGCTGTTCAACATCCTCAACGCGGTGCGGGTCGCCATGTTCGCCCGGCGCGACGAAATCAGCGTGATGCGGCTCTTGGGCGCCACCCGGTCCTTTATCCGGATGCCGCACCTGATCGAGGGGCTGCTGGTCGGCGGCGTCGCGGCGGTGCTGGCAGTTACGGCGCTCGCCTGGGGGTATCAGGTGCTCGCGGGGCGACTCGCGCTCTTTGCGCCGATTTTCCCGGTGGTCACCGACTGGGACGTGCTGTGGCCGCTTCTCATCGGGGTGGGCCTGCTCGGTGTGCTGGTCGGGCTGGTCGGCAGCCTCTTTGCCACCCGCCGTTACCTGCGGGAACTGGAATGAGACGCGCCGCTTTGCCGTCCTGGCCCGCCGGGCTGCTGCTCACGGCGGCGCTGCTCGGCGTGGTGGGCGGGCCGCTGGAGTGGCAGGCCCGCGCCCAGAACGCGCCTCCCAACCTCGCGGGCGGCACCGACTTGACGAGTCGGCGTCTGGAACAATTGCAGCGCCAGCTCATCGAGCAGCGCCGCCTGAGCGTGCAGCAAAAGCGCCAGCTCACCGAGGTGCGCGCCCGGCTGCGGCAACTGAACGCCCAGCAGCGCGCCGCTCTCGACCGGCTCGACGCCCTGACCAGCGAGGTCACGGATCTGGAAAACGAACTCGCCGACGTGCTCGCGCGCGTGACGGCGGCCACCCGCGCCCTGCGCGAGACCGAAGCCCAGATTCGCGTGACCCGCTCGCAGGTGGAAGCGCTCAAGGTGGACGCCCGCGCCGTCATGAAGGCGCTCTACCGCGCGCGCAATACCCAGTACATGCGGCTGCTCTCGCAGTCGAACAGCATCTCGGACATGCTCATTCGGCTCGACTACGCAAACATGGCCGGGCAGCGCAACGTGGAGGTCATGGAGCAGTTGCGCGGGGCCGCCGCCGAATTGACCACCCAGCAACTGCGCCAGCGTCAGCAGAGCGACGCTTTGCGGGGCCTGCAAGGCGAGCAGCAGACCAAACTGGCCGAGCTGCGCGACCGCCGCACCCGTCAGGCCGACGCCCTCGCCGAGTTGCAGCGCTCGGCGCAGGGTCAGCAGGCGGTGGCGGTGCGCACCCAGGCGCAGCAGGCGCTGACTGCTCAGACCATTGATTCGCTGGTGGGCAACGTGGTCCGCGAACGCACCCGGCTGGAGGAGGAGCGCCGCCGCCGCCTGGAAGAAGAACGCCGCCGCCGTGAGGCTGAGGCTCGCCGCATCCGCGAGGCCCAGGAACGCGCCCGCAAGGAAGCCGAGCGTCTCGCCCGCATCCGCGCCGAGCAGGAACGCAAGGCCCGCGAAGCCGCCGAGGCCGCCCGCCAGAAAGCCCTGGCCGAGGCCCGCGCCGCGGCTCAGGCCAAAGTCGCCGCCGAAGCCAAAGCTCGCGCGGAGGCCAAAGCCCGGGCCGAGGCTCAGGCACGCGCCGCCGCTCAAGCACAGGCGGCAGCCCAGGCCAAAGCAGAAGCGCAGGCCCGTGCCCAGGCCGAGGCGGCTGCCCGCGCTCAGGCCCAGCAGCAAGCGGCGGCAGCGGCCCGCGCCGAAGCCCAGGCCCGCGCCGCCCGGCAGGCGCAGCAGCAGGCCCAGGCCGCCCAGAAAGTGCGCGAGCAGGCGGTGGCCCGCGAGCAGCGCGACTTGCAGACGCAGCAGCAGCAGACCGCGCAGCAGGAAAAACAACTCGCCGCCGAACTCGCCCCGCTGCCCGCCATCAGCAGCCGCGACCTGGGGTTTCCGCTGCCCGGTGGCAAGGTGGCAGCGCCCTACGGCACCTCGGGGGCGCAGTGGGAAGTCCTCAGCGGCGCCTCGGGGGGCCGGGCGGTGGCCGCGCAGACCGGCAACGTCATCGCCTCGGCGTACTATGCGGCGCTCGGCTGGGTCATCTTGCTCGACCACGGCAGCAACGTCATCACCGGCTATTTCGGCTTGCAAGACACCTTGGTCGAGGTCGGCCAACGGGTCGAGCGCGGGACGCCGCTGGGCACCACGGGCGGCAGCCACATCTTCGGCCCAGACCGTATGGCCTTTCAGGTTCGTAACGGGGAAACACCGGTGGCGCCGCCGTTCTAAGCCACAAAAAGAGCGGGAGTGTGAGGCCAGTGCGCCTACGCTCCCGCTCTTTTGCGGTCTTTACCAGCCCGCGCCGAAGTCCTGCACCCAGTAGTGCCCGTAGCTGCTTGCGGCGCCGTAGCTGTAGCCCACGCCGATTTCCTTGAAAGCCGGGTTCATGATGTTGGCGCAGTGGCCGGGGCTTTGCAGCCAGCCCTGCACCAGGGCTTCGGGGGTGTCGTACCCGGCGGCGATGTTTTCCCCGGCGGTGCGCCAGCCGTACCCGGCGTTGGTGATGCGCTGCGAGAACTTGCGCCCGTCGAGGCTGGTGTGGCTGAAGTAGTTTTTGCTCGCCATGTCGGCGGCGTGGTCCTGCGCGGCCCGTTCCAGCAGGCTGTTGTAAGTCAGCGCGGGCGCGGCGGCGTAGGCGGTGGTCCCGCAGGTCCGCGCCTGGGTGCGCGCCGCGTTGGTCAGGTCGAACACGCGCTGGGCGAACGAGGTGCCGGGCACCGTCTGGGCCGCCACCTGACTCGGAGCCGTGCTCGCAGGCTGAGTCGTTTCAGTCGTGGCGCCTCCGACGGCCTGGCCGCCTGGGTGGGCAGAGAAATCCGGCAGCTTCTGTTGACCGCAGGCCACCAGACTCAGCAGCAGGGCGGGGGTGAGGGCAAACCTCGCTTTGCTTTTGGGCATGGCTTATTAGAAATTAAGTTTTCCGTAAAGGAATGAGGATTTATCTCTCATCTCTCATTCAGATGGGATGCTGTGATAGTGCTGTTTTCTATCCCAGGCTGTAAGTTTTTTAACAAAACTGCTTCACCAGACACACATTTTCTGATGGTTGTTTGGCGCCTCTGAACAAAGCAGGCACCAGAAATGGCTTGCGCTCCCCTTGCGAGAAGGCTTGGGCAGGAGCAGGACATGTTTGAATAGCAGCTGAACTGTTCGCTCTGCATTCTGTCGCCGAGGAGGCCACCCCCATGTTCCGAACCCTTACCGTTGTGCCGCTGCTGGCCCTGGGCCTGTCGCTTTCCGCCTGTGCCGACCTCGGTCAGCCCACCGTGCGCGCCGATTTGCTCGACCAGACCGGCAAAGTGACCGGCACCGCCACCTTTAGCCCCAGTCCCATCGGCACCCGCGTGAGCATCGAGGTCAGCGGCCTGAAAGCGGGGCCGCACGGCCTGCACATCCACGAGAACCCGAACTGCAACCCCGGCCCTGACGCGCAGGGTCAGACCATCCCCTTCGGCGCGGCGGGCGGCCACTTCGACCCCGGCGCCAGCCACAACCACGACGGCCCCCACGCCCGCAACGACCAGGGGCACGGCGGCGACCTGCCGATGATTACGGTGGGCGAGGACGGCAAGGGCCGGCTCAACTTCGACACCAACCGCCTCAAGATGACCGGCCCCACGGGCGTCCTGGGCCGCAGCATCGTGATTCACGCTGATGCCGACGACTATCAGACCAACCCCGCCGGCAACAGCGGCGGACGCGAACGCTGCGGCGTCTTCCAGGCCATAAACTGAGCCGGGCGTTTTGCTTCCTCCCCGGCAGATGCAACGTCTTCGCTTCCTGTTGCCGCTCGTCGCTTTTGCCCTGTCTTCCAGCCTGGCGGTCTCACCATCCGTCGCTACGCTGAAGAAAGAGATTCGCGCCAACTATCTGGCAATCAACGAGCTCGCCCAGCGCGGGCAATTGAAAGTCGCGCAGCGCCAGTGTTCCGGGTCAGGCCCCGAGTTCTCCTTATTGACTGACCGCAGCGGCAACGTCCGGCGTTATCTCATCTCCGGTGGAACAAGCGATAGCGCCGTGACCTGGCAACATGACTACGACACTGCCGGGCGGCTGACCTTCGTGCTGGTGACGTATGGCAACGTGCATGGCGGGGAGGCCGAGTGGCGGCTGTATTTCGCGCCCTCGGGTCGGCTGGCTGAACTGGTCCGCTCTGGAAGCACAGCCCTGGTTTCCGACGAGCTGCTCTGGACCTTTATCACCCGCGAGCCGGCACTGGACTGGAAGACGAACTGGTGTCCCTGAGAGACAACAAAAAGGGGGCGGAGCCAGCAGCGGCCCCGCCCCTTTTGTTGCCGGTCAGTCCTGCGCGAAGCGCTTCAGCACGTCGCGGCTGATGACCAGACGCTGCACCTCGTCCGTCCCTTCGCCGATGCGGGTCAGGCGGTTGTCACGCCACATCCGCTCGACGGGGTATTCCTTGATGTAACCGTAGCCGCCGAGCATCTGAATCGCCTCGTCGCAGGCTTCCACGCCGACCACGGTGGCGTACAGCTTGGCGCGGGCGACCGGCACGGTGAAGTTCTGGCCCGCGTCCTTGAGGTCGGCGGCCTTGCGGATCAGCAGGCGGGCGGCTTCCAGCTTGGTGTCGATGTCGGCGAGGCGGAAGGCAATGTTCTGATTGTACGCAATCGGCTTACCGAACTGATGCCGCCCCAGCGCGTAGCGGGCGGCGTACTCATAGGCGCCGCGCCCGAGGCCCAGGCCCATCGCGGCGATGCCCACACGTCCGCCGTCGAGCACCCGCATCACGTCCTTGAAGGCGTTGCCACGCTCACCCAGCAGGGCATCGGCGGGCAGGTGAATGTCCTCGAAGATGAGCTGCGCGGTATCGGACGAGCGCAGGCCCAGCTTGTCTTCCTTGCGGCCAATCGAAAAGCCCTGCACCTCGTCGCGGTTGAACACGAAGGCGCTGATGCCGTCGTTTTTGCCCTTGCCTTCGCGGGCGGGGTCGGTGCGCGCCAGCACCACGTAGGTGCCCGCCACGCTGCCCTGGGTGATGAAGTTCTTGGAGCCGTTCAGAATCCACGAACCGTCGGGTTGCTCCTTGGCGTTGGAGAACATGCCGCCGCTGTCTGAGCCGCTGCCGGGTTCGGTCAGGCCCCAGGCGCCGAGTTTCTGCGCGCTGGCGAGGTCGGGCAGGAACTTGCGCTTCTGCTCCTCGCTGCCGCCGATCAGGATGTGGCCCTGGCACAGCGAGTTGTGCGAGGCGACGGTCAGGCACAGCGAGCCGTCCACCGCAGCAATTTCTTCGATGATCATGGCGAAGGTGGCGCTGTCGAGCCCCGCGCCGCCGTACTCCTCGGGTGTCTGGGCACCCATGATGCCCATCGCGCCGAGTTCCTTGACGATCTCGAAGGGAAACTCGCCGGTCTGGTCACGCTCGGCGGCGCCGGGCTCGACCTTGTTTTTCAGGAAGGCCTTGAGGCTGCTCAGGACGGTGCGCTGGTCGTCGTTCTGCGGGGTGAGGTTGGGGTTCTGGGCCGGGCGGGAAAGGGTGCTGGTCATGGGGAAACCTCCGGTTTCGGTCTGAGGGTCTAAGGAAGATGGGGTCAGGTTTGAATGCACTGCCGCAACCCTTCGCGGGTCTGGGCGGGGAAAAAAGTGTGGCGATGAAGTGTGGCTTTTAACGTGTCAGGCGCTGTCCAGCCCCATTCCACCGTGATGGGCCACTTCCACTTTTGATCATTGGTGTAGCCGGGGTCGGAACCTTGGGGAATGTACGCATGGGCGAGATGCATCAACTGGAGCGCCTGATAGCAGGTCTGATCAAGTCGGGGCTCTGCGGGCAGACCGGCTTCGTCGTAGGGCTTGGTGGCAAAGCGTGCCCTGTCGAGATTGAGCACAGTCACCTGCCATTCATGCCCATCCAGTAACAGGGCATGGGCCGAGAAATTCTCTTCCTTGCCCCCGAAATGCACGCGCATCCCATCCTCAAATCTCTGCGTGGGGTTCTTGGATGTGAAAACGCCCGCTGCCGAAGCAACGGTCAAAGCCACAAAGCCGAGGCCGAGGCTGACGAGAACGGCATAGATTTTGGTTTGGTGCTTTCGCATGGGCAGTCCTGTGTTAGTGGGAGCAGAGGGAAGGGGCTAAGGCATGAAAGGGGCCCTCACACCTGAAACACGCCCACCCGCAGCTCCTCCTGCCTGGGGTTCTGGGCGCAGGCTTCCAGCGCCCGAATCAGGCGCGCGCGGGTGTCGTTAGGCTCAATGATTTCGTCCACCCACAGCCGGGCGGCGGCGTAGCGTGGGTCGAGTTCGGTGTCGTATTTCGACTTCACCTCGTCGTAGAGGCGCGTGAGTTCCTCGTCGTCCGGTTCGTGCCCGCTGCGCTTGAGGGCCGCGAGCTGAATGTCGAGCAGCGTCTTGGCCGCCGCGTTGCCGCTCATCACGGCGTATTTGGCGCTCGGCCACGCGAAGATGAAGCGCGGGCCGTACGCCTTGCCGTTCATGGCGTAGTTGCCGGCCCCGAAACTACCGCCGGTAATGATGGTGATTTTGGGCACCACACTGTTGGAGACGGCGTTCACCAGCTTGGCCCCGCGCCGGATGATGCCTTCTTGCTCAGAGTCGCGGCCCACCATGAAGCCGGTCACGTCGCTGAGGAACACCAGCGGCACGCCCGCTTGATTGGCGTCCAGAATGAAACGCGCCGCCTTGTCCGCCGAGTCGCCGTAGATGACGCCGCCGACCTCGATGCGGGTGCGCAGGCCGGGTTCGCCGCCCGACTTGAGCTTTTTCTTGATGACGGTACGCTGATTCGCCACGAACGCCACCGGGTAGCCGCCCGCCCGCGCGAAGCCGCAGACGATGGTTTCGCCGTATTCGGGCTTGAACTCGTGAAACTCGCCCCCGTCGGCCAGCGATTTGATGAGGTCGCGCACGTCGTAGGTCTTGGCACTGTCGAAGCCCACCAGTTCGGTGAGGTCGCGCGCGGGGGCGTCTTGCGTTTCCTTGCGCCGTTTGGCGAAGGGCGCCGGTTCGGCGGGCGCGTACAGCTCGGCCAGGGCGCGCAACCGATTGATGGCCGCGTCGTCGTCCTTTTCCTTGTAGTCCACCGTGCCGGCAATCGCTGAGTGCATGGACGCCCCGCCGAGGTCTTCGCTGTCCACGACCTGCCCGATGGCCGCCTTGACGAGCGCCGGGCCGGCCAGATACAGCCCGCTGCCTTCGGTCATGATCAGGGTGTCGCACATCACCGGCAGGTAAGCGCCGCCTGCCACGCAGTTGCCCATGATGGCGGCGATCTGGGGAATGCCCGCCGCCGACATCCGCGCGTTGAGGTAAAAGACCCGCCCGAAGTCGTCCTGGTCGGGGAAAATCTCATCCTGCATCGGCAGATACACGCCCGCCGAGTCCACCAGATAGGCGGTCGGCAGATGATTTTCCAGCGCGATGGTCTGCGCCCGGATGACTTTTTTGGCAGTGATGGGAAAAAACGCGCCCGCCTTGACGGTGGCGTCGTTGGCGATGATCATCCAGGGCCGCCCGCCGATCTGCCCGATGCCGGTGACGGTGCCGCCGCTGGGGCAGCCGCCCACGTCCTCGTACATGCCGTAGCCGGCGAAGGTCATCAGTTCGTCGAAAGGGGTGCCGGGGTCGATGAGTTTGCTCACGCGCTCGCGGGCGGTCAGGCGGCCTTTGTCGTGCTGGCGCTGCTGCGCCTTGGCCCCGCCCCCGGCACGCACCTGCTGCTGGTCGGCGCGCAGGCGCGCGAGTTCCCCCTGCCAGACGGAGTGGGATGAAATGGGTTGAGCTTGCGCCGGAGCGCCGTCGTTTGCTGTCATGTGTACCGACAGTCTAACAAACGCCCGTTAGGTTGGGGAGGGGGAAGGCGTGCTGCGACGCATTTCCGTCAGGGACTCTTGCTCAACTGCGCCGCAATGGGTGCAGGCACTTCCGGCAGCACCCGCCCCACCTCCCAGAAGGGATTGAGGTAGGGCATTTGGTTGGTCCAGATGCCGTAGGGCTGAGGCGCCGCCGCCCAGCGCGTCAATTTTCGGTGGTCTCCCGGAGTAAATGCCGCCGCCACGTACCGTTGCCCCGGCCCTTGCCTGTCGGAGAGGTACACCAGCAAGAGGGGCGACGCCGCACGGAAGGAAAAGGTCCGGGGGCGGCCCCGAGCGTCCTGGTCACAGCGGGCGACCCCGGTGGCGACTCCGGCAGGAATGAACCCGGCAGGCAGTTCGGCCCGGCCCGGAAGCTGTTCCGGGTGCCGCGCCCAATAGCCGCCGTTCGCGCTCAGGAAGCCGCGTTGATCCCTGCGGTAGGTGTCGCTGTCCAGCCCCCGGCAATCGACACGCACCGCCGGGAAAAAGGCGAAGGCCAGCATCCCCGCCAGCCACAGCCAGGGCACGACGACCGGCTGCCCCCGTTCCCGGCTCACCCGGCCCGCCATCTGCGAGATCATCGCCCAGCACGCCGCCACCACGCCCGCGCCCGCCAGCAGCAGCGGCGCGAGTTGCGGCCAGCCAATCGGCAGAGGATTGTTCGGCAAGCTGACCATCATAACGCCCACGACGCCAGCGCCGATGACCCACAGGCTCAGGCCGAGCAGAATGACTGTCAGGAAAGACCGCGAGAAGGTCCAGCCGCCTTGCCCTTTGCGGGGCACGAAGGTCCACAGCGCCGCCCCGCCGAGCAGCAGCAAGAGCATCCAGGGCAGCGGCACGCCCCAGAAAAACCAGCAGACGAGGTAGCCGAGCAGCGGCGCAAGCAGGGGAACGAGGGCAGGCAGAAGTTTATTCACGGGCGGGGTCCTTTCAGGGCGGCGGCGACTTCGGGTGGCAGGAGCAGCCAGCAACGCTTCACGGCCCGCACCCTAACCCGACAAGCTGTTGAAAAACTGACGTTGGCGTCAGGGCTGTTGATGTCAGGGCCGTTGACATTAGGGCAAAGCAACAGAAAAGGGCCGAGGCACCCGGCCCCGGCCCCTTCGCCCTCACGAGCTTCAGGCGTTGCGCATGTTCTCGATGATCTTGTCAGCGAACTCGCTGGTCTTGACTTCGGTGGCGTCGTCCATGCCACGGGCGAAGTCGTAGGTCACGACGCGCTGCTGAATGGTGGCGTCCAGACCCTTGAGGATCAGGTCGGCGGCTTCGGTCCAGCCCATGTAACGCAGCATCATTTCGCCGGAGAGGATCACCGAAGAAGGGTTGATGACGTTTTTGCCCGCGTACTTGGGCGCGGTGCCGTGGGTCGCCTCGAAGATGGCGTGCCCGGTCACGTAGTTAATGTTGGCGCCGGGGGCGATGCCGATACCGCCCACCTGCGCGGCGAGCGCGTCGGAGATGTAGTCGCCGTTGAGGTTCAGGGTGGCGATCACGTCGTACTCGGTAGGACGCAGCAGGATCTGCTGGAGGAAGTTGTCGGCGATGACGTCCTTGATGACGATGCCGTTCGGGAGCTGGCACCAGGGGCCGCCGTCGATTTCCACCGCGCCGAATTCGCGCTTGGCGAGTTCATAGCCCCAGTCGCGGAAGCCACCTTCGGTGAACTTCATGATGTTGCCCTTGTGGACCAGGCTCACGCTCTTGCGGCCGTTTTCGATGGCGTACTCGATGGCGGCGCGCACCAGGCGCTCGGTGCCCTCCTTCGACACGGGCTTGACGCCGAACGAGGAGGTGTCGGGGAAACGAATCTTGGTGACGTTCATTTCGCGCATCAGGAAGCCGCGCACCTTCTCGGCTTCGTCGGTGCCGGCCTTCCACTCGATGCCGGCGTAGATGTCTTCGGTGTTTTCACGGAAGATCACCATGTCGATGTCTTCGGGGCGCTTGACGGGGCTCGGCACGCCGTTGAAGTACTGCACCGGGCGCACGCAGGCGTACAGGTCGAGTTCCTGCCTGAGCGCCACGTTGATGCTGCGGATGCCAGTGCCGACCGGAGTGGTCAGCGGGCCCTTGATGCCGAAGAGGTAGTCGCGGAACGCGGTCAGCGTTTCCTGCGGCAGCCACTCGTTGGCGCCGTAGACCTCCAGCGACTTTTCGCCCGCGTAGACTTCCATCCACTCGAGCTTGCGCTCGCTCCCGTAGGCCTTTTCCACCGCCGCGTCGAACACGCGCACGCTGGCCGCCCAGATGTCGGGGCCGGTGCCGTCGCCTTCCACGAAGGGAATGATGGGGCGGTTAGGAACGGTCAGCTTGCCGTTCTGCATCGTGATCTTTTCGCCCTGTTCGGGCACCTTGATGTGCTTACTCATGCTTGCCCACTCTACTCCAACCCCCGCCGGTCGTCCGACCAATCACCACACTCCGCGCCGCCTTTGAACCCGGTTCAGGATTTCTGCGCCGGGCCGCAGGTGGGCTTTTTTCGCCAACTCTGAAGGCTCCCTGACCCCCTGTTCATGTGCTGGGGACAAAGCAGGCACATGCTTGACCCTGACCGCAGGCCGCGCGCCGGGCAGAACTCCCTTAGGTTTGCCGTGCCGGTCCGGGAATTCAACTTCAGGAGGTCAATTCATGAGTGAGAAAACGACGCTGGACCATCTGGCCGATGCCGCAGGTGCCAAGCTGAACGAAGTCGCCGACCGTGCCCGCGCCGCCGGGCATGAGGTGGCGGCCCGCGTGTCGGACAGCCCGCTCGATACGGCGTCCGAGAAGGTCAAGGCGGGTGTGGACCGCGCCAAGGCCGGCATCCACAACGCCGAAGCCCACGCCAGCTACGACGAGGGCCACCGCGAAGCGACCGACGGTGACGGCCACTGAGTCCAGATTTTGAGCATTCCCGCTTCCTGCGTGGCTCCTTATGGGGGCCGTTTTTTATTGACTTGATAACAGAAAAATGCGCCCCCGCTGCGGCTGGGGCGCGTTTTGCTTGAGCGACTCAGCCTTCGAGAATCGCTTCGTGAGTCACTTCCACGTTGCCCTGCATGATGCGGCTCAGGGGGCATTTCTCGGCGGCGTCTTTGACGTGCGCCTCGAAGTCGGCCTGATCGGAGCCGGTGAGCTGGGCGCGCACCCTCAGGTGCATGTGGTTGATCTTGAAGCCGGGGCCGTCCTTGACCATTTCGCAGGTGGCATCGGTGTCGAGCGCCTTGATCTCATGCCCGTGCTCGGCCAGCAGCGCCGAGAGCTGCATGGTGAAGCACCCGGCGTGGGCGCTGGCGAGCAGTTCCTCGGGGTTGGTGCCCTTGCCGTTCTCGAAACGGGTCTTGAACGAGTACTGCGCTTGCGACAGCACCCCGCTCTCGGTGGTGATGGTGCCGTTGCCGGACTTGAGGTCGCCTTCCCAGTGGGCCGAAGCCTTGCGTGCAATATCTGCCATGCGCCCAGTGTGCTCGCTGCGGGGCGCCGCGCGTCTTGAACGGCCCTTTATGCAGTGCTCTACACTGCCCGAATGCAAGAACAGCCCTGGAGCATTCCCGGTACGCCGGTCACCGGCTACGTGTGGGCCGCCGAGTCGCCCCGCGCCGCCGTGCTGCTCACCCACGGCCTCGGTGAGTACGCCCGGCGCTACGTGGACCACTTCGGCGCCCTGATCCCGCACCTCGTGCAGGCGGGGTACACGGTCTACGCCTACGACCAGCGCGGACACGGCAATTCGCCCGGCGAGCGCGGCTTAGTGGACACCGCGCCGCTGCTCGAAGACCACTTCCGTGCCCGTGAAGCGCTGCGGAGCCAGCCGCTCCCCGTTTACACCTTCGGGCACAGCCTCGGCGGCCTGATTACGGCGGCGAGCGCGGCCCGCGACCCGCGTGGCCTGAGCGGCGTGATCCTGAGCAGCCCAGCGCTTCTCATCGGCGAGGGCCAGCCTCAGCTCACCAAGGCACTCGCCCCGCTGCTCGCCCGCGTCGCGCCGCGCCTGCCGGTCAGCGAACTGGGCACCGACGCCCTGTCGCGCCGCAGCGATGAAGTCCGCGCCTACCAGGACGACGAAAACATCTACCACGGCAAGGTCACGGCCCAGACCGCCTGGACCATGCTCCGGCTCAGTGGCGAACTGTGGCCCGACTACGTGCGCTGGCAGTTGCCGACGCTGGTGGTTCACGGCGACCAGGACCAGCTGGCCGATGTCAAAGGCTCGCAGCGGTTCATCGAAACGATTCCTGCCGCCGACAAGACCCTGCGCGTGTTCGAGGGCGGCTATCACGAACTGCTCAACGACGAGCCGAGCGACGAGGTGAGGCAGATCATTTTGGACTGGCTGGCCGCGCATACGGCGGGCTGAAGTTTTTTTCCGTTCAAAAGGCCGCGTCCCGGTGGAATTCACGGGACGCGGCCTTTTCATGCTCTGCGGGTTCCCTTCAGGGCTTGACCGTCAGCTCCCCCAGTTCGACCTGCGGCTGAGCCGGGGAGAGGGTCGCCTGCGCCGCCTGCGAGCGTGGTTCGTGCGCTTCACCGAACAGGCCGTTGGCGTCGAGGTCACGGCCAGCGAGCACGCGGTAGTCGCCCTCGCCCAGATAGGCAGTGAAGTGGCCCAGGGCGTTCAGGGCGGGACGGTAGGTGTGGCCCTGGCCGTCGCTGAGCAGCACGCCGAGGGTGTTGCTGACCGCCGGGGCTCCGAGCGCCGCCGCCGCGTTGACCATGCCGAAGCCGTAGAAGTCGTCGCGGCCCGGTGCGCCCAGGTCGGTGCTGGTGGCGGTCAGGCGGGCGAGCGTGTCGTCTGGGCCCTGGGTCACGCCCTTGCTGAGCAGCAGCGCGGCGACGGCGGCGACCTGCGGCGTGGCCTGCGAGGTGCCCGCCATGGCGACGTAGTTGGGTTCGTCCTTTTGATAGTCCCAGCCGGTCGAAACGATGTCGTCGGGGAAGGGCTCGCCGCCGAAGGTGCCCCCCGCGTAATAGGTGGGCGCCAGCACCGAGCTGCCCCCCGGCGCGCTGAGCTGCACCTGGGCGTAGTGGTTGCTGTAGGTGGCGTGGGTGGGGGTACCCGCCGCCGTCAGCGTGACGCTGCCCACCGCCACCGCCGCCGGGCACGCCGCCGGGTAATAGGGTTGCCCAGTGCCGGAGTTGCCCGCCGCCGCGAAGGTCAGGGTGCCGCGCTCGCGGGCCTGCGCCACCGCGTCGCACATGGGCTGCGCTTCCGCGGTGGAGATGCCCTCGCCGCCGAGGCTGAGGTTGAGCACCTGGGCGGGGTGGGGGTTGGTGTAGACCTGCTCGCCGAGCTTGACCGGCAGCCCGGCGGCGTAGCGCACGGCGTTGATGACGTCGGCGAGGTCGGTGTTGCCCTGGGTGTCGAGCACCCGGATCGGCAGCACCTTGATCGGCGCCTTGTAGCTGGCGCCCACCACGCCCGTCGGGCTGCACCCCGCGCAGCTCGGCGCGTTCTGACCCCAGCGGGCCACGATGATGCCGGTGACGTGGGTGCCGTGGCTCTCGGTCTTGCGCCCGGCAAAGCTCGGGTCGGTGGGGTCACGGTCGGGACCGTCGCCGTCGCCGTTGTCGGTGCCGCTCAGCACGTCCAGCGCTCCTTCCTGCGGCGTCCACAGCTGCCCGGCGAGGTCGGGGTGGTCGTAGCGCACGCCCGAGTCGGCCACCGCCACCGTGACCGGCCGGGTGTACCCGCCCGCGTCCATGTCGCGCCACACCGCGCCGTAGCCCATCAGCGGAAAGGCCCATTGCAGCGGGGCGTACTGGTCGTCCGGCACCACTGGGGTGGCCGTCTGAGGTGCCGCCGGGGTCGCCAGCGCGTGCAGGACCACGTTGGGCGTGACCGAGAGCACGGCGGGGTCGGCGGCCAGCCGGGCCTGGGCCTGCGCCACGTCGCTCAGGCCGCTAAGAACCACGCTGCGCTCGCTGAGCGGCTGGCGTTGGGCGGGGGCGATTCCCAACGCGTCGAGCGTGGCCCGCGCCTGCCGCGCTTCGGCGGAGAGGGTCGACTGGGCGCTCACCCTGACCGGCAACACCGCGTCCCGGTTCGCGGCGCTGCGGTAGGTCACGATCAGGCCGCGCACTTCGCGCTGGGGGGCTGGGGTCGGCGTCTGACTCAGGTGGAGGTCCTGGCCGCCCACCGCCGGGGCCTCGGTCACGCGCCCGCTCAGGCGGTACTGGTCGGCGGTCACGGTCCAGCGGGCCGTGCTCTGCACCGTGCCGTCCGGGCGGGTCGAGCTGACTTCGATGACGCCCCGGAGCTGCGGCTGGTCGGCGGCGGCGGGGGTGGCGTTCGGGCGGTGGGCGGTCACGGTCAGGGCGATGTCGCCCGTGCCGCTGCGGCCCGAGACGTCCAGCCAGTCGGGCACCCGGCTTATCTCCCAGCGGCCCTGGAGGGGCACCCGGACCTCGGCGCTGAGCCGCGTCCCGAGGTCGATGGTGCGGTCGCTCAGGTGGGGCGCGGATTCGATCTGGCCGCAGGCCGTGAGCAGCAGGGTCAGGGCACTCAGCGCGAAACGTCGGTTCATCGCCTCCCAGGATGCCGCACCGGGCCTGACGGCAAATGAGCCGGGGCGACACTCGGCGGGCGGGAAAGAAAAAACTGCGGGGAGGCTGGCCGTTCGTCTAAGCTGGGCCATGCCGATTCTCTATATCCACGGCATCGCCGTCCGGGAGGAAGGCGAGCACGGCTGGTCCGCCGTTCGTCCCTTCGTGCAGCGGGTCGCCTGGTCCGACGTGGAGGCCAAGTTGCGGGAATACGTGGCTCCGGTGCTGCGGCCTGAGAAGCCCGAGGACGTGCTGCTGGAGCAGGTGTACTGGGGCGACCTGGGCGTGCAGCCTGTGCCCCCGCCCGAGCCCGCAGCGCCGCCCGCCCCCGCCGACCTCGATCCCGACGCGCTGGCCGAGCGGCTGGAAGGGCAGGTGCGCCGCGAGATTCCGGTGCAGGCGTGGCCGGAACTGATCGAGGCCGTGTGGGCCACCGCGCACGACCAGGACCTGCGCGCCCACTGGCAGACGCTAGAGCCCGACGAGCAGTGGAACGCGCTGCAACAGGCCACCGAAACCGAGCTGCACCGCCGCTGGCATGAGGCGCACCCGCTGCGCGTGTGGCCCTGGCTCCAGCAGTTCCGGCAAATTTTCCGCAGCGACCTGATGCACCGCGTGACCGAGCTGCGCAGCCCGCTGGAAGGGTTTTTGCCGTACTTCATGGGCGACCTGCTGCGTTACCTTAATGGGCGTGGCACCCCCGAGCAGCCCGGCCCTATTCCGCAGCGGGTGTTGGCGGCGCTGGAAAGGTTGCAGGCGGCCAAGCAGGAAAATGGCGAGCCCATCGTCATCCTGACGCACAGCATGGGCGGGCAGCTGATGTACGACGCCCTGAGCGCTTTTGCCCCGGCCCGGCCCAGTCTGCGCGACTTGCAGGTGGACGCCTGGTGCGCCTCGGCCAGTCAGCTGGGGCTGTTTGCTGGCCTGGGGCTGTTTCTGACGCCCACCGCCCCCGACGGCACGCTCGACAAGCCCGCCAACGTGACCCACCTGTGGAACGTCTGGAGTCCCACCGACCTGTTGAGTTACCCGGCGAGCCGCACGGTCCGGGGCGCGCAGGACGCCGCGCTGGCCCTGACCAACGACGCGCTGCGGGCGCACGCCGAGTATCTCGTCAGCCCCGACTTTTACCGGGCGCTGGCGAGCAAGGTGGCGGTGACGCTGGTGCCGGAGCGCCGGGCAGCCGGGAAATGACGACCTCGCCCGTTTTCCCTATCTTGACGCCCCGCCTCAAGTTGCGCCTGTACGAGTCGCGTGACCTGGACGCCCTGCTGGGCTACTACCGCCAGCCCGCCGTAACCCGTTACCTGCTGGAAGAACCCTGGACCCGCGCCGACGCCGAGGAGCAGGGCCAAAAGCGCGAGCAGCGCCGCGGCCTGGACACCCCGGCAGGCGCCCTGGCGCTGGTGTGGGACTACGGGGGACGGGTCATCGGAGACGCCGCGCTGTGGCTGAGCGACGAGACCCGGCAGGTGGCGGAAATCGGCTGGGTGATGGACCCGGCCTACGCGGGTCAGGGGCTGGCGACCGAAGCGGTGGCGCCCCTGCTGACGCTGGCCTTTGACAGCTACGGCCTGCACCGGGTCACGGCGCAGATGGACGCGCGCAACGTGGCTTCAGCGCGGCTGTGTGAGCGCCTGGGCCTGCGGCAGGAAGCGCATCTGCGGCAAAACTGGTGGTCCGAAGGCGAATGGACCGATACGCTGATTTACGCTCTGCTGGCGTCTGACCGGGGGTAGGCGGGCCGAAGCCTGCCACAATGCCCCATGCCCCGTCATTTTGGTGCCGTCCCCGGAGTTGTGCCGGGCATGGCCTTCGTTAACCGGCAGGAACTGCGCGACGCGGGCGTGCACTTGCCGACGCAGGCGGGCATCAGCGGCTCGGCTTCCGAGGGCGCCGATTCCATCGTGCTGTCGGGAGGCTACGAGGACGACCGCGATGAAGGCGACGTGATTCTCTACACCGGCGAAGGTGGCCGGGACCCCCTGACGGGCCACCAGGTGAAGCCGCAGCAACTGGTGCGCGGCAATCTGGCCCTGGCGATCAGCCACCGCGATGGGTTGCCGCTGCGGGTGACACGCGGGCACCGCCACTCCTCCCAATTTTCGCCCCAATCCGGCTACCAGTACGCCGGGCTGTACCGGGTAGACGACCACTGGCGCGAGGTGGGGCGGTCAGGGTTCCTGATCTGGCGCTTTCGGCTGACGCGGCTGGAGAACCAGGACGCCCACCACGCCGGGGCTGACCCGCAGCACCCCGACTCACAGCACCCTGAGCGGCGGCCCACGCTGGTGCAAAGAATCGTGCGTGATACGGCCACCGCCCGCGCCGTCAAAGCGCTGTACGACCACCGCTGTCAGGTGTGCGGTGAGCGGCTGGAAACTCCAGCAGGCGCCTACGCCGAGGCCGCGCACATTCGCCCGCTGGGTGCGCCGCATCACGGACCGGACGTGGCGGGAAACATCCTGTGCTTATGCCCGAATCATCATGTGCTGTTCGATTTCGGTGCCTTCTCAGTCGGGGACGATTTGCGGCTGTTGGGCTTGCCGGGCAGGCTGCATGTTCACCCACAGCACGCCGTTGACCGGGAGCACCTTGCCTATCACCGCCGCCATTACGCGCTGCAAGCTGGGCTTGAATGGGGTTGTTCAGTCCCTTTGACCTAGAGCAGTTCTCCGAATTACGCGTGCGTCGGAATAGCACCGCCACCCGCTCCATTTTTCGCTCTGCTCCTTGTTTTGTACTCGCTTCGCTCGCCAAAAAGCTGTGCCATCTTTTTGTCAAATGCTCTAACACACCAACTTCTATTGCGTCAGTCAGCTCCCGTGTCTTCCACTGCGGCCCTGATATGGGATTCTGGCTTGGTCATGTGCGCCCAAGTTCAGGACAAGGTGTGACTTGCCCTGCCCCAATTCTCCCACAGGCGTAAAATCCTCAGGTGACCCTTAGCGCTACCCCCAACCTCGCCAAATTGCTGGACCCCGCGCCGCCCGGCAACTTGCTGCTGCTGCCGCAGGTGGCGCGCATGGCGCTGTTCGCGGCCTTTCCTGGCCCCGCCGTGCTGCTGACCACCCCCGACCGGGTCGCCAACTACGCCACGGCGGCGGCCCTGGGCGCCCCGGTGAGCATCAACCCTGGCCTGCGCGAGTGGGAAACCCGCGCCGAGCACGTCGTTTTGGACGTGAACACGGCGCTCGACCTGTTTCCCGCGCGCCCCGAGGACCACGCCCTGAGCCTGAGGGTGGGCGCCTCCTACCCGCGCGAGGAGCTGCTGGCGCGGCTGGAGCGCTTCGGCTACGAGCGGGGCCGCTTCGAGGACCGCGAGACGGACGAGCCGGGCTTCGACCTGCGCGGCGACACCCTGGAACTGCACCTGACCCCCGGCGCCGGGCTGCCTGCCGACGCCGAGGAAGGCGTGTGGCTGCGCGCCGAGTTTTTCGGCGACGAGCTCGATACGCTGCGGCAACTGCGGCCCGGCGAACTGACCGGCGAGAAGATTCAGAGCTTTACGCTGGCCCCCACTGCCGATTACCTCACCGAAACCAAATGGGACGCCACCCGGCTGGAGCTGCTGCCGGGGCGGGTGTTTCTGGATTCGCCGGAGTTCTACGCCTCGGCGCTGGAAGTCCTGATCGACACGCTGTGGCCCAAGCTTGCCGGGCGCGAGGTCACCAGCTTTGGCCGCACGCCCCTCGACCTGCCCGACCTGCACACCGGCCTGGAAACGCTGCCCTTCTACCGCGCCCGGCTGGCCGACCTGGAGCGTGATGTGGCCGAGTGGCGCGCGGGCGGCTACCGCGTGTTTATTCTGGTGCGCCACGACCGCACGGCGGCGTATCTGGCCGATAAACTGCTGGGCACCCACGAGATTCCCTGGCTGAAGGTGCCGCGCCTGAACCCCGGCGAACTGGGCTTCCTGCGCTCGGGCGGCGAGGGCGGCTTCGTTATCCCCGAGCACAAGACGGTCGTCATCACTGAGGACCTCATCTACGGCTTTCAGGGCGGCTCCGCGCTGCGCGGCAAGAAGATGGCCGGGCGGCCCGTCACCGACGCGCTGGGCCTCAGCGTGGGCGACTTCCTGATTCACCCCGAACACGGCATCGGGCAGTTTCTGGGCCTGGAGACGCGCAAGGTGCTGGGCGTTACGCGCGATTACCTCAACATCGGGTACCGGGGCGGCTCGCGCCTGAGCGTGCCGATTGAGCAGTTGCCTATCTTGCGCCGCCATCCCGGCACCACCGACGACCCGCCGCAGCTCAGCAGTTTCGATAAAAAAGACTGGGCCAGGGCCAAGGAAAAAGCCCGCAAGAACGCCGAGGAGGTGGCCGCCAAGCTGCTGGTGCAGTACGCCGCCCGGCAGGTGACGCCCGGCAACGCCTTTGATCCACAGCCCGAGTGGGACGAGCAGGTCGAGAAGAATTTCGAGTTCGAGCTGACCAAAGACCAGGTGACGGCGCTCAAAGAAACCATGCGCGACCTGGAAAAACCTACCCCCGCCGACCGCCTGATTTCCGGCGACGTGGGTTTCGGCAAAACCGAAGTGGCCCTGCGCGCCGCGCACCGGGTGGTCGGGCACGGCAAGCAGGTGGCGGTGCTGGTGCCCACCACGCTGCTGGCCGAGCAGCACACCGCGACGTTTGTGGAGCGTTTCAAAGGCCTGCCGGTGCGGGTGGAGGGGCTCTCGCGCTTCACCACCGACAAGCAGGCGCGCAATATCCTGGCCGAACTGAAAGCGGGCCGGGTGGACATCCTGATCGGCACCCACCGTCTGCTCTCGGGCGACATCGAGTTCAAGGACCTCGGCCTGATTATCGTGGACGAGGAACACCGCTTTGGCGTGGGCCAGAAGGAAAAGTTGCGGCAACTGCGCGGCCTGCCCGAGATGGTGGACGGCAAACTCACCATGACCGGCGACGAGAAGGCGGTGGATACGCTGGCTCTCTCGGCCACGCCGATTCCGCGCACGCTGTACATGAGCATGGTGGGCCTGCGCGACATGAGCTCTATCCAGACGCCGCCCAAGGGCCGCCGGCCCATTCAGACCATCCTCTCGCCCTTCGATCCCCTCACGGTGCGCGACGCCATCATGACCGAGATCGGGCGCGGCGGCAAAGTCTTTTACATCCACGACCGTATCGCGTCGATTGGCGCGCGCAGCCTTTACCTGCGGAATCTGGTGCCCGAAGCGCGCATCGGGGTGGCGCACGGGCGCATGAACGAGGAAGAACTCGAAGAGATCATGCTCGGTTTCGAGCAGGGTGCCTTCGACGTGCTGCTGGCGACCACGATTGTCGAGACCGGCCTCGACATCCCTGAGGCGAACACCATCCTGATCGAGCGCAGTGACCGCCTCGGCCTCGCGCAGCTCTACCAGCTCCGGGGCCGGGTGGGGCGCCGGGCACAGACCGCCTACGCCTACCTCTTTTACCCCCCGCGCATGACCGAGAACGCGCAGCGGCGGCTGTGGGCCATCGCGGATTTGCAAGACCTCGGCAGCGGGCACCTGCTGGCCGAGAAGGACATGGAAATTCGCGGCGTGGGCAATATTCTGGGCGAGGAGCAGCACGGGCACGTGCAGGCCGTGAGCATCGACGTGTACACCGAGCTGCTGGCCGAGGCCGTCGCCAAGCTCAAGGGCGAGAAGGTGGAAGCCGCGCCGAGCATTTCCATCGACCTGCCGGTCAACGCCCGCCTGACGCCTGAGTACTTCGTGGACGCCGACGGGCAGCCCAATGAGGGCGAGCGCATCGCCACTTATGGCCGCCTCAGCGACGCGCGCACCCTGCAAGCGATTTCGCGGGTGGAGCGCGACCTGCGCAAGAAGTACGGCCCACCCACGCCCGAAGTGCAGAACTTCATCGACCTCGCCAAGCTGCGGCTCACGGCCCTCGCCAAGCGCGTACTGAGCATCGGCGAAACGATGACGCAACTGCAAATCACCTTCGCCTACAAGGCGCTGGACTACGACGCGCCGGGCCTGAAGAAGTTCCCGCACAAGACCGAAGTGGTGACGTTCCCGCCCTCGGTGAAAATCGACAAGCGCGGCATCAAGCCCGACGAGTACGCCCGGATGCTGATTGAGGTGCTGGGGTACTTCGGGTGAGTTATGGCCCGATTGACACTTGACGAAGCTCGTTGGAACGATTTGCAAAACGCCTATGGGTCAGCAGGTGACATCCCTACTTTGCTCAGAATTTTGGGGGTAGGGCTCAACGTCCCTCATGCGATACTTCTGCTATGACGCGCCTTCTGGTCAACGTGGAACTGGACGAGCAGGGACAGCCGGTCTTTCAACTCACGCCCGCGCAACTGGCTAAACTGGGGCTGTCTGGAAGCGCCGTCCATGTCGCCCGCTGGGAAGTCGCCGCGCAGGAAGCGGCGCAGCCAGCGCAAAGTCCTTTCCGCAGGTATGTGGGCATCGCTCCGCCGCTAGAAGGCGGCAGCGTGGAATATCACCGCCAGCAACTGGGTTATGAGGAATGACGCTGGCGCTGGATACCAATATCCTATCGGCCATTTTCCGGGCAGAGGAGACGGCAGAGGCGGTGCTGGGCGTACTGGAAGCTCAGCCACCGGGTACCCTGGTGGTCAGTGGCGCGGCATTCAGTGAATTTCTGGCTTCCCCGAACATTGCCGAGGCCAGCGCGTTTGCCTTTCTGCGTGATACCGGTGTACGGGCAGACTGGCAGATGGATGAAGACCTTTGGCTCTGTGCTGCACGGGCTTTTCGGGGCTATTCGGTCAGGCGGCGGCAAAGTGGAGGTGGACAGCCGCGCCGGATTCTGGCGGACTTCATGATTGGTGCTCATGCTTTGCTGCGGGCGGACGCACTCGTTACCCTTGACCCGCAGCACTATCGCCTGAATTTTCCCGAGTTACGGGTTATCAATCCTGCTGAGGGATAAACGCTCGCCTGCTGAATCAGACGGACGCTGTCAGCGACAGACATCACGGCGGTGTGTGTGGCCCTTGCCCGCCTGTGCCAGGGCGAGGCGCCATTTCAGCCGCCCACCAGCCCCAGCCATGCCCTCCCCAGTTCTGCGCTCACGTCCGTTGCCGTCAACCCATACCCATGCTTCGCCCCAGCGAGTTCTCCGGCGCGGGCGTGCAGCGTGACTCCGGCGAGCGCGGCGTCCGGCGCACTCAAGCCCTGCCCGAGCAGTGAAGCGAGCAGCCCTGAAAGCGTGTCGCCCATGCCCGCGCTCGCCATGCCGGGATGCCCGCCCCGGCTGACCCAGACGCCGCCCGTGTGGGCAATGACGCTCGGGCCGCCCTTGACGACGACCACGCCGCCGAACTTCTCCTGCAAGGCCCGCGCCGCCGCGATGGGGTCGCGGGCAATGTCCGGGGTGGACGTGCCGAGCAGCCGCGCCGCCTCGCCGGGGTGCGGCGTCCAGATGCAGGCGTCGTGGCCCGCGCCCGCCAGTTCCGGTTGCAGAGCGTCGGCGTCCAGCACAGTGGGGAGCCGCCAGCCGAGGAGCTGCCGCGCGATGCTGGCCGCGTCCGGCCCCAGGCCCATGCCCACGCATAGGGCGTCAGGCCGCTGCTCCTCGGGCATCTCCATGAGTGCCGCGCTCAGGTCGGCGTGGCAGCGCATCATCAGTTCGGGCATGACCAGCGGCACGTCCGTCGCCGAGTGTATCGTCACCAGCCCCGACCCCGCCCGCAGCGCCGCGACGCCGGCGAGGGCCGCTGCCCCCACCGTGCCGGGGTGCCCGCCGACCACCCACACCCGGCCCGCCGTGCCCTTGTGCGCGTCGGCGTGCCGGACGGGGAGCAGCGCGGCAATTTCAGCGTCGGTGGGGCGACTCGCCAGGGCTTCTTCCAGTGCCCAATCGGGCGGCGAGCGCAGGTCGGCCAGCGTGACTTCCCCGGCGAGATACGCGGCAGGCCCGAACAGCAGCGCGGGTTTCAGGCCCGAGAGCGTCACCGTCCAGGCGGCGCGCAGGGGGTCGCCGCTCACCTCGCTCGTCAGGGCGTCCAGGCCCGTCGGGAGGTCAATCGCCAGCGTGGGCACGCCTGACGCATTGACTTGCGCGACCAGTTCGGCCAGCGGCGCTCGCAGCGGCGGGGTGAAGCCCGTACCGAGCAGCCCGTCCACCACCAGTGCCGCCGTTTTGAGTTCGCGGCGCAGGCTGGCGGGGGTCAGGGGCGCTACCTCCACGCCTATCCGGGCCAGCCGCCTGCGGTTGCTGCGGGTGAGGGGATGTTTGGCAGGCAGGGCCAGCACCGCCACATCCCGGCCCAGCGCGAACAGGTGCCGGGCGGCCACCAGTGCGTCGCCACCGTTCGCTCCGCCCCCGGCGAGGAGCAGCACCCGGCCCGCCGGACAGCATTCCTGCGCGGCGGCGGCCACTGCCCGGCCCGCTTCCTCCATCGCCAGTTCCAGCAGGCCTGCTTTTTCCAGGCGGGCGTCCAGCGCTTTCACACCAGCGGGGGAGAGGACCGGCTCGCTCACGCCCGGCCCCGGTTGAGCCACAGCAGCACCCCGAGCAGCAGCAGGACGCCGATAAAAATGGCCGCGCGAATCCAGCGCAGGTGGGGGTTGAGGCGCAGCTGCTCCTGCATGTCTTCCTTGGCGGCGGCCCGGGCACCGCTCACGCCGAGGCGTTGGGCCTTGCGAATAGAGCCCACCGACTCGTACAGCTTGCCCTGCCGCCGCAGCGCCACGCCGAGATTGTGGTGGGCCCCGTCGTACTCGGGCGCGAGCTTCAGCACCTCGCGGTAGGCGGCCTCGGCCTCGGGCAGTCGCCCGGCTTCGAGGTCCAGGTTGCCGATGTTCATGCGGGCGCGGTAGTGCCCGGCGTCGTGGGTCAGCGCTTCCTCGAAGCGGGCGCGGGCGGCCCCCTCCTCCTCGCGCAGCGCGTGCAGCACCCCCAACGCGTTGAGCGCCTCGGCGCGGGTCAGCGGGTGGTCGTGCGCCGGGCCGAGCTTGGTCTGAAGCTCGCCGGGGTGGGCCTCGCCGCTTCCGTCCTCCAGCGCGCCCAGCGCTGCGTCAGCACTTCGGGGGCGGCCAGAGAGCGCAGCAGCGCCGCCTCTCCCTGGGCGCGGGTGTTCAGTTCGCTCAGGGCGTCCTCGTAAGCGCTCAGGCTGCGGCGCGCCGCCGGATATTTGCGTGCCCGCACGTCAGCTTGCAGGGCGCTGAGGCTGCTCAGGGCGGCGACGATGTCGGGGTCGGCCCCGGTGAGGCTGGCGGCGGCCTGCGCCCGGCGCCACTCGCCGCTACGGGCGAAGGTCTTCCAGTCAGGCACGCCGGACTCGCCGGGCAGGGCCACTTCGGTGCCCGGACGGGCAGAATCGGTCATGCCGTGTATTTTAGAGGGTGGCCCCGGCGCCCGCTGCTTTTTTCCCTCTGTCGTGGGTGAGCTGCTCCGCGCGCTGCTGGACCCGTTACCCTGTGGACCCGACGCTATGACCCCCAACCCTATGACCAACGACCTGCCTGACCCTGCCGCTGCCCCCGACTCCGCGCCCCTCTATTCCCCGGCCCGCGTGCGCGCCCTGCTCGCCGCGCATGGCCTCAAGCCCACCAAGAGCCTAGGGCAGAATTTTCTGATTGACGGCAACATCCTGCGCGCCATTGCCGAGGCGGGCGGCGCCGCGCCGGGGGAAAATGTACTGGAAATCGGCCCCGGTCTCGGCGTGCTGACCCGTGAGGTGGCGAGCCGGGGGGCGCGGGTCACGGCGCTGGAAAAAGACGAGCGGCTGCGGCCCGTGCTGGCCGAGACATTGGCGGGACTCGACGTAAACGTCATCTGGGGCGACGCGCTGGATTTCGACTACGCGGCGCTGCCTGCGGGCACCCGCGTCATCGCCAACCTGCCTTACTACATTACCGGGCTGCTGCTCACGCGCTTTATGCAGGCGCCCGGCGTGGTGTCGGCCACCGTGCTGGTGCAAAAGGAAGTCGCGCAGCGGTTGGTCGCGCAACCGGGGCAGGACAACTACGGCTTTCTGAGCGCGGTGGCGGCTCTCTACGGCAGCGTCAAGCATGTACGCGACGTGCCCAAGGGCGCCTTTTTCCCCGCGCCCGACGTGACGAGCAGTGTGGTGCGGCTCGACTTTGACCGCACGCGCCCGCAGCCCGACCCGGCGTTCGTGTCGTTCGTGGACAACGCGCTGAGATACCGCCGCAAGACCCTGCGCAATAACCTGCGGATGATGGGCCACAGCGGCGAGGCGATTGACGCGGCGCTCTCTGACCTCGGCCTGCGCCCCGATGTCCGGGCCGAGGACGTGCCGCTGAGTGGACTGCGGGCCGTTGCCGCCGCGTTGGGCGTGGTACGGTAAAAGCGTCTGATTCTCAACGGCCAACCAGAGCTTTTGCGGGCGCCGTCCGCCTGAGCGGGGTTCCGTTTTTCTTTGCCCTCAGAGCTTGCCGGTCAGGTCGGCCCTCAAAAGAAGACTCTCCCGCCGCGTGCGGGTTTGAAATGCACCGGAGGTTTTTGCTGTGAAGTTTTACGTCATCGGCGACGTGACTGTTGACCATCTGTACCACCTCGACCGCCTGCCTGCCCCTGGCAAGGAAGTCACCCCCAAACGCTCCACCATGCAGCCGGGCGGCTCGGGCGGCACCATCAGCGTGACGCTGGCGCGCCTCGGGCACACTGTTACCCTGGCGGCCCGCGTGGGCGACGACCCCTTTGCCGAGTTCGCGCTGGCCGAAATCAAGGCGAGCGGCGTGAGCCTGAGCGCCATTCAGAAAGACCCCGAGCACCTCACGAGCACCATCACGGTCATGCAGACCTCGGGCGGGCAGCGCGCCATGATCAGCGACGGGGCCGCCAACCGGCAGCTCGACCCCGCCAAGCTGAAGAAAAAAGACGTGGAAAGCGCCGACGCCCTCATCATCAGCGCCTACAGCCTGACCGAGGGGCCGCAGCGCGAGTACGCGCAAAAGGCGATTGAGATTGCCCGCGGGGCGAAAAAGCCCGTGCCTGTCTTTATCGACCTCGGCACCGGCGCGGTGGAAAAGGTCGGCACTGGTCTGGTGGCTGAGGTGCGCGGCGCCGACTACCTCACCCTCAACCAGCACGAGCTGCTCGCCCTGACCGGCACCCGCAGCCTCAGTGCGGGCCTGGCGCGCCTCGCCGAAGCGGGCGTGGAGCGCGTGGCCGTCAAGGTGGGCAAGATGGGCAGCGTGGTCTGGACCCCCGAAGACACCGAACTGGTGGACGCCGTGCTGCCCGAAGGCACCGTGGTGGACACCACCGGCGCGGGCGACACTTTTACTGCCGCCTTTGCCCACGCGGTCCTCAGTGGCCTGCCGCTCACGCAGGCGGCGCGGGTCGCCAACGCGGCTGGGGCACTGGCCGCCACTGCCGTGGGCGCACAGAGCAAGCCGATTCTGGTCGGGGACCTCGAGCGGGTGGCGCAAAGCAAGTAGACAGGCAAGGTTGACCAGCTGAGGAGGAGCCGGGGCCACGCGCCTCGGCTTTTTCGTGTCCTGCGCCGCCTTTGCTGACCTCGCGTTCGCTGCGGTGGACGATATGCTGCGGCCCATGACCCACAACCCGGAGTATCCCGTCGTTCGCCGTCCGGCCTATGCTCGGCGCGGCATGGTGGCGACCAGTCAGCCGCTCGCGGCGCAGGCGGGCCTGAGCATTCTGCAAGCGGGCGGCAACGCGGTGGACGCGGCGGTGGCGACGGCGGCGGCCCTGACGGTGGTAGAGCCGACCAGCAACGGCCTCGGCGGCGACGCCTTTGCGCTGGTGTGGGCGGGCGGCGAGCTGCACGGACTGAACGCCAGCGGCGCGGCCCCGGCGGCCCTGAGCCTGGAGGCACTGCCCGGCGGCGAAATGCCCAAATATGGCTGGACCCCGGTCACGGTGCCCGGCGCGGTGCGCGGTTGGACCGACCTGCACGGGCGCTTCGGGCGGCTGGACTTCGCGCAGGTGCTCGCCCCGGCGATTCGCTACGCCCGCGAAGGCTACCCGCTCTCGCCGGTGCTGGCGGCGAACTGGGCGCGGGCCATTCGCAGCTACTGGGCGCTGAACCTGCCCATTTTTGAGGACTGGTTCCGCACCTTTGCCCCGGACGGCTTCACCCCCCGGCCCGGCGCCCTGTGGCGCAGCGAGGGGCATGCCCGCACCCTGGAGCTCATCGCGCAAACGGGCGGCGCGGCCTTTTACGAAGGCGAACTCGCCGGGCAGATAGACGCCCACGCGCAGGCGACCGGTGGCCTGCTGCGCGGCAGCGACCTCGCGGCGCACCGGTCGGAGTGGGTCAAACCCATTCACACCGACTGGCTGGGGCACCGCGTCTACGAGATTCCGCCGAACGGCCAGGGCATCGCCGCGCTGGTGGCACTCAATGTGCTTGGCGCCGAGCGCCTGCCTGAGCTCCGCGACGACCCTGCCGGCCTGCACCTGCAAATCGAGGCGATGAAACGCGGCTTCCACGACGCCCACAGCTACGTGGCCGACCCGCGCCATGTGCCGGTGGACGTGGAGGGGCTGCTCAGCGCCGCCAATGCCGAGCGCCACCGTGCCTTGCTGGGCGAGCAGGCCCACGACCCCGCCACCCACGCGCCGAGCACCGGCGGCACCGTCTACCTCGCGGCGGCGGACGACGAGGGCGGCATGGTCAGCATGATTCAGAGCAACTACATGGGCTTCGGCTCCGGCGTGGTCGTGCCCGGCACCGGCATCGCGCTGCACAACCGCGGCCACAACTTCCACACCGACCCCGCCCACCCCAACGCCCTGGCGCCCGGCAAGCGGCCCTACCACACCATCATCCCCGGCTTTCTGGGCCGCGCGGACGGCACGCCTGTCGGCCCGTTCGGCGTCATGGGCGGCTTTATGCAGCCGCAGGGCCAGCTCCAAGTCGTCGTCAACACCGTGCGCTACGGCATGAACCCGCAGCAGGCGCTCGACGCCCCGCGCTGGCAGTGGCTCCAGGGCCGCACGGTGGAAGTGGAACCCGCCCTGGGCGACCAACTCGCCCGCGCTCTCGTCGCCCGCGGCCACGACGTGCGCGTGCAGCTCGACCCCGGTTCCTTCGGGCGCGGCCAGATGATTCGCCGCGACCCGGACACCGGCGTGCTGGAGGGAGGAACGGAAAGCCGCACGGACGGACACATCGCGCTCTGGTGAGGGAAAGGGGAGGGGCGGACCGCCGGGCCTGAACACACTCCTCCCCGACCTTCCGCCCATCCCCCGCACGAACAGTCAGCAAAACGCCCCAGCTCTACCCTCTTTCCACGCTGTCCCCACACAAAACAGAGAAACGCAGAACGCCAGGGCCGTCGGGCGCGTCAGCGCACGGGCCTCGCGTCCGCGGAAATCACAAGAATCCAGACTGCCCGCGCACTTGAGAAACATCGCCTGCCGGGCGTCATCGCCGCCAGCCTCCTCAGCGGAGCGTCAAAGCCCCCTGCCCCTTTGGGGTAGGGGGTTGGGGGTGGGGCAAACCGCTCAGGCCAAAGCCTCGGCCCCAACCCCCGCCCGAAGCCTCATACGGTTTTAATCCGATTCCCGAACATCCGAAAAGGCGCCGGATGCCCGTCCATCTCCTTATAGATAACGTGTTAAGTCAGAAACTCCTCGGTGATGCCGAGGAGTTTTGCTGGTAAGCGGCGATAACGCACCTTCCGCCAAGCAGAACGAAGGAAAACTTTGAGTTCCTGCACACTCGCTGGACAGCAATTCGCCAGCAGATGTCGTTTGACATAGGCCCAGACCTGCTCAATGGGATTGAACTCAGGTGTATACGGTGGCAAATAAACGATGCTGAGCCGCGGGTTCACTTTCAGGAACTCTTGGACGACCTTGGCGCGGTGAATTCGGGCGTTGTCGAATACCACGGTGACTGATCCAGCAATATGCCGCAGGAGGTGGGCCAAATAAGCGACGACGTCATCGGCTTTGATGGAGCCTTCATGGGTCTGCTGAAAGAACTGTCCTGCTGAAGTGATGCCGCCAATCGTTGACAGCTTCCTCCACTCGGTTTTGGCGAAGATCACTGGGGTCTGTCCTGTTCGAGCCCAGGTGCTTCCCAAGATCGGTTTCATGCTGAAACCGACTTCATCTGCCCAGACGATCGTTTCGCCAGCTTCGACCTTTTTTTTCCAGGGCTGGAAGTTCTTCTTCCAGCCAGGCATCGATCTTCTCCGGATTCTGCTCGATCGCGTGTTTCTCTGCTTTCTGCCAGGAGAAGCCCCAGCGACGAAGTAACTTGCCGATCCAGTCATGGTCGTACCACACATCGAATTTGAGACCGATCACGTCACGGACGCGCTCTGTCGTCCAGCGACCATCGGGAAAACGTTCTGGGTCTGGACCCTGTTGGAGAAGCTCAATAATTTCTGCGACCTGGGCATCATTGAGCCAAGCTGGGCGTCCGGAAGAGAGGGTCGCTTCAAGCGACCTCTTTCGCTGAGGCGAACTCGCCAAACGCGCACAGTACTGGGTTTGACGCCAAAATGCTCAGCAATGGAAGCGGTCGTCCACTCGGGATTATTCAGGAGGGGCTGCGCCGCGAGACGACGTTCTTCGAGTTGTTGCCGGGTAAGCCGATTAGGTTGCCACACTTGAGGCATGCCTGGAGTCTACCCACTTCGCTACCGACTTTACACGTTATCTATAAAACCGTATTTTTCCATGTGCTCCGCGCAAAATTGCGCCCGGACATGTCCGGGACTCAATTTGAAATCGTATCAATCCTCCTGGTCCTTCCCCAGCTCCGTCCCCCGCCGCGTCGCCGCCACCACCGCCCTCATCACGCCGCCGCGCACGCCCGCCGCTTCCAACTCCTCTAGCCCGGCAATCGTAGTGCCCCCGGGACTCGCCACCTCGTCTTTGAGCAGCCCCGGATGCGCCCGCTCCAGCAGCAGCTCGCCAGTGGACGCCAGCAGCCGCGCGGCGAGTTCATTGGCGAGGGGACGCGGCAAGCCCATCCGCACGCCGCCGTCTGCCAGCGCCTCGGCCACGACGGCGACGTAGGCAGGCCCCGACGCACTCATGCCGGTAAAGGCGTTGAAGAGGTGCTCAGGCAACTCGTACACCTGCCCGACGGCGCCGAAGAGCTGCTCGGCGAAGGCGATGTCACCCGCTTCGTGGGCTTCACGCGGCCCGGTGATGGCGGTCTGCGAGCGCCCGATGGTGGCGGCGAGGTTGGGCATCACCCGTACCACGCGCCGGGTGCCGAGCCGCCGCCCGATGGTGCCGGCGCTGACCCCGGCCATGGTGGAGATGTAGCCCGCGTTTTCCTGCGCCAGCCAGGGCGCGACCTCGGGAAAGACGCGCGGCTGCACGCTCACCACGATGCGCCCGACCTGCGCGAGCTGCGGCGGCGTAATGACCTGCACGCCGGTCTGCGCGGCGATGTCCTGCGCCCGCGCCGCGTTGGCCTCGATAATCCCGATGTCCTGCGGCGCGATGACTCCCCGGGCGATGACCCCGGTCAGCAGAGACAGGCCCAGTTTTCCGACACCGACGATGGCAAGTTGCATGGGGGCGAGTATAGGGGCGCCGCCCGGGTGCGCCGGGGGGAGGTGTATGCAGGCGGCGGGCCGCTACACTTCGCCTCATGCTCGTTTACCTGCTCCCCGGCTCTTTCGACACCCGCGAAGCCCACCTCGACCTGCTCTGGGAGGCGGGCGCGACAGGGCTGGAGGAGCGCGGCCCGAATATCCGCGTCTATTTCGACGAGCGCACGGAGTTGCCCGCCGAAGTGGCGGACGGCGAGTGGCACGAGGAAGCCGAGCAGGACTGGCAGGCCGAGTTCAAGAAGAATCTCAGGCCCGTTCACGCGGGCCGCGTCACCATCGTGGCGCCCTGGCAACGGGAGGAAGTGCCCGCCGGACAGCTCGCGCTCGTCATCGAACCCGGCATGGCGTTCGGCACCGGCCACCACGCGACCACCCGCATGGCGGTGGAAGCGCTCGGCGAACTCGACCTGAGCGGCAAGCGGGTGCTCGACGTGGGCACCGGCAGCGGCGTGCTGGCGATGGCGGCGGCCAAGCTGGGGGCGGCACAGACGCTGGGCGTGGACATTGACCCCATCACCATCCCGATTGCGCGGGACAATGCGCGGGACAACGGCCTGACCTCCGGCATCCGTTTTGAGGAAGGCACGCTGGGGCTGGACGAGGACGCCGAGATGTTTGGTGAGCCTTACGACGTGCTCGTCGCCAACCTCTACGCCGAGCTGCACGACCTGCTGGCGGGCGAATATGCCGCGCAACTCAGACCGGGCGCGCCGCTGATTCTGACCGGCATCCTGACGAGCAAGCTGCCGCTGGTGCGTGACGCCCTGGACCGCGAGGGCTTTACCGATGTGCAGGTCCGCACCGACAGTGAAGGCGCGGGCGGCGAGTGGGCGCTCGTCACGGCCCGCCGGGAGGACTGATGCACCGGCTGCAAGTGGGGGAACTCGCCCCCACGATGCGCCTGGGCCCGCAGGAAACCCGGCACCTGCACGTGCTGCGGCTGCGCCCCGGCGAGCGCGTGCAGGTCTTCGACGGACGCGGCGGTGAGGCCGTCGCCGTGCTGAGCGAACTCGACGCGGGGCACGCCTTGCTGCACCTCGACCCCGCAGCCGCCGCCCACTCGCGCGGGGCCGAGTATCCGCAGCCCGTGACCCTCGCCATCGCGCTGCTCAAGGGCGACAAACTCGCCGATGTGGTCCGCGCCGCCACCGAACTCGGCGCGGCCCGCATTCAACTGCTCATCACTGCCCACGCCGAAGCCCGCGACATCGGCGCGCAAAAGCTGGTGCGGCTGCGGCGTATCGCGGGGGAGGCCGCCCGTCAATCCGAGCGCCGCATCGTCCCCGATGTCCTTGAGCCCGTGCCGCTCACCAAACTGACCTGGGAAGGCCAGCTCCTCACCGCCCACCCCGGCAGCCAGGAACGCCTGACCGACCTCCTCACCTGGGACGCGCCGCTGACGGTGCTCAGCGGGCCGGAGGGGGGCCTTTCCACCGCCGAGGTCGAGCATCTGACCCGCCAGGGTGCCCGCCTGATCACCCTGGGGCCACGCATCCTGCGGGCGGAAACAGCGCCGCTGGCGCTCCTGGGGGCGATGGCGGCGACGGGGGTCTGAGCACTTTTGACCCTCTACCAAGGGGAGACTCGAAGAGCTGCGAAGCAGAGGGCCCGCCGAAGGCAGGGGTGAGGGGTCTTTCACAACCAAAAAGCCCGCCCCCACACCGGAGGGCGGACGTTCCACGGAAGACTCAGGCGCTCAGACTTCCAGTTCCTTCTTGTTGATAAAGGGCATCTGGTCGCGCAGTTCCTTGCCGACTTTTTCCACGGTGTGGTCACGCATTTTGCTGCGCTGCTCGTTCATGTAGGGGAAACCGCTTTCGGCGTCCTTGATGAAGCTCTCGGCGAACTTGCCGCTCTGGATGTCGCCCAGCACGTTTTTCATCTCGGCCTTGGTCTGGTCGGTAATGATGCGCGGCCCGGTCACGTAGTCGCCGAACTCGGCGGTGTTGGAGATGGAGTGGCGCATGCCCTCAAAGCCCTTTTCGTAGATCAGGTCCACGATCAGCTTGACCTCGTGCAGCGTCTCGAAGTAGGCGATTTCGGGCTGGTAGCCGGCTTCCACCAGCGTCTCGAAGCCCGCCTGAATGAGGTGGGTCACGCCGCCGCACAGCACGCTCTGCTCGCCGAACAGGTCGGTCTCGGTTTCTTCCTTGAAGGTGGTTTCGAGCACGCCCGCCTTGGTGCAGCCGATGCCGCGTGCGTAGGCCAGCGCGATGTCACGCGCCTTGCCGCTGGCGTCCTGCTGCACGGCGAAGATGCCGGGCATCCCCGCGCCGTCGGTGTACACGCGGCGCAGCATGTGGCCGGGGCCCTTGGGGGCGACCAGGAACACGTCTACGTCGGCGGGCGGCTTGATGCGCCCGAAGTGCACGTTGAAGCCGTGGCCGAAGGCGAGCGCCTTGCCGGCGGTCAGGTGGGGCGCGATGCTCTTTTCGTACACGGCAGGCTGCTGCTCGTCGGGAATCAGCAACATGACCACGTCGGCTTCCTTGGTCGCGTCTTCGATGCTCGCCACGCGCAGGCCTGCTTGCTCGGCCTTGGCCTTGGAGCTGCTGCCTTCGCGCAGGCCGACCACCACGTTGAAGCCGCTGTCGCGCAGGTTCTGGGCGTGGGCGTGGGCCTGCGAGCCGTAGCCGATGATGGCGATCAGCTTGTTTTCCAGCACCTGGGTGTCAACGTCACGGTCGTAATACATTTTTGCGCTCATGAGGGGATTCTCCTTGATTTGATTTGTGCGTGAAAAGAATAGGCTAGGCGAGGGGGGAGTCGCTGACGTAAAGCACTTCAATGGTCGGCTCTTGGAAAGTCATTTCCAGATAACCGTGAGCTTTCCTGTAAAAACCAGCCACCCGAAGGGAGTCCTCCTGTAAATCGAATTCGCAGATGTCAGCCAATTCCTCAGAGAGGGTTGAAAGTGAGCCGCTCTCCTGATGCATCTGGAGATCTCTCCAATTTGATATTTCGAGACGCACTCCCTCAAGCTTCCTTCCACTCTCCAGAAAAGCCCCTGTGACAGCCAAAAAGCACAGCTTTTGGTCACTTTCGAGTTTCATCAACAAAACAGGTTCGTCAGGGGAAAACGAAAGGCTTGGAAGAAGACTCGGGTGAAGTTTGATCATCTGTGTGGGAAGTAGCTCAGAACAGGTTCGGCACCCGCCGTGCCCGCTCTTCCCGCGCTTCCACGCCCTGATTCATGGGCCGCAGCGTTTCGCTTTCGCCGCCGTGGAACACCTGGCTCGGGATGTCGGCGTTGCTGCCGCGCGTGAGGGCAATGCGCCCGGTCCGCATGGTTTCCAGAATCCCGAAGGGCGCATCTGCTCGATAAAGGCGGTGATTTTGCCCTCGTCGCCGGTGACCTCGAAGGTCAGGGCGTGCCGGCCCACGTCCACGATGCGGGCGCGGAAGTCCTCGGCAATCTGGCGGACCTCGACGCGCGACTCGGGGGTGATGGCGACTTTGACCATCACCAGTTCGCGGTCCACGAATTTTTCCAGGCTGTGGTCCACGACCTTGACCACGTCGTGCAGCTTTTCGAGCTGGTGCATGGCCTGCTGCACCACGCCCCGGTCGCCGTGCACCACGATGGTCATGCGCGACACGCCGGGGTGCTCGGTCTGGCCCACCGAGAGGCTTTTGATGTTGTAGCCCCGGCGCCCGAACAGCGCGGTGATGCGGGTCAGCACGCGGGGTTCGTCGAGCACCAGGATGCTCAGCAGGTGGTCACGGGTGTCGTACTGGGCGGCAAAATCGGTCATCCCTGATTCATCTCCTCGGCTTCCTGCTCGGTCATTTCCTGCCAGGTGGCTTCGTTGACCTCGGTGGCCTCCGCGCTGATGTCGGTGCGGACCGGCTCGGTTTCCATCATCTCGTGCAGCGCCGCGCCCGCCGGGACCATCGGGAACACGCCGTGTTCGTGCGGTACGACCACTTCCAGCAGGGAGGACTTGGGGTCGCTCAGCCAGGCGTCGATGGCGGCGGGCAGTTCCTCGGCGCTGCTCGCGCGGTAGGCCGGCACGTCGTAGGCGCCCGCCAGCTTGACGAAATCGGGGTTGGAGTCGCCCAGCCACACCTCGGAGTAGCGCTTGCCGTGAAACAGCTCCTGCCACTGCCGCACCATGCCGAGGTACGAGTTGTTGATGATGCAGATTTTGACGTTGCGGATGTCGTACATCTTCAGCGTGGCGAGTTCCTGCGCGGTCATCTGGAAGCCGCCGTCGCCCGCCACCACCATGCTGACGACGCCGGGTTCGGCGAGCGCCGCGCCGATGGCCGCCGGAAAGCCGAAGCCCATGGTGCCCAGCCCGCCGGAGTTCAGCCAGCGCCGGGGCTTTTCGAAGCGGGCGAGCTGCGCGGCGAGCATCTGGTGCTGGCCCACGTCGCTGCTGAGAATGTCGTCAGGCCGCAGCCGGGCCGTGACCTGTCCCACCGCGTAGGCCGCGCCCCACTGCTGCGGGGGCACCGCCCGTCCTTTCCACTCCTCGATCTGGGAAAGCCACTCGCCGAGTTCGAGTTTCTCGGCGCCCTCGGCGAGTTGCCGGGCGGCAGTTTTCGCGTCGCTGCGGATCGGCAGGTGGGTCCGCACGATCTTGCCGATCTCGGCGGCGTCGAGTTCGACGTGAATAATCTGCGCGTGCGGTGCAAATCCGCTGACCCGGCCCGTCACCCGGTCGTCGAAGCGCATCCCGACGGCGAGCAGCACGTCACACTCGGAAATGGCGCGGTTGGCCGCCACCGAGCCGTGCATCCCCGGCATCCCCAGCCAGAGGGGATCGGACGCCGGGTACGCGCCCAGGCCCATCAGCGTGGTGATGACCGGCAGGCCCCAGGCGTGGGCGAGCGCAGTGAGTTCCGCCGAGGCGTCGAGCGAGCCGCCGCCCATGACCAGCACGGGTTTTTTGGCATTTCTCAGCAGTTCTCTGGCCGACGCGATGCTCTCGGCACTGGCCTCGGGCGCCTGTGGGCGGGTGTGCGGGGTGGGAATGTCGCCCGCGAAGGCCGCGAGCTGCACGTCTTTGGGAATGTCCACCAGCACTGGCCCCGGACGCCCCGAGCGGGCGATGCGGATGGCCTCGGCGATCACGCGCGGCAGCTCGTCCACGTCGCGCACCACGTAGTTGTGCTTGGTGATTGGCATGGTGATGCCGGTGATATCGGCTTCCTGAAAGGCGTCGGTGCCCATCAGGTGCTGCGCCACGTTGCCGGTGATCGCCAGCAGCGGCACGCTGTCGAGCATCGCGTCGGCCAGCCCGGTGACGAGGTTGGTCGCGCCGGGGCCAGATGTCGCCATGCACACGCCGATTTCACCGGTCGCTTTGGCCCAGCCCTCGGCGGCGTGAATGGCGCCTTGCTCGTGCCGGGCGAGGATGTGGCGCACTTCCGGGTAAAAGGTCAGCGCGTCGTACACCGGCATGATCGCCCCGCCGGGATAGCCGAACACCGTCGTGATGCCGTGCCCCGCCAGAGTCGCCCACAGCGCTTTGGCGCCGGTCATCTCCCCACGGTTCTGCCCCTGCTTGCCTGTCTGCTCCACAGCTCCTCCTGCCTAACCAAAACCCCCCGCCTCCTTGGTTTGGGCGGGGGGTGCGACTGAAACCGGTACAACCTGCTTAGCCTCGGTGTCCCCCGTGGCTAAGAAGTACAATCACGTTTCCAGCGCTCATGGGGTCACTGTACTCCGCTCGACCTCCTGCCCCGTTCCCGTGCGTCTAGATAGGACCGGGGCCAGGCGGTAACGCTTTCAGGGACAACGGACGCGGGCCAGGCGACAGGTGCCTTACTGCCGGCTCGCGCTGCGGCGAACTTCGCCCGCCCACCAGCCGCGCACCCAGTCACGGAAGGCGGGGTACTGGCTGCCGAGGGCCAGCCGAGTCTTGCGGTCTTTTTCAGTGCGCATTTCGGCGAGTTTGACGTTGAGGTGCTGCGCTTCGCTGCGTCCCAGCACCTGCCGCCCGGCCTGACCGTAGCTGCGTTCGCTGCCCGCCATGCGCCGCAGTTCGGCGGCTTGCATGGGGCTCAGGCTCAGGTCACGCACCATCCGGGCGCCGTCACTGGGGCGAATGACAAAGAGCCGCGTCAGCACTTCGGAGGCGGGCCAGGGGTCCTGCGCCGCAGCGGCGGAGGCGGGCACCAGCAGGGCGAGCAGCAGCGCGGCGGAACGGAAGGTGCGTTTGACCATGATTCAGGCTACGGGCCGCAGATGAAGGCGGGTGAGAGCCGGGGAGGTGGCCAGGGAAGGTGGTAGGTGCCGGGCCGCTCAGCTCAGCAGTTGCGCCGCCATTTCCTCGCCCAGCGCGGCTTCGCGTTCCTCGGGGGTGAGCGCCACCATCACCTGCCGCAGCACCAGCTCAACCGCCCGGTCCGCGCTCTCGTCGAGCGTCTCACTGTCGAGCATCGGCACGTCGTACTGCCGGGCGAGTCGCTTGAGTTCGTCCTGCATGGTCCGGATTTCCTCGAAGTACCGCATGTAACGGTGCAGGGGCCGGCTCGCGGCGGTCTCCGTGTCGCGCGACTCGAAGTGGCGGCGGTGCTCCTCCTCGTCGGGTAGGCCCACCAGCATCGGCACCAGCAGCGCGCCCTGAAAGGCGGCGGGTTCGATGTAACCGGGCACCAGATGCACGCCCTCAAGCACCAGACTGGTCCCTTCCTGAATCGAGCGGCGCACCACGGCGCTCAGGCCCACGCTGACCTGCTGCACCTGGTCGCGGAAGCCCGCCAGCAGCTCCTCGCGCGTAGGGTGCGCTGGGCGCGTCTGGCCGGGGGGCACCAGCGCTTCCCACGCGTTGAAGGTGCTCGCGTGCAGTGTGGGCAGCAGCGCGGGGGAGACCATCGCCCGCATCACCTCGCGAATCGAGTCGGTGCTCGCCACCCGCGAAATGCCCAGCCGGTAGGCGATTTCGGCGGCCAGCAGGCTCTTGCCGGTGCCGCTGACCCCGCCGAGCAGCACGATCAGGGGCCGGGGCGGCGTGCGAATGACGCGCAGCAGGCGGTAACGGGCGCTGACATCCGGGCCCACCTCGTCGCGCAGCAGGGCCTCCACCTTCTCGCGAATCTGGGCGCGGCGCACCAGTCGGTCATCCGAGCCGCGCAGGTCGCGCTGCGTCACCCGCGCCACCTTGCGGGCCACATCGGGGGCGACTCCGGCGGCGAGGAGCGACTGCACCAGCAGCCCCTTGGAAAAGGGCGCTGGCATCCCGTCCTCCTCGCTGATGACGCCGAGCTTGCCCCGGTTCTGTTGCAGGTAACGGTAGGTGAGCCGCAGGTGTTCGCCGTAAATCTTGGCGAGCGTGTGTTCGGCGATCTGGTCGAGTTCCCGCACCCCGATTTCCTGCAAGCCGCGCTGCCGCAGTTCGAGGTCCACCGCGCTTGCCACCGAGTAGGCCTCGCGCCCGCTGAGTCCGGCGTCTTCCAGGGTGCGGGCGAGCACGCCCCGGCTGAATGGCAAGTCGCCGCGCTTGGCCCGCACCATGATGTCCACGAAGGCGGGTGTCTGGCGTATCACCTGCCCGGCCACCTCTTCGCCCAGCGTGTCCTGCGCGGCCTCGGCCATCAGCCGCTGAAGTTCGAGCGGTGAGAACAGGGTGCGCCGCCCCGCCCGCAGTTCCTGCTCGATGCGCCGGGACAGCGCACTCGCCTGCGCGGTCGTCGCCCCCGCGTTCATCAACGATTCGGCCACCAGCCCCCGGCTGAAGGGCATGGCGTGTTGGGGCGTACCGATACGGAGAATGGGCGCAGGCATGAAAACTCCAGAAAAAAGAGAGGAAACGCGGGGATGGAAAAACGCAGCAGTGAAGCGGGGACCGGAGTCTAGCCGTTGCGGGCCGGAAAGGGCAGTGTTCCCCGCTGAGTGCAGGCGTGGGCGGGGGCGGACGGAGGGCACAGGACGGCCTTTTTCCTGCCCTTGCCTGGGCGAGGCCTCGGCTCACGGCGGCGTGCCCCATCTGCTATAATTCCCGTTTGGGTGCCCCCCGTGACCCGCCTCGTGCGCTGGAACGTCGCACGCGGCCTGACCCTGAAACACCTGACGACTCGGCCCACCCGACGTTTCAGGGGGGTTGGCACGGCGCCAGGCAAACTTTTCCCACCTAACGTTCAGGAGCCTGCATGTCGTACATCAGCATGAAGCAGCTGCTCGAAGCCGGGGTTCACTTCGGCCACGAGACCAAGCGCTGGAACCCGAAGTTCAAGAAGTTCATCTTTGCCGAGCGCAACGGCATTTTCATCATCGACCTGCAAAAGACCCTCAAGCAGGTGGACCGCAGCTTCGACTACATCAAGGACCTCGCCGAGCGCGGCGGCGTCATCCTGTTCGTGGGCACCAAGAAGCAGGCCCAGGAAATCGTGGAGCTGGAAGCCCGCCGCACCGGCATGCCCTACGTGACCAGCCGCTGGCTGGGCGGCATGCTCACCAACTTCAAGACGATGCGCACCCGCATTGACCGCCTCAACGAACTCGACGACCTGTTCGAGTCCGAGCGCATCAACGACCGCCCCAAGGCCGAGCGCATCCAGCTCGCCAGCGAGCGCGAGCGCCTGCTGCGTTTCGTCGGCGGCATCCGCAAGATGAACCGCCTGCCCGACGCGATCTTCGTGGTGGACCCCACCAAGGAAGTCATCGCCGTGCAGGAAGCCAACAAGCTCGGGATTCCCGTCATCGCGCTGGCCGACACCGACTCTGACCCGGACGTCATCGACTACATCGTGCCCGGCAACGACGACGCCATCCGCAGCATTCAGCTCATCACCCACCGCGTCGGCGACCTGCTGGTCGAAGCGCGTGGCGGGCACGAAGACGTGAGCGCAGGCCCCGTCGAAGAGCAGAGCGACGAAGCCCAGGCCGCCGAGCAGGGCACCGAAGGCGACACTGCGCAGCTCACCAGCAGCCAGGGCCGCAGCTAAGCGCGACTCAGCTGGTTTCGGGGGGCGCGTCTGACACCGGGCGAACGCCCCCCATTTATAAGGACCTATCCCACTTCCCGGAGGTACGGAACATGATGGAATCGATCAAGAAGCTGCGCGAAATGACCGGCGCGGGCATGATGGACGTGAAAAAGGCCCTGGCCGACGCCGAGGGCAACGAAGACAAGGCCATTGCCCTGCTGCGCGAACGCGGCATCGCCAAGGCTGTCAAGAAGGGTGACCGCGAAGCCAAGGAAGGCATCGTGCGCTTCGCCGTGGACGGCAACCGCGCCGCCATGGTTGAAGTGAACAGCGAAACCGACTTCGTGGCCCGCAACGCCGACTTCCAGGCCACCGTCGAGAAGCTCGCCCAGGCTGCGCTCCAGGCCAAGACCAACGACGTGGAAGAGTTCAAGAACTTCACCGTGGACGGCGAAACCGTGGGGAACATGGTCGCCGCGACCGCCGGCAAGATCGGCGAAAACATCGTCCTGAACCGCGTGGCCTATCTCGAAGGTCAGCAGGTGGCGGGCTACGTCCACTCCAACGGCAAGATCGGCGTCCTGGTCGACCTCGCGGGCGGTGACGAAGCCAAGGCCAAGGACGTGGCGCTGCACGTGGCCGCCGAGCGTCCCCAGTTCCTGACCCGCGACGAAGTGGAGTCGGGCGACATCGAAAAAGAGCGCGAAATCCTGACCAACAAGGCGCTCGCCGAAGGCAAGCCGCAGCAGATCGTCGAGAAGATCGTCGAGGGTCAGATCGGCAAGTTCTACCAGGAGCGCGTGCTGCCCGAGCAGACCTTCGTCAAGGACAACTCCCTGACTGTCGCCAAGTACCTCGGTGACGCCTCGGTCAACAAATTCGTCCGTTTCGAAATCGGCGCGTAAGCACAAAAGGGGGACGAGTTCCCCCCTTTTTCGGGCCCGCGCGCCTGACAGCTCCGGCGGCCCCCTGGCGGGACTGGCCGGAGTTTTGCTGAAAAGGAGAGAACCAGATATGTTCAAACGAGTTCTGCTCAAGCTGTCGGGCGAGTTCCTGGCAGGCGACAACGGCTTCGGCATCAGCCCGGAGACCACCGCCGAGCTGGCCCGTCGCATCATCGGGGCGCTGGACGGCACCGAGGTCGAACTGGCCGTGGTCATCGGCGGCGGCAACCTGTGGCGCGGCGCGCGCAACGGCCAGGGCATGGACCCGGCCACCGCCGACTACATCGGGATGCTCGGCACCGTCATGAACGCGATGGCCCTGCAAGACGCGATGGAAGCCGCCGGCAAGCCGACCCGCATCATGAGCGCCATTCACATGCAGCAGGTGGCCGAGCCGTACATCCGCCGCCGCGCCATGCGTCACCTCGAAAAGGGCCGCGTGGTGATTTTCGGCGGCGGCAACGGCGCGCCCTTTTTCACCACCGACACGACCTCGACCCTGCGTGCGCTGGAAATCGGCGCCGACGTGGTGCTGATGGCGAAAAATGCGGTGGACGGCGTGTACGACTCCGACCCGCGCAAGAACCCGGATGCCAAGCGCTACGAGCAGCTCACCCACATGGACGTGGTGGAGCAACGGCTGGAAGTGATGGACGCCACCGCCCTCACCCTGTGCATGGACAAGGGCCTGCCCATCGTGGTGTTCGACATCTTCGAGGAAGGCAACCTCGCCCGGCTGCTGCGCGGCGAGCGCGTCGGCACGCTGATTCAGAGCCGGGGCTGAGGCGCGGCCCGCCCCTGCTTTACACTCTGGGTGCTTCCCCCTTCGTTTCCCCACCCTTTCCCTGCAAGGAGACTTCGTCATGGCAGACATGAAATCCATCCAGGCCGATACCCGCGAAAAGATGAACAAGGCGATCGAGGCTTTCGAGAACAACCTCAGCGTGCTGCGGACCGGCCGCGCCAACCCCGGCATCCTGAAAAAGATCGTGGTGGACTACTACGGCTCGCAGATGCCGATCGATCAGGTGGCGAGCATCACCACGCCCGACCCCCGCACGCTGGTCATCACGCCCTGGGACCGGGGGGCGCTCAACCCCATCGAAAAGGCGATCCGCGACTCGGACCTCGGCCTGAACCCCAACAACAAGGGCGACACCATTTTCATCTCGCTGCCCATGCTCACCGAGGAGCGCCGCAAGGACCTCGTCAAGAACGCCAAGAACTACGCCGAGGACGCCCGCATCGCCGTGCGGAACCTGCGGAAGCACGCGCTCGACGAAGTGAAGAAGGTCGAGGGCCTCGGCGAAGACGAAATCAAGCGCGGTGAAGCCGACGTGCAGAAGATCACCGACGAGTACGTCGCCCGCGTGGAGTCGGTGTTCCAGAAGAAAGAGCAGGAAATCCTAGGTTGATGGTGCGGCGAGCAGCGCGGGCAATGCCGGCCGGGTGCCCTGCGGGGAGGCCGCCGTGGAGACCCTGAGCACCCGCGTGCTGACCAGCGTGATCGGTTTTCTGATCGTAAGTGCCCTGGTCTGGATCGGCTGGTGGGCCATGCTGCCCGCGCTGATCGCCGTGTCGTTTTTCGGCCTCAGCGAGTATTTCCGCATGCTCGACCGCAACGATCTCGACGTGCGGCGCCTGAGCCTGGGCGTCTTCGGCACCGCGCTGATTGTGGCAAGTCTGCCGATGTTCAGCGAATACGCCCCCTGGCCCGGCGGCTCGTGGCGCGAGGTCGTGCTGACCATCGCCGTGGGCACGTTGCTGGTGCTGGAAGTCATTCGCCCCGGCGAGCGCCCCCTTGAAAGGGTTGTGTACTCGCTGTTCGGGCTGCTTTACATCCCCTGGCTGCTGGGCTATTTCATGCTGCTGCGCTACTCGCCCGACGGACAACAGGGCCTGCTGTACTTTGCCCTGCCGTTGCTGGCAACTTTCGCCGCCGACATCGGGGGCTTTTTCGCCGGGCACTTTTTCGGGCGCCGCAAACTCGCCCCCGAGGTCAGCCCCGGCAAGACGGTGGAAGGGGCCATCGGCGGGCTGGCCTTCGGCTTCGTGGTCGTGCTGGTCGTCAGTCAGCTCGCGGGCATCTGGACCCCGCTGCAAGCGTTCCTGTACTCGGTGCTGGTCGCCAGCGCCTCGCAACTCGGCGACCTGTCCGAAAGCCTCATCAAGCGGGCCCTGCGGACTAAAGACAGCGGGAACAGTCTGCCGGGGCACGGTGGATTTCTAGACCGCCTCGACAGCCTGATGTTCGCTGTGCCCGCAACCTATTTTTTCCTGAATATCAGCGCGTTCACGAATTGAGCGCTCTGCATGGAAGCCGGCCTGAAGAGAAGGCCGGTTTTCTTAGGTCATGTCATAGATTCAATTTTATATGAAAATTGACTGCTCTTTCCCCGTCGTCCCACCTTCCGAGCGAGCGGGCCCACGTACCATGTCGGGCGTGAGACTCACCGTTCTGGGCAGTACAGGCAGCATCGGCACGCAAACACTGGACGTGGCGCGGCAGCGCGGGTATACGGTGGGCACGCTCGCCGCCGGACGCAATCTGGACTTGCTCGCCGAGCAGGTGCGCGAGTTCCGGCCCGCCCTGGTCAGCGTGGACGGGTCCATTCTGGCCGAGGCGAGAGAACGGCTGAGCGGAGTGCGCGTGATTGCCGACCCCTCCGAAGCAGCGGTGGCACAGGCCGATGTGGTTGTCAACGCCATGAGCGGCCTGATTGGTTTGCCCCCCACCCGCGCCGCACTCGAAGCCGGGCAGGCGGTGGCACTGGCGACGAAGGAAGCGATGGTCACGTCGGCCCACTTGATGTGGGAAGCGGCGGCAGCGGGTGGGGGCCGGGTGGTGCCGGTAGATTCCGAGCACACCGGGGTCTACCAGTGCCTGACCGGCGAGGATATGGGGGACGTGGCCGAGTTGATTCTCACGGCATCGGGCGGGCCGTTTCGGGATGGCCCCGCCGACCTGAGCGCGGTCACGCCTGAGCAGGCGCTGAAGCATCCGTCGTGGAGCATGGGGCCCAAAGTGACCATCGACTCGGCCACCCTGATGAACAAGGGCCTGGAAGTCATGGAGTGTGCCAGCCTCTACGGCCTGCCGCTCTCGCAGGTGGGCGTGGTCGTTCATCCGCAGAGCATCGTTCACGCGGCGGTGCGATTGCGCGACGGCAGCCTGAAAGCGCAGTTCGGCCCAGCGGACATGCGCCTGCCGATTGCCTACGCCATCGACGCCGCGCCGAGCGGGATGCAACACCCCGGCGACGTGCGCGGGGCGCGGCGTGGGGAAGAGGTCGGGGAGCATCTCGGCTGGCCGCTGCTGGGGCAGTGGGAATTCCGGGCACCGGACCTGACGCGCTTTCCCTGCCTCGCGCTCGCTTACCGGGCGGGTGAGGCGGGCGGACTCCTGCCAGTGGCGCTCAACGCGGCGGACGAGGTGGCGGTGGACGCTTTCCTGCACGGGCGCATCGGCTTTCTGGACATTCCCCAGCTGATTGAAAGGGTGCTGGACGAGACGCCCGGCGGCGCCCTCACCTGGGACAGCCTGACGGAGACGGACGCCTGGGCACGCGCCAGAGCGCAGGAACTCTGTGCCTACGGGGTCGGCGGCGCCGGGGTGGGCGCGTGAATGTCCTGCAAGGCATGGCCGCCGCACTGACGCCGCTGGGGTTGCTGTGGACGGCCATCATCTTCGGCGTCTCGGTCTTTCTGCACGAACTGGCGCACTACGGGCTCGCCCGCGCCCAGGGCGTGCGGGTCAATTCGTTCTCGGTGGGCATGGGGCCGGTGCTGTTCAAGAAGCTCTGGCGCGGCACCGAGTGGCGGGTGTCGCTGCTGCCCATCGGCGGGTATGTGGAAATCGACGGCATGGCGCCCGTGGAGGACGCCGACGGCCAGTGGCGCCTCCCCACACGGGGCTTCGCGGCGCTTCCGGCCTGGGGCAAAATCGCGGTGCTGCTCGCCGGGCCGCTGACCAACCTGCTGCTCACGCTGGGGCTGATGACCGTGAGCTTCACGTCGCAGGGCATTCCGGCGCTCGACCGCGCCCGCATCGAGAGTGTGGAAACGGGATCGCGGGCACAGGCACTGGGGCTGCGCGCCGGGGACGTGATTACCGCCATTGACGGCCAGGACATCCCCGAAACCCGCCGGGTGGGGGGCCAGGAGGCCGCCGGTTACGAGGGCGTGCGCGACGCGCTGGCGCAGGCTGGGCGTCACACCTTCACGGTGGAACGGGCCGAGCAGGGGCAACCGGTTCAGACCCGGCAGGTCGCCTTCGACTGGCAGCCCACCGTGAACGGTCAGCGTCAACTGCTCGGCATCCGCTATGGCCCCGACGTGCGGCAGGTCGGCGTGGGGCAGGCGTTCGTGACTTCGGTGGATACGACCGTGCGGGCGGTGCCGCAGCTCGTGGGGGCGTTTACCGGCCTTTTCAAAAAGTTCTTTACGCTCGACATCTCGCAGGACCAGAACGTGAGCGGTCCCATCGGCACCGCCGAGGTCATCAGCCGCGCCGCCGCGCTCAGCCCCTGGGCACTGGTGCAGGTGGCGACGCTGCTCAACCTCTCGCTCGCCTTTTTCAACCTGATTCCCATTCCGGGGCTGGACGGCGGGCGCATCCTGCTCGTCCTGGTGAGCGCGCTGCGAGGCCGTCCGCTGAGCTTTCAGCAGGAGCAGGCCATCAACCTCGGGGGCTTCGCCTTCGTGATGTTGCTGACCCTGTTCGTGGTGGTACGTGACGTGAGCCGCTTTTTCTGAGTCCTACCTTCTCCGCCGCTGGCCTGTTCGGGCTGGCGGCGTTTTGCTGTCCTCACTTTTGCCGTCCTCCGGGCGTCCCGCGCCGCTGTCCGTGCTAGAACATGAGTGTTCTACAAATCAGGCTGACACCAGACAGACTCTCTTTTTTTGCAGTCGTTCGTGCCTCTTTTCACGAGCTGAGCCAGGAGCGGGAAAGGCTGGAGTCAGGAGGGAGGAAAACCATCGTACAGTACGCCAATTTTCTGATCATGTTGCTGGTGGGCATCGGCATCGGCATTCTGGCTATCGTGGTGAGCGGGCTGCTCGGCCCCAAAAAGGCGACCCGCACCAAGTTGATGGCCTACGAATCGGGCAACGACCCCGAACGCGGCGGCGTGGGCACCGGGCAGCGCTTTCCGGTGCACTTTTACCTCGTCGCCATGCTGTTTATCGTCTTCGACATCGAAACGGCCTTTTTCTACCCGCTGGCGGTGGCCTACCAGAAGCTGCCGCAGTTCGCCTTTTTCGAGGCCCTCACCTTCGTGCTGCTTCTGCTCGTGGGTTATGTCTACGTGCTGAAAAAGAAGGTGCTGGAATGGGCTTGATGGCTCGCGGTGCTCGCTGTCTGAGAGTCGAAAAGTCTAAGGGTCTAAGGCTCAGACGTTTAGACCCTCGGACCCTTAGACCTTTCGCCCAAAGGGAGGCCCCCCCATGCCCCTGAAAGAACTCATCGACCGCGACTGGCAGGAGCTCGAATCCGAGGGCGTGCTGTTTTCCAGCCTGGAAAAACTGGTGGCGTGGGGCCGCAGCAACAGCCTGTGGCCGGCGACCTTCGGGCTGGCGTGCTGCGCCATCGAGATGATGAGCTCCACCAACGCCCGCAACGACATGAGCCGCTTCGGGTCCGAGGTCTTTCGCGCCTCTCCCCGGCAGGCCGACGTGATGATTGTCGCCGGACGCCTGAGCAAGAAAATGGCCCCGGTCATGCGCCGGGTGTACGACCAGATGCCCGACCCCAAGTGGGTCATCAGCATGGGCGCGTGCGCGAGCTCGGGCGGCATGTTCAACAACTACGCCGTGGTGCAGAACGTGGACAGCGTGGTGCCGGTGGACATTTTCGTGCCCGGCTGCCCGCCCCGCCCCGAGGCGCTGATCTACGCCGTGATGCAGCTCCAGAAAAAGGTGCGCGGCGAGGCCTTCGATCAGCTCGGGCAGCAACTGCCGATGGTGGACGCCTGGACCCGGGAGCTGCGATGACAGCGCCGGATGCTGGTCTGCCGGAAACCAATCTCAGGGACACTGCCGCCCGCTCGACTCGCCGCCTCGCCGAAAGCCGCGACGTGGCGCCGCTGCTCGCCGAACTCGGTTTGAGTGCCGAAGAGGGCCTGCAACCGACCGCCGCCGTGGAGGCCGGGGAGCTCCTGCACACCGCGCAGCAACTGCGGGCACGCGGGTTCATGCTGCTTGACGTCATCGGGGTGGATTACTCGCGCTATACGGCGCCCCGGCCCCAGCCGTTCGCGGTGCTCTACAGCGTGGCGCACCCCCGCGACCACCGCCGGCTGTTTCTGCGGGTGTGGCTCTCGGAGGGCGAGGCAGTGGACAGCCTTTTTCCCATCTGGAAGGCCGCCAACTATCTGGAGCGCGAGGTGTACGACCTGCTCGGCATCGAATTTACCGGACACCCCGACCTCCGCAAGGTACTGACGCCCGACGACCTCGAAGGCCATCCACTGCGCAAGGACTTTCCGCTGGGGGAAACGCCGACGCTGTTCCGCGAGGGCCGCTTTCTTGACCCCGCTGCCTTCCGCGCGGGCCTGAGCGGGCAGCAGCGCGGGCTGACCGGCTACCGGGGCGAAATGCGCCGGGGCGAACGGCGCCGGGAGGACATCGTGCCGCCGCTGTTGCCGGAAGGGGGACCGAAATGACGGCAGAACTTCAGCCCGAAGCCGGCGCCCTGCTCCACACCGAGCTGATGTCGCTCAACGTCGGCCCGCAGCACCCGTCCACCCACGGCGTGCTGCGGCTGGTGGTGGACATGGACGGCGAGTACGTGACCCGCGTGGAACCGCACATGGGCTACCTCCACACCGGCTTCGAAAAGACGATGGAGCACCGCACCTACCAGCAAAACGTCACCTACGCGCCGCGCACCGACTACCTGCACTCCTTCTCGCACGAACTCGCCTACGTGCTGAGCGTGGAAAAGCTGCTGGGCGCCGAGGTGCCGGAGCGGGCGAACGTGGTGCGGGTGATTTTGCATGAACTCGGGCGCATTCACAGCCACCTCGTGTTCGTGGGAACCGGCCTCCTCGACCTCGGGGCACTGACGCCTTTTTTCTATGCCTTCCGCGAGAAAGAAGCGTGCCAGGACCTCTTTGAGGCGGTCTGCGGCTACCGCATGAACCAGGGCTACTTCCGCGTCGGTGGCCTCGCCCGCGACCTGCCGGAGGGCTGGACCGCGCGGGTGGAGGCCTTCCTGAACCAGATGGAACGCGGCGTGGAGGAGTACACCACCCTCTTTGCCGCCAACCCGATTTTTCTGGACCGGGCGAAGGGCGTGGGCGTGATTCCTGCCGACGCCGCGCTCGACCTCGGCCTGACCGGGCCGAACCTGCGGGCCTCGGGCGTGCCGCTCGACAACCGCAAGGACCATCCTTACTGCGGCTTCGAAGACTACGACTTCAACGTGATTTCCAGCCCCGACGGCGACTCGCTCGCCCGCTTCAATATGCGGCTGCTCGAGTTCAGCGAGAGCATCAAAATCATTCGTCAGGGTTTGCAAAAGCTGCGGCCAGGACCGATCAAAGACCCCAACCGCAAAATCAGCCTGCCGCCACGCCACGAACTCGAAACGAGCATGGAAGCGGTCATTCACCACTTCAAACTCGTGACCGAGGGCTTTCACCCGCCGCTCGGCGAGGCGTACGTGCCCATCGAGTCGGCGCGCGGCGAGGTCGGGTACTACGTCATCTCCGATGGCGGCTCCATGCCCTACCGCGTCAAGATTCGGGCGCCGAGTTTCGTCAACCTGCAAGCGCTGGAATACGCCTGCGTAGGCGTGCAGTTTGCCGACCTGATTACCATCCTGGCGACCATTGACCCGGTGCTGGGGGATGTAGACCGGTGAGTGCGCCCTGCTGCACGAAACCGCCGGTCATGCCCGCGAGCCGGGCAGCCGACATCGTGTTCGGCCTCGTTCCGGCGCTGCTGCTCTCGCCGATCACCCTGCTGGGTCTCGTGTTCAGTGGCACTCTCGGCGTGCTGGCGCTGACCGACTTGCGCGAGAGCTGGGGCCTGGTCCTCGTGAGCGTGTGCATCCTGGCGGGCGTCGTCGGCTGGGCCGCGTTGCTGACGGCCATTTTTCGGCGCTGGCGGGGCGAACTGTCGCTGAGTCCGTGGCTGCGGGCCGGGCTGTGGTGCGGCGTGCTGGGAGCCATGACCACGCTGCTGCCCTGGGACAGCCTCACCTTGACGGAGCAGGAGCTGTGGCCGGCGCTGAGCGAGAAATTCGGCCATCAGCTGCCCTTTCTGGCCGTGGCGCTGAGCCCTTTGCTGCTGACCTTTTCTTATCTGTACCGACTTTCTTCGGGAGGCAACTCTTGTCTTACTTCGCAGACAAAACACCCCTCGTAGCCGAGATTTTTTCGCGGTATCCGGACACGCCGCAGGGAAGGCGTTCCGCGCTGATGCCGCTGCTGCGTGAGGTGCAAGACGCCGAGGGCTTCGTGGCGGCGCCGCGCCTGGCTGAAATCGCCGAACTGTGCGGCACCACCGCCACGGAAGTTCGCTCGGTGATGAGCTTTTATTCCACCTACCACACGGTGCCGACGGGCCGGTATCACCTCCAGGTGTGCAGCACGCTGATGTGCGCGCTTGCCGGGTCCGATGCGCTGTGGGACGAACTCGTCACGCGGCTGGACGTACAGCCCGGTGAGGTGACGCCGGATGGCCGCTTCAGCGTGCAGAAGGTGGAATGCCTCGGCAGTTGCGGCACCGCGCCCGTCCTCCAGCTCAACGACGAGGGCTTTTACGAGCGCGTCGGCCCGGCGCGGCTCGCCGAGCTGTTGGCGGCGCTCCAGGCCGACCAGAAACCCGCGACCGACCACCCGGTGCCCGTGCCGGTGGGCGCAGACGGACGGCAAAGCACCGCCAAGGGCACCACGGTCGGCGGCTCGGTGCGCGACCTGACCCCCTTGACCGCTGCCAGCGGAGGTGCTCCGTGACCGCGCCCACCGCCGAAAAACCGATCACCAGTGCGCTCGACCACCGCTTTGCGCCCACGCTCTACGCGCAGGTGGGGCAGCCACGAAGCTGGACGCTGGACACCTACCAGCGGGGCGGAGGCTACCAGGGCGTGCGCCGGGCCTTTGCGCTCGGTCCCGACGCCGTGATTGAGGAGGTCAAGAAATCCGGCCTGCGCGGACGCGGCGGCGCGGGCTTCGCCACTGGCCTGAAATGGTCGTTCATGCCGCTCAACGACGGCAAACCGCACCTCATCATCTGCAACGCCGACGAGTCCGAGCCGGGCACCTTCAAGGACCGCTACCTGATGTCGGAAGACCCGCACCAGCTCATCGAAGGGATGCTCATCGGCGGATACGCGATGCGGGCGAGCCGGGGGTACATCTACATTCGCGGCGAGTATGTGCTGGCCGCCGAGCGCCTCTGGGCTGCCATTCACGAGGCGCGGGCGGCGGGACTGCTCGGCAAGGACATTCTGGGCAGCGGCTTCGACTTCGACCTGCAAGTTCACCGGGGCGCGGGCGCCTACATCTGCGGCGAGGAAACCGCGCTGATGAACTCGCTGGAAGGTCTGCGGGCCAATCCGCGCCTCAAGCCGCCCTTTCCCGCCGCCGCCGGGCTTTACGGGCTGCCGACCACCATCAACAACGTCGAGACCTTTTGCGCCGCGACGCACATCCTCAAGTACGGCGCCGACTGGCACGCGGGCATGGGCACCGAGAAGTCCAAGGGCATGAAACTCTTTCAGATTTCCGGCCCCGTCGCCCGGCCCGGCGTGTACGAACTGCCGCTCGGCACGCCGTTTCGCGAACTCATCTACGACTGGGCGGGTGGCCCCACCGAGGACATCAAGGCGATTATCCCCGGCGGGATTTCCTGCCAACTCCTGAAGTGGAGCGAAGACATCCTCGACACGCCGATGGACTACGAGTCGCTGGCGGCGGCGGGCAGCAGCCTGGGGACCGGGGGCGTCACCCTGATTCCGGCGGCGGCGTCCATCGTGGACACGACCTGGAACGCGGTGCGCTTTTACGGCCACGAGTCGTGCGGCAAATGCACGCCCTGCCGCGAAGGGATTTCGGGCTGGATGGTTCGCATGTACGAAAAACTCGCTCGCGGGCACGGGCAACCCGGCGACACCAATCTCATTCTGGACATGGCCGACAACATCGGCGGCAGAAGCTTCTGCGCCCTGGCCGACGCCTGTCTGGGGCCGGTCCTGAGTTCCATCCGGCTGTTCCGCGAGGAATACGACGCGGCGGAGCGCGGAGAGGTGCCGCGCGAGCTCGCGGGGCGCTGGAGGGACGCATGATGGCTCGCGTTGCTCGCGGTTTAAAGGTCGAAGAGTCTAAGGGTCTAAGAGAGTTGGCCCGCGACTTCCTCGGACCCTTGGCCCCTCAGACCCTCAGACGTGCCACTCAAGGAGGCGCCCCATGAAAGTCACCGTAGACGGCGTCCCCCTCGACCTTCCCGCCGGCACTTCCGGCATCGACGCCGTGTTCGCCGCCGGGCGCGACGTGCCGTATTTCTGCGCCCACTCGTACCTCTCGCCGGTCGGGGCCTGCCGGATGTGCCTGGTGGAGTCGGGCAGCCCGCGCAAGGGCAAAGACGGGAATTTTGAACTCGATGAGCAGGGCGAGGTCAAGATTTTCTGGTTCCCCAAGCCGATGGCGGCCTGCACCATGCAGGCGACCGAGGGGATGCACATCAAGACCGCCGCGACGAGTGAAGTGGTCGCCAAGTCGCAGGCAGGGATGATGGAATTTACCCTGCTCAACCACCCGCTCGACTGCCCGACCTGCGACAAGGGCGGCGCCTGCGAGTTGCAGGACCGGGCCTTCGAGTACGGCTACGGCGCGAGCCGCTTCGGGTTTGACCGTCGCCACGCCGACAAGCACTACCCGCTTTCGGACTTCGTGATTCTGGACCAGGAGCGCTGCATCCACTGCAAACGCTGCGTGCGCTACTTCGAGGAAGTGCCGGGGCAGGAGGTTCTGGACTTTATCGAGCGCGGCGGGCACACCTTCATCGACACTCAGGAAGGCGGGCTGCCCACCGGCTTTTCGGGCAACATCACCGACATTTGCCCGGTCGGGGCGCTGCTCGACAACGTGGCGCGCTTCCGGGGCCGCAACTGGGAATACGACCACACGCCGACGACCTGCACGCTGTGCCCGGTGGGCTGCGCCATCACGGTGGACGCCCGCAATGGCCGGCTGGAGCGTATCGTGGGCCGCGAAAACCGCGACGTGAACGAAATCTGGCTGTGCGACGCCGGGCGCTTCGGGCACACTTTCGCCAGTGAAGGCCGCCTGACCCGTCCACTCATTCGTGAGAACGGCAGACTGCGCGAGGCCGACTGGGACGAAGCGATTGCAGCCATGCGGCGCGGCCTGAGCGGTATTCACCCGTCGCAGCTCGGCCTCTTCATCGCCGCCGATTCCACCCTGGAAGAAGGCATGGCGCTCGAACGCTTCGCCGCGCAGCTCGGCGCAGGCAACGTGGACCACTGGCCGCGCCATCCGGTGCAGCTCACCGCGCCTGCCGCAACCCTGACCGACGTGGCGCAGGCCGACGCGCTGGTGGTCATCGGTGCCGACCTCGGCGAGGAAGCCCCGGTGCTGGAACTGCGGATTCTGGAAGCCCTGCGCGGCGGCATCCTGCCCACCGAGTTTGACCACGGCACCGCGATTGCCGACCTGCGGCTGGTGGAACGCCCCGCCCGCAAGCCCGAAAAGCTGGCCGTTATCGGGCGCGAGTCGTCCATCTGGCGCCACGCCGGGATTCAGGCCGCGTCCAACGGCCACAACGCTGTCGCCCGGCTGTTGCGGCCTGACACCGACGAGCTGCGGGCGGCACTGAAGCTGCTGGAGGAGGCCGAAAAGCCGGTGGTCATCCTGGGCGCTGACGTACTGGGTGCCGACGTGCTGGGCAGCGGGACTGATGGCCTGGCCGCGCAGGTGAGCGAACTGGCGAACCGCACCGGAGCAAAGGTGCTGGCCGTAGCCGCCGCAGCCAACAGCACCGGGCTGGCCGCACTGAACCTGCTGCCGCGCAGCGGAGCCGCTGGGTACGCGGGCCTGACCGACGCTCCCGCCGCCTTCCTCAGCCGCCTCGACCCGGTGGGCCAGGGGCTGCTGAGCTTGCCGCGCGGCTTTACCGTCGTCCACGACACCCACCTCACCGAGACGGCGCAGCAAGCCGATGTGGTGTTGCCCGCCGTGACGAACTATGAAAAGCGCGGCACCACCGTCAACCTCGAAGGCCGCTTCCTCGCGCTGGAGCAGGCCGCGCTGAGCGCCGGGGAAGGCGCCGACCTGATTCGCACCCTCACCGCGCTCGCCGAGGCGCTGGGCGTGCGGCCCCAGGTGCGCGGGCTGAAGTCGGCCCAGGCGGCTTTGCAGGAGCGGCTGGGCTTGCGGGTGGACACGCTGCCGCCGCAAGGAGCACTCAACCTGAACGTGAACCGCGCCGCCGCGCCCGTGGGCGTGCCGTACACGCCGCAGCTCTGGAAACCCCGCATGCGCCCCGCACCGCAGGCGAGCGAGCAGCCAGACCTGGGGCGCGGGCAAGCAAGCTGGGCAGCGCCGCTCTCTGCCGCCGCCCCCACCGGAGGTGACGACTGATGCCCGATTGGCTTTCCGCGCTGCTGATTACGCTGCTCAAGGCCGTGCTGGTCGCCCTCGCGCTGCTCACCGCCTTCGCGTACATGACCCTCATCGAGCGCCGGTTGCTGGGCCGCATTCAGCTGCGCCCCGGACCGAACCGGGTGGGGCCAATGGGCCTCTTGCAACCGCTCGCCGACGCCATCAAGAGCATTTTCAAGGAGGACGTGACCGTCACGCTGGCCGACAAGCTGGTGTATACCCTCGCGCCGATTCTTGCCATCGGCATGGCGCTCACCGCCTTCGGGGGCATTCCGGCAGGGCCTCCTGGGAGTCTCTTCGGGACCGATCCCTGGGTCTACAACCTCGACGCCGGGATTCTGGCGCTGCTGGCACTGACCTCGATGGGCGTCTACGGCATCTTTCTCGGCGGCTGGGCATCGGGGTCCAAGTACCCGATGCTGGGCTCGCTGCGCTCCTCGGCGCAAATGATTTCCTACGAACTCGGCATGGGCCTGAGCGTGCTCGGCCTGCTGATGCTGGTGGGGAGCACCAACTTTCTGGACATCGTGGAGTGGCAAGCGGGCCCGCGCGGGCACGGCTGGCTGATTCTTTTTCAGGTGTTCGCCTTCGCGCTGTTTATGGTGAGCAGCTTTGCCGAAGTCAACCGCACCCCGTTCGACCTGCCGGAAGCCGAGCAGGAACTGGTGGCCGGCTACCTCACCGAGTATTCGTCCATCAAGTGGGCGCTCTTTCAGATGGCGGAATACGTCAACATCATGACCGCCTCGGCGCTGATGAGCACGCTGTTTTTCGGCGGCTACCGGGGGCCGACCTTTCTAGAGCCGCTCATTCCCGGCATCAGCTCGTGGCCGCTGGTGTGGCTGATCGCCAAAATCGCCTTTTTCATGTTTCTGTTCATCTGGGTGCGCGCCACGCTGCCCCGCCTGCGCTACGACCAGCTCATGCGCCTGGGCTGGAAGCTGACGCTGCCGCTCGCGCTCGTCAACACGCTGGTGGTGGCGGCGGTGCTCGCCTTCGTGCCCGCCGAGGGGCTGTTCGGCATTCCCCGGCTGTGGCTGCTCGGCGCGGTCAGCTTGCTGCTGCTGCTCATCCTCTTTGCCGCCAGCGACGCGGTGCGCGGGCTGTGGAACTCGCCTGCCCTGCGCAACGAGGAAAAACGAGTGCCGGGCCGCCCGCTGGGAGGCGACTGATGGGGCACGGTGCTCGCTTTGCTCGCCGTCTAAGGGTCAAAAGGTCTAAAGGTCTAAGGCCTGCTGCCTCCTTTGCCTTTAGACCTTTTGACGGTTCGACCCTCAGACTCTTAGACCCTCAGACCCCCAAACCTCTGGAAACCCTTCAACCTGCCGACAAAGGAGGCGCATATGGGCGTCCTTGACATCGCCAAAGGCATGGGCGTGACCCTCGGCAAGCTGTTTCAAAAGCCGCTGACCGTCAGTTACCCCGAGCAGCGGGCCACCCTGCAACCGCGCTTTCGGGGCCGCCACGTCCTGACCCGGCACCCCGACACCGGGCTGGAAAAGTGCATCGGCTGCTCGCTGTGCGCCGCCGCCTGCCCCGCCTACGCCATCTACGTGGAAGCCGCCGAGAACGACCCGCGTGACCCGGTCAGCCCCGGCGAGCGCTACGCGAAGGTGTACGAAATCAACATGCTGCGCTGCATTTTCTGCGGCCTGTGCGAGGAAGCCTGCCCGACCGGCGCGGTGGTGCTCGGCAACGAGTTCGAGATGGCCGATTACCGCTCGCGCGACTTCGTGTACGGCAAGGAGGACATGCTCGTCGGCGTCACCGGCAGCCGCCCGCAACGGCGCGAGGCGCTGAGTGCCGGGCGGCCCGTGCGCCTCGGCTTTCAGGTGGAGGGCGGCCCGCGCGCCGAGCTCGAAGGAGTGGAGTACCCATGATGCTGGCCTTTCTCCTTCTCGGCGCCCTCGCCATTGCCGGGGGCATCCTGACCGTCGCGGCGAAAAACGCCGTGCACGCCGCGTTGGGGCTGGTGGGCACCCTGATCTGCGTGGCGGGGCTCTTCGCCTCCATGAACGCCTCGTTTCTGGCGGCCACCCAGGTCATCGTGTACGCCGGGGCCATCATGGTGCTGTTTCTCTTCGTCATCATGCTGCTCGGGGCCAGTCAGCCGATTACGGCGCGTGACCCGCTGCCCTTCGTGGGGCCGCTCGGGGCGATTGCTGCGCTGCTGCTCGCGGGCGGTTTCGTGACGCTGGCGCTGACGTATCAGGACCCCCGCCCGCTTGCCGAAAGTGTGCAGGCCCTGCGCGGCGGCGCGGCGGGCGCGGTGGGCGAGACGCTGCTCACCCGCTTCCTGCTGCCGTTTGAAGCGGTGAGCATTCTGCTGCTCGTCGCCATCGTCGGCTCGGTGACGCTGGTGCAGCGCCCGGTGCCGCAGCCTGACGGCGTGACTGATGAAACGGGCGCCGAACTGCCCCCGGCGCCGCGTGCGTGGCGCGAAGGGCAGAGCGCCCCCGCCCTGAATTCCGAACCCCTCAAGGAGCGTGCCTGAGATGGTGCCGACCTCGTATTACCTCGCGCTGTCGGGCGTCCTGTTCGCGCTCGGCCTCATCGGTGTGATGACCCGCCGCACGGCGATTCTCATTTTCCTGAGTGTGGAGCTGATGCTCAACGCCGCCAACATCGCGCTGGTGGCCTTCGCCCGCTCATGGGGCGACCTGATGGGGCAGACCGCCGTGTTTATCGTGATGACGCTGGCCGCCGCCGAGGTGGCGATTGGGCTGGCGATCATCGTCGCCATTTTCCGGGGACGTGAGACCACCAACGTGGACGACCTCGCGCAGTTGAGGGGCTGAGTGCTGATGCCGCTGTATCTGCTTCCCCTGCTGCCGCTGCTGGGTTTCGCGCTGCTGATGCTGTTTCCGCGTGCTTTCCCCGGCAAGTCGGGCAGCTGGCTGGCGACGGTGATGGTGCTGCTGAGCTTTGCCGTCGCCGTGATGCGGTATCTCGGGCAGGGCGACACCGCCGCGCACGAGACGCTGTGGCCCTGGCTGCCGAACATGGCGCTGAACGCCAACCTCAGCGTCGGCTTTTATCTGGACCGCCTCTCGTCGCTGATGACGCTGATTATCACCGGCATCGGTTTTCTGATTCACGTCTACTCGGTGAGCTACATGGCGCACGACGCCAAGTTCACGCGCTTTTTCGCGTTCCTGAACTTCTTCGTCTCCATGATGCTGATTCTGGTGCTCGCCGACTCCTACCCGCTGATGTTCGTCGGCTGGGAAGGCGTGGGCGTGGCGAGCTTCCTGCTCATCGGCTTCTGGCACTCGGGCCGCAACTCGGAAGCGTCTGATAAAGATGTGCGGGACGCGAGTACCAGCGAAGGCCGCGCCAACTCCAACGCCGCGCGCAAGGCGTTCATCATGAACCGCATCGGCGACCTCGGCTTCATGCTGGGGATGTTCCTGCTCTACAAGCTCTACGGCACGCTCAGCATTCCCGAACTCGCGGGGCAAGCGGCGGGCACCCGCGTCGCGCAGTCGGCCATCGAACTCGCCTGCCTCTTCCTGCTCGTCGGCGCGGTGGGCAAATCGGGCCAGTTGCCGCTGACGACCTGGCTGCCCGACGCGATGGCGGGGCCGACGCCGGTCTCGGCGCTCATCCACGCGGCGACGATGGTGACGGCGGGCGTGTACCTGGTGACCCGCAGCCACTTTCTGTACGAACTTGCCCCCGTCGCGTCCAACTGGGTCGCCTGGGTCGGCGGACTGACGGCACTCTACGGCGCGCTCTCGGCGCTCAACCAGCACGACATCAAGAAGATTCTGGCGTACTCCACCGTCTCGCAGCTCGGCTACATGTTTATGGCGGTGGGGCTGGGGGCGTACTCGGCGGGCGTGTTTCACCTGCTCACCCACGCTTTTTTCAAGGCGCTGCTGTTCCTGTGCGCCGGGGCCGTCATCCACGCGCTGCACGAGGAGCAGGACGTGCGGGCGATGGGGGGGATGCGCCGCTTCATGCCGTTTACCCACGTCGCCGCGCTGATGGGCGTGCTCGCCATTTCGGGCATTCCCATCTGGAGCGGCTTCTTTTCCAAGGACGCGATTCTGGCGGCCGCGTGGGCGCAGAGCCCCTGGCTGTATGTCATCGGGCTGGGCGTGGCGCTGCTGACGGCCTTTTACATGGGCCGCTGGTACTTCCTCGTCTGGCGCGGCGAGTACCGGGGCCAGGTGGCGCACCCGCACGAGGCCGACGGGCTGATGCGGTTCCCGCTCGGCGTGCTGGCGGCGCTGGCGACGCTGGGCGGGTTCCTCAACATTCCGGCGTTCCTGCCTTCGCTCGGGCTGCCTAAGCACGCCTTCGACACCTACCTGGGCCGGGCGATTCCGCAGCAACTGCATCACATCCCGGCGAACGCCGAGTGGCTGCTGACCGTGCTGGCGGTGGTGGCAGGCGTGGTGGGACTGGGCTGGGCGTGGCTGGACCACCGCCACCGGATGCTGGCAAACGGCCCGCTGGGGCGTGTGAGTGCGGCGGCGCTGTATCTGGACAACATCTACAACGGCCTGATTGCCGCGCCGAGCCGGGGTATCGCGCGGGGGCTGGACGTGGTGGACCGGGGCGTGGACGCCGGGCTGAGTGGGGTCGCGCGCAACGCGGGAGCGCCGGGCGCCCTGTTTGCCCGGATGCAGAGTGGATATGTCCGCGCCTACGCGCTGAGCATGGTGCTGGGCACCGCGCTGATTATCGGGTACTGGGCGCTGAAGATGATTGGCCGGGGGGGCACGTGATGCGGCCTGTTTTGTCCGTTCTTCTGACCGCTGCCGCCGGAGGCACTGCATGACGAATCTGATGCTGTATTTGCCGCTGCTGGGGGCGCTGCTGGTGCTGGTGGCCCCGGTGAAGTGGCGCGAAGAGGTCGCGGGGTTTTTCGCCGCCGCGACGCTGGGCGCCGGGCTGTGGCTGTGGCGGCTGGGGGGCGAGGGCCTGAGTGTGCTGCCCTGGGTGCCGCCGCTGGGGGTGACCTACGCCGTGGAGCTGAACGGGGTGGGGTTGGCCTTCGCGCTCGTCACGGCGTTCATGACCCTGATGGCGGTGTGGTACGCCGCGCGCCGGGTGCCGAATCCGGGGCCGATGCTGGCGATGGTGCTGGCGATGGAAACCGGGCTGCTGGGTATCTTCGCGGCGCGTGACCTGATTCTCTTCTACGTCTTTTTCGAGTGGGCGCTGATTCCCTCGCTGCTGATGCTGGCGGTGTACGGTGGCCCGCACCGGATGCGGGCGCTGGTGAAGTTCGCGGCGTACACGCTGCTCGGCTCTCTCTTCATGCTGCTGAGCTTTATCGGCTACAAGTGGCTCGGCGGCAGCCCGACCTTTGCGCTGCCCGACCTGCTCGCGCACCCGGTGGGCGGCGTCGCGCAGACCTGGCTGTACCTCGGCTTCCTGGCGGCGATGGCGGTCAAGCTGCCGCTGTGGCCGCTGCACGCCTGGCTGCCCGACTTTCACGAGCAAAACCACGAGAGCGGCATTCCCGACGTGATGGGCACGCTCTACAAGGTGGGCGGCTACGGGATTTTCGTCTTCGGGCTCACCCTCTTTCCCGACGCTTCGCTGGAGCTGCGCCCGGTGCTGATGGCGCTGGCGGCCTTCACCGCGCTCTACGCCGCCTGGATTGCCTTCGGGCAGACGAACTGGAAGCGGCTGCTCGCCTACGCGGGGCTTTCGCACATGGGTTTCGTGGCGCTGGGGCTGTTTTCGATGAACGAAACGGCGGTCATCGGCGCGATGTACCTGCTCGCCTTCCAGAACCTCTACACCGGGGCGCTGTTTATGGCGGTGGGGATGTTGCAGGAGCGCGTCGGCAGTCTCGACACCCGCGTCGGCGGCGTGATGAACCAGGCGGGCGCGCTCGGCGGGCTCACACTCGCGCTGTGGTTCGCCTCCATCGCGGTGCCGGGGCTGGCGGGCTTTGTCGGTGAATTCTCCATTCTGCTTGGCGCCTATCAGGTGAGTCCCTGGCTGACCTTCATCGCGGGGCTGACCACGATTGCCGCCGCCGCCTACGCGCTCACCGCGTTTCAGAAGACCTTCTGGGAAGGCCGCCCGCTCGGCGCCGTGCGGGTGCCCGACCTGCGCGGCACCGAGTGGCTGGTGCTGGGGCTGCCGCTGCTTGCGGCGCTGTTTTTCGGGGTGTACTCGGCGCCGGTGCTCAACCTGATGCAACCGGCGGTGCGCGCGGCGCTCTCGCTCGTAGGGGGGCAATAAATGAATCTGGTCCTTCCTGACGTGAGTCTCGCCCCCATGCTGCCGGTGTTGCTGGTGCTGGTCGGGGCCATCGTGTCCACCCTGGGCGGCTTCTGGCTGCCGCGCCGGACGCTGACGGCGCTGAATATCCTCTTCGTGCTCGCCTCCGGTGCCAGCCTCGTCTGGTTGTGGGGCGGAGCGCCCTGGGCGGCGGGGATGGACGTGCCGCGCTCGGCCTTCGCCGGGGCGCTGCGGGCCGACCCGGCGGCGCTGTTGCTGGGGGGCACGGTGCTGCTCGGGGCGCTGCTCACCCTGCTGGTGTCGCTGGACACGGCCTACCGCGCCCGCGTGAGCTTTGCCGAATTTGACGCCCTGCTGATGTACGCCGTGACCGGCTGCCTGCTGATCGCCTTTTCCGGCGACCTGATCGTGATGCTGATCGGGCTGGAAATCATGAGCCTGGCGAGCTACGTGCTGGCGACCCTGCAGGACTCGCGCCGCTCGCAGGAAGCGGGGCTGAAGTATTTCCTGCTCGGCTCGGTGGGCAGCGCCATCCTGATCTACGGGCTAGCCTTCCTGTACGGCGCGACCGGCACGCTGAACTACGCGGGCATCGCGCAGCAGGTGAGCGCGCTCGACCCGCAGAACATCGGCATTCTCGTGACCGGCACCTTGCTGGTGCTGTCGGGCTTCGGCGTCAAGATTGCGCTGGTGCCTTTTCACCAGTGGACGCCCGACGTGTACAGCGGGGCGCCCACGCTGGTGTCGCTGTTCCTGAGCACGGTGGTCAAGGTGGCCGCCTTCGCCGGGATGCTGCGGGTCTTCGGCGGGGCGCTCGCGGCGGGGCCAGGGTGGCACTCGGTGCTGCAAATCCTCGTGGCGCTCACGCTGGTCATCGGCAACGCGGCGGCGCTCTATCAACAGAACTTCAAGCGGCTGCTCGCTTACTCGGCGGTGGCGCACACCGGCTTCCTGGCTATGACTTTGCTGGGCGACACCGCGCAGGGCGGCGCGGCGCTGGGCTATTACCTGCTCGTCTACACCCTGATGACGGTGGGCGCGCTCGCCGTTGTGGCCGCGCTGCAACGCACCGAGGAAGGGCTGACCATCAACGACATGCGCGGCCTGTACTACCGGCACCCGGCCTACGCGGTGGCGCTGGCATTTTGTCTCGCCTCGCTGGCTGGGCTGCCGCCCTTTGCGGGCTTTTTCGCCAAATATCTGGCGATTCAGGTGGCCTTTCAGGCAGGGTATCTCCTTATCAGCGTTCTCGCCGTGCTGAGCAGCGTGGCCGCGCTGGTGTACTACCTGCGCCCCGCCATGCTGATGTTCATGCCCGACCGCACCCCCGCCCGCGAGTACGCCCACGGCCAGCGCCCGGCGACCAACGTCGCGGTGGCGCTGAGCCTGATCGGCATCGTGGTGCTGGGGCTGCTGCCTAACCTGTGGTACGGCTGGGTGGCGTCGCCGGAAATCTGGCGACTGCTGGCGGGCACCTGAGCTGGAAGAAAGCAAATTCGGGGGAAGATGATGCAAATTCATCTTCCCCCGCTTTTTGCCTTTCTTCGTCAAGGCGAGGTCGTCAGCGTCGGCGGCGACGTGACCGCTTCCCCCAGGACGATCAACGCCGCTTCCAGCCCGGTGTCGCGCCCCTGGGTCGTCAGCAGGTCAATGTCGAGGGGCGCGGGCACGTCGGGGGTGAGGCGGGCGGGCAGAGCCACGTCGCCGCTGGCGTAGCCGCGAAAGACTGTGACGGCGATGAGGCCTCCGTCGGGCAGATTCCGCAGCAGCACGCCGCTGTTGGCGACACCTTTGGTCGCTTCACCCACCAGCCGGGCGCCGCCTTTCTGGGCGTAGTAGGCGAAGACCTCGGCGCACGACGCAGTGTCGGGGCCGATGAGGACGGCGGCGGGACCGTTCCATACCCGGCGCGAGGGGCTGGCGAACACGGTGTCGAGGTAGGCGCCCTCGCGCCCGTCGAGCCCGCTGTAGGAAAATCCCCCGACCGCGTAGCTCGCGTTGTAGACCACCGGCCCGAAGATGCTGGCGGCGGCGACGCACTGCTGGAGGTTGCCGCCGCCGTTGAAGCGCAGGTCCACGATCAGGCTGCGGACCCCGGCGGCCTGAAGCTGCCGCACCTGCGCCAGAAACGCGGCGGCAGTATCGGTCGAGAGAAAACTCGGCAGGTCGATGACCGCGACTCGGCCCTCGGCTCCGGCCCAGACGGGTGCCGGGCGGTCGCTGGCGGGCATGGGCAAACCGATCACTTTCACCGTCTGCTCGCTTTCCCCAGCGCGGCGCAGGGTGAGGTCAATCGCCTGTCCGGTGCGTTCCAGTCGGGCGAAGTCGTTGGGGCCGAAGTCACCAGCGGGAGCGACCTGCCCGGTCGGAATCGGGCCTCCCACCGGCTGACCGTTCACCTGGGTAATCAGGTCGAAGCGGCGCACGCCGAGCAGGTCGGCGGGGCTGCCCGCCGCGACCGAGGCGACGAGCAGCCCGCCCTGCACCCGCGCGAGGCGCAGGCCGGTGCGCGGAACGACCCGCTCCTGCTCGCTTTCGCGGTAGCGGGCGGCGCCCTCCGGGTCACGCACGTAGGTGTGGGCGTCGCCGAAGTCGGCGAGCAGTTCGCTCAGCACCGCGCGGCCCGTGTCGTAGCTGCACGCCTCGCCCTGCGGCTCACAGGCGCGGGCGAGTTGCCGGGCGTACTGCGTCTCCAGCGAGCGGAAGTTCTGGGTGGACCAGCCGTGGTAGTTGTCGCGCACCGCTTTGGTCGCCGCCGCGTAGAGGTCGCTCGCGGGGCTGGCCGCCGCGTTCGTCGCTGCGAGCGTCGCCCCGGTCAGCAGTGTTGCCCCCAGCCGTCGCCAGCGAGAGACGCGGGCGGGTGGTCGGTGGAGAGGCAGGCACATGAGGGTCAGGCTAGCGTGCCGGGGGCGGCCTTGCCTTCAGCCTTTTGGCGGAGAAAGGGGGGAGATGGCAGGGGCAGACAGCAAAAAATCTCCCCCGCACTGAGCAGGAGAGAAGCTGGAACAAAAGAGAAGCCAGAGGCTTACAGTTCGTCGAGGGTGCGCCAGGTTGTGGGCTCCTTGGTGCCGTTTTCGACCTTGGCGTTCACACCGAACAGGCTGCCCGTGCCGCTGACCTTCAGGACGTTCCAGCCCGCCTGGGTGGTGACGTTGACGGTGGCGGGGATAGCGATGCCGATGCCGACCAGTTTCTGGCAATCCACAGTGCCGCTCAAAGTGGTCGCCTGATCGGTGTAAATCCAAGCGCGGCCCTCGAAGGACTTGCTGGCCATGCCGTTCGTCACCTGCCCGGCGAGGGCTTTGCCTACCTTGTTGCCCCGGGTGAGGTCCAGCGTCACCACGCCGTAGCCCTTAGCGCCCGGCGCACTCGATTGCAGAGTGCCGGTGCAGCCGATGCTGCCCAGGACTTCGGTGGCCGTCATCAAGCGGCTGCTGAACTTCGCGGGAGCAGGCAGGGGGAGGGTAAAGCTGCCGTCGGCGGCCACCGGAGCTTCGGAGAGCTGGCCCAGGGCGTCATCTTTCAGAATGACTTTACCGGTGCCGGAACCGCTGACCACCGTGCCGGTGATGCTGTCGGTCTGCTCGGCAGTGGCGGGGGGCGTGGGGGCCGAGCTGCAAGACGCCAGGGCCAGGGTCAGCGCGAGGGAAGGGAGCAGCAGATTTTTCATCCACTTCAGCATAAACGCTCCCCGTCACAGCTTCATGACCGCTCTCTGACGGCCTCCTCTGGTGCAGCGCCTTCCAGTGCCACGTCAATCACCGTGCGTCCCCGCACCTGCCCGGCCAGAATCTGCGCGGCGAGTTCAGGCACGTCGCTCAGCGGGCGGCGCTGCGTCACGTCGGCGAGCGCGGAGGCGGGCAGGTCACGCGCCAGCCGGTCCCAGGCGGCGCGGCGGCGCGGGGCGGGGCAGGTGTTGGAGTCGATGCCGGCGAGCGTCACCCCGCGCAGGATGAAGGGAAAGACGGTGGTGGGCAGGTCGGTTCCGCCCGCGTTGCCACAGGCGGCGACCACGCCATGGGTGCGGGTGGCGGCAATCGCGGCGGCGAGGGTGCCGCTGCCCACCGTGTCCACCACGCCCGCCCAGCGTTCCTTGTCCAGCGGGCGACTCGGCGTGAGTTCGTCGCGTCCGATGATGTTCGCCGCCCCTAGACCGCGCAGGTAGTCGCTTTCTGCGGGCGGCCCGTGCTGGCGGTCACGCTGAAGCCCGCTTCGGCGAGCAGCCGCACCGCCGTGCTGCCCACGCCGCCCGCCGCGCCGGTCACCAGCACTTCGCCGTCAGTGGGGGAGACGCCGCCGTCTTCCAGCGCCATCACCGCGAGCATGGCCGTGAACCCGGCGGTGCCCACACTCATCGCCCACACCGCGTCGGTCCCGGCAGGCAGCGGCACCAGCGAGGCGGCGGGCACGCGGGCGAACTCGCTGTAGCCGCCGTCCACCTTTTCCCCGATGCCCCAGCCGGTCAGAATCACACCGTCGCCGGGCTGGTACTCGCCGCTCTCCGACGAAATCACCTCGCCCGCCAGGTCAATGCCGGGAATAATCGGGTAACGCCGCAGCACACCGGGGCGGCCCATCACCGCGAGGCCGTCTTTGTAGTTGAGCGAACTGCACTGCACGCGCACCAGCGTGTCGCCCGCGCCGAGGTCATCTAAGGTGAGCTGCTGAAACTCGGGGCGGATGCCGGCGTCGTCTTTGACCATCCGCAGGGCGCGGAAGGTGGCGGGGACGGTGGGGGTGGACATGGGAAACCTCCTGGAAAGTGTCACTCTTGAAATAGCGTTGTGAAATGCGGGTGCCTCTCAAGCTAGCGCCCGCCGCGCGTCTCCTCCTAAAGTTGGTTGGCTCCTCACGCGCCGGGGGCTATGCTGGCCCGTGTGCGCCGCGTTCTCGCCCTGATTCTGATTGTGCTCGCCGGTCTGGTGGCCCTGCTCTCGCCCGCGTTCCCGGCCCTCTCGCACTACGGCACCCTGCCCCGGCACGGCGACAAGCCGCTGAACGTGCTGCTGGCGGGCGTGGACGTGAACTACGACGAGCAGGCCCCCGTCTGGCCTTATCCCGCCCAGCCCGAGGACTACAGCGGGCGCACCGACACCATCGTGCTCACGCAGGTGCGGCCCGACGGCACGGTGAAGCTGCTGAGTATTCCCCGCGACAGCTGGGTGCCGATTGCCGGCTGGTCGGGCGGCTGGGGCAAAATCAACAGCGCCAACGTGCACGGCGGCCCCGACATGCTGCTGAACACCGTGCAGGCGCTGACCGGCGTGCATCCCGACGGCTACGCGCTGCTGAGCCTCAATGCCCTGCGCGCCGTGACCGAGGCGGTGGGCGGCGTAACGATTGACGTGCCGCAGCGCATGAAATACGACGACAACGCCGGGCACCTGCACATCGACCTGCAACCGGGCCGCCAGCGGCTCAGCGGCGAGCAGGCCGAGGGCTTCCTGCGCTTTCGCAAGGACAACATGGGCGATATCGGGCGGGTGGGGCGGCAGCAGCAGTTCCTGACCGCGCTGATTGCCGAGATTCGTCGCCCCGCCAACGTCTGGAAACTGCCGAAGGTCATCGCCGCTCTGGACGCCAACGCCAAGACCAACCTGACCCGCGCCCAGATTGCCGAACTGCTCGGCGCGGCGCAGCGCGGGCCGCAGGTGAGCACCTTCACCGTGCCCGGCAACTTCGGCATGGTGGGCGCGGCTTCGGTGTGGAATGTGGACACGCCCCGGCTCGACGCGCTGCTCGCCGAGCAGTTCCGCGACCCGGGCGACCCCCACGGCTTGCGCGTGCTGGTGCTCAACGCCGACGCCCCCGACGGCAGCGCCCGGCGCCTGAAGGCCAAACTCGAAGCGCTCGGTTACCACAACGTCAGCACCGCCAACGAGCAAAAGCCCTGGCCGGTAACCACCGTGTCCGGCCCGGCGACGCCCGCCGCCGCGTTGCTGCGCGACCTCGGCTACGGGCAGCTCGACAACGCGCCGAGCCTGCCCGGCAGCGAACTCACCATTCGTCTGGGCCGCGACACGCCCGCGCAGTGAGGCCGGGGCGCGGGGGTCAAGAAATGAACGTGCACGTTCAATCTGTACGTCCACGTTGACCTCCCGCGCCGGACGTGGGAGCATGGGCCGACACCACAAACAGGAGGCTCTCCCCATGACCCAAGACACCCCGAACCGTGTGGACCAGTCGCGTGACGGCGACGTTTTCATTCTCACCATCAACAACCCCCCCGTGAACGCCTTCGGCCCCGGCGTGCCCGAGGGCCTCAAGGCCGGGCTCGACGCCGCCGCTGCCGACGACAGTGTCAAGGCCGTGGTCATCATCGGCGGCGGGCGCACCTTCGTGGCGGGCGCCGACATCAAGGGCTTCGGCCTTCCGCGCGAGCAGGCCCCTGATCTGCGCGGCACCGTCGCCAAGCTCGACGCCTTCGAGAAGCCCACCGTCGCGGCTATTCACGGCACCGCGCTCGGCGGCGGCCTCGAACTCGCGCTCGGCTGCACCTACCGTGTGGCGGTAAAAGACGCGCAGCTCGGCCTCCCCGAAGTCAAGCTCGGCGTGCTTCCCGGTGCGGGCGGCACCCAGCGCTTGCCGCGTGTGGTCGGCGCCCAGAAAGCGCTGGAAATGATGCTCTCGGGCAACCCCATCAAGGCGCCCGCCGCCAAGGAGCTCGGGCTGGTGGACGAAATCGTGGACGGTGACCTGCTCGCCGGAGCGGTGGCCTTTGCCCGCGCCCACGCCGACGCCCGCCCACTGCCCCGCGTCAGCGAGCGCTCGGTGGAAGGCGGCAGCCCCGAAGTCTTTGCCGCTGCCCGCGAAGGCCTGAAAAAGACCCACCGCGGCCAGCATTCGCCCTCGCACATCGTGGACCTCGCGGAAATGGCCGCGACCAAGCCCTTTCAGGAAGGCTGGGACGCCGAGGCCGACCGCTTCGTGGATTCGCTCAACAGCCCGCAGTCGCGTGGCCTGCGCCACATCTTCTTCGCCGAGCGTGAAGCAGGCAAGATTCGCGGCCTGAGCAAGGACACGCCCACCACCGACATCAAGTCGGCGGGCATCATCGGCGCCGGCACCATGGGCGGCGGCATCGCCATGAACTTCCTCAACGTCGGTATTCCCGTCACCATCGTGGAAACCAGCCAGGAAGCGCTCGACCGCGGCCTCGGCGTCATCCGCAAGAACTACGAGAACACGGCGAAAAAGGGCCGCATGACCCAGGACGACGTGGAAAAGCGCATGGGCCTGCTGACCCCCACGCTCAAGATGGAAGACCTCGCGGGCGCCGACATCATCATCGAGGCTGTCTTCGAGAACATGGACGTGAAGAAGGACATCTTCACCCGGCTCGACAAGATCGCCAAGCCCGGCGCGATTCTGGCGAGCAACACCAGCACGCTCGACGTCAACGAGATCGCCAGCGTGACGGGCCGCCCCGAACAGGTCATCGGCCTGCACTTTTTCAGCCCCGCCAACGTGATGAAACTGCTCGAAATCGTCCGCGCGGACAAGACCAGCGACAGCGTGCTGGCGACCAGCCTCGCGCTCGCCAAGCGCATCAAGAAAGTCGGTGTGGTCGTCGGCGTCTGTGACGGTTTCGTCGGTAACCGCATGGTGCACCGCTACGGTGACGAAGCCCGCAAGATCGTGGAAGAAGGCGCGCGCCCCGAGGACGTGGACGCCGCCATGAACGCCCTCGGCCTGCCGATGGGCCCCTTCCAGATGAGCGACATGGCCGGACTCGACATCGGCTACTCCATCCGCCAGCACCAGGCCAAGGTGCGCGGCGAGCCCGAGCCCGACGGCTGGCTCGACCGCATCGTCAAGACCGGGCGCAAGGGCCAGAAGACGCAGGGCGGCATCTACGACTACGGCGAGGACCGCAAGCCCAAGCCCAACGCCGACGTGCAAAAGCTCATCGAGGACTACCGCGCCGAGCAGGGCACGCAGTCGCGCGAAATCAGCCAGGAAGAAATCACCAAGCGTCTCGCCTACTCGCTCGTCAACGAGGGCGCCAAGATTCTGGAAGAGGGCATCGCTCAGCGGGCGAGCGACATTGACGTCATCTACATCTACGGCTACGGCTTCCCCGCCTACCGTGGCGGCCCGATGCAGTACGCCAGCGAGCAGGGCCTGAAGAACGTCGCCGCCGACCTCGAAAAATACGGCCAGACGCCCGCGCCGGTGCTGAAGCAGCTCGCCGACGAAGGCAAGACCTTCAGCGACTACGACCGCGAGCACGCTGGGGCGTAAGGAATGATGCCGGAGGGAACGGTCACGCGCGAGGAGGCCATCTGGCAGTTTTGCGGCTTCCATCGGCATTTGCTTAAGCGCTCGGCGCAGTGCGGGTGTTTTTATTGCCTGCGGCTGTTCTCTCCGTCAGAGATTGAGGCCTGGACTGACCATGAGCAGACCGCGCTCTGCCCGCACTGCTGCATAGACGCCGTGTTGCCCGATGTGCCCCTCTACGTGCTGGACGCCGAACTGCTGCGCGCGATGCATGAAGCGTTTTTCTAGCCCCGCCCACCCGTGAGTTGAACCCCAAGGCCTGATCTCAGGTGGCCCCTCGCCGCCAGTGGTCAGGCCCGACTTTTTTCTTCTAGGAGAACCCATGCCCGTAGACCCCAACCTGTACCAACTTCTGCTGCAACTCTCGCAGGCGCCTGAACCCGCCGGACTGGAAGAACTGCGGGCGGGCGTGATCGCCAACGCGGCGCGCAGCCCCAAACGTCCGGTGACTATTGGCGAAGTCCGTGACCTGAGCGTGGCGGGCGCGGAGGGCTCCCTGCCCGCCCGCCTGTACCACCCCGCCGGGCAGGCCCCCGCGTCCGGCTGGCCGCTGACGGTGTTCTTCCACGGTGGCGGCTTCGTGGTCTACGACCTCGACACCCACGACGCGCTGTGCCGCGAGCTGTGCGCGACGTCGGGCGCGGCGGTGCTGAGCGTGGCCTACCGCCTCGCGCCCGAAGCCCGCTTTCCCGCGCCGGTAGACGACGCCCTGGCGAGTGTGGTCTGGGCCGCCGCGCACGCCGCCGAACTCGGCGCAGACGCGGGGCGACTCGCGGTGGCGGGCGACAGCGCGGGGGCCAACCTCGCCACCGTCACGGCGCTGCGGTCGCGTGACGAGGGCGGCCCGGCTTTGCGGGCGCAGCTTCTCATTTACCCCGCCGCCGATTTCGAGCACCCCGAACGCTACCCCAGCCGCCAGGAAAACGGACGCGGCTATTTCCTCACTGACGAGCGGATGCGCTTTTTCGGACAGATGTACCTTGCTCGCCCGGAAGACGCCGCGCATCCCCACGCCTCGCCGCTCAACGCTGAGAGTCTCGCGGGGTTGCCGCCGGCCCTGGTCCTGACCGCCGAATTCGACCCCYTGCGCGATGAAGGCGCCTTACGCCGAAGCTCTCAAGGCCGCTGGCGTAACGCCGAGTACCGCCCCGGCCCCGGCATGATTCACGGTTACGCCAACATGACCGCGTTTTCGCCCGTCGCCGCACAACTGATTGACGAGGCGGGCGTATGGCTCGGCGAGCAACTGCGCGGCTGATCGTGAGATGGGAGCTGTGCCGATCAGCCTGTCTTCATGAGGCTCATCTACCTTCAGGGCATGTCACCGTTTGCCCGCCGCGCCGCGCTTTTGCTCACGTTGCCTGTGCTCACCGGCTGCACCCTCGGGGCCAAGATCACCCCGCTCACGGCGCTAGAAAAGCAGGTTAACGGCCTGTATGAAGGCGTCGGCAGCGGGCCGACCGGGCGCGTGCCCTACCGGCTGGTGCTGACGGTGCAGCCGCGCGGGCAGCAGGTCAGCGGCGTGCTCACCAACCTCGAAAGCCGCAAGGCCTACGCCCTGAGCGGCAGCTATCAGGCGGCGGGTGATGCGCTGACCCTCGACACCGCCCTCTTCGAGAAAGGCGAGCAGCACCGGGGCAACCTGCGCGGCGAGCTGAAAGACGGTGAACTGAACGGTCAGTTGCGCACTGTCGTGTTCGGCAAGGAGTTGCTGAGCTATTCGCTGCGGCTGCAGCGGGTGACGGACGCTGCCGCTGAGCCGAACGAGGGCACGACCCGTCCCTGATACGGGTTCAAATTGAGTCCCGGACATGTCCAGGCGCAATTTTGCGCGGAGCGCATGGAAAAAATACGGTTTTAAGGAGATGGACGGGCATCCGGCGCCTTTCCGGATGTTCGGGAATCGGATTAAAACCGTATGAGCCGACAGCAAAAAGCCGCCGCCCCACATCATTGTGGGGCGGCGTGCCTGGTTTCCGGGTTTAGCGGCGGGTCGTGGTGGTATTGACGGTGGTCACCACGCCGCGGCGGGTGGTTGCGGCGCTGCGCGCACCCATCACGGTGGCGAGCAGGGTCAGGCCGCTGGCGAGCAGCCAGCTCAGGCCGGTGTTGCGCGCGGCAATGCGGGCGTTGTCCTCGGCCACTTTGGCGGCCTGCTGGGCCTGGGTTTCGACGCGGTTGACGGTGTTGTTGATGGTGGTCTGCACTTCGCGGGCCTCGGCGTTGCTCAAGCCCTGGCGCTCCAGGCGGGTCACGAACTGCTCACCGCTCAGCGCCTTCTTGATGTAGTCGGTGCGGGCCTTGGCAAAGTCGCCGATGGTCGTCACGTCCTGGTCGCCGAGGTCGTACTGCGCCCGGCGCACGATGCCGCCCACCACGTTGCCGGTGGCACTGACCTGTTCGCGGGTCAGGTTGGGGCTGTTGTCGGCGATCAGGGCTTCAATGTCGTCCTGGCTGATGTTGCCGATGACGTTCTGCGCCTGCGGGTCCTGCGCGACGGCGGCGCCCGCAGCGGCCCCGGCGGTGGCGGTCGTGCCGAGCACGGCGCTCGCTGCGTTGGTGGCGGTGCCGAGCAAGCGGCTCGCGCTGTTCACGGCAAAGAGGGTGCTCGCCAGAATCAGCAGGCCCGCCGTGACCAGACCGGTCAGGGTGGCGTCGTCGTGCGTCATGGCGGCGATGCCGTCGCTGTTGCGGGTGGCGGGAGCACTCGCCCGTACAGCCGTCAGCCCGGCGGCGTAGGCCCCGACCAGAGCGGCGATGGCGCTCCAGATGACGGCGGCGATGCCCACGCCGCTCAGTGTGAGGCCCGTCAGCGCCGTGATCACGGTGCCCAGGGCGATAATGGTGAGGGTGGTGACGACTCCCATCACCAGACCGGCGAGGATGCCGCTCCAGGACAGGCGGCGCGACAGTTGATCGGTATTCAGGGTCATGGTGTGCTCCTTGCAGAAAAAGGGTGAAAAGAGGAAATCGGCAGGGGTACTCGCGTCCGGCAGCTTCATCAGTGGGCCGGAGGCTGAACCGGGACGCTGGTCGATGTGGGTTAGGGGCCTAGGGACGGCCCAAACTTCCAGGCTGGACGCGCCTGCCACCTGAAATCAGCTTAGGCCGCCGCCGCCGCAGGCAGCAGGCCAGTTCAGTTCACGTTCGTCTCATGGAACGAAAAGGTTGAGGCTGGGAAAGAGCGGTGAGGCAAATAGACAACCCGCCGCGCTGCCCTGGCGACCTCGCTTACAGTTGGGCCATGCCTGCATACGGCCTGCTTCTTCTTAGCCTTCCTCCGGTGGAGTGACGGCGGACGCAGCCCGTATCCCAGCCCCCGGAGGATTCAGACCTTCCGGGGGACATTTTTTGTAAGGAGTGGCCATGACCCAGACCGAGAACCAGACCGCACCCCAGCAGCACATCCGCATTTTTGACACCACCCTGCGGGACGGCGAGCAGTCGCCGGGCGTGGCCCTGAACCACGCGCAGAAGCTCGAAATCGCCCACACGCTCGCCCGCATGGGCGTGGACGTGATCGAGGCGGGCTTTCCCATCGCCTCGCCGGGTGATTTGGAAGGCGTCTCGCGCATCGCCCGCGAGGTCCGGGGGCCCGTCATCACGGCGCTGGCGCGGGCGAACCGGGCCGACATCGAAGCCGCCGCCAAGGGCGTGGAGGCCGCCGAAAAGTCGCGCATCCACACCTTCATCGCCACCAGCCCCATTCACATGCAGAAGAAACTGAATCTGGAACCCGACGCGGTCATCGAGCGGGCGGTGGAAGCGGTGCGCCTCGCCCGGCAGTACGTGGACGACGTGGAATTCAGCGCCGAGGACGCCACCCGCAGCGAGTGGGACTTCCTGAGCCGCATTTTCAAGGCGGCAGTTGAAGCGGGTGCCACCACCATCAACGTGCCCGACACGGTGGGCTATACCACGCCCGAGGAAATGCGAAAACTGTTCGCGTACCTGAAGGCCAAACTGCCCGCGCACGTCATCCTGTCGAGCCACTGTCACGACGACCTCGGCATGGCGGTCGCCAACTCCATCGCGGCGGCGGAGGGGGGCGCCCGGCAAATCGAATGCACCATCAACGGCATCGGCGAGCGGGCCGGGAATGCCAGCCTGGAAGAAATCGTGATGGCTTTCCACACCCGGCGCGACGTGTACGGCTATGAAACGGGCATCCGCACCCGCGAGCTCTACCGCGCCTCCCGCCTGGTCAGTCGCCTGAGCGGAATGCCGGTGCAGCCGAACAAGGCCATCGTGGGCGACAACGCTTTCGCGCACGAGTCGGGCATTCATCAAGACGGCGTGATCAAGGCGCGCGAAACCTACGAGATCATGAATGCCGAACTCGTGGGCCGCGAGGCCGCCGTGCTCGTCATGGGCAAGCACTCGGGCCGCGCCGCTTTCCGCAAGGCGCTGACCGACCTCGGCTACGGCGACATTCCTGACGACAAGGTGCAGCACCTGTTCGGGCGCTTCAAGGATCTCGCCGACCGCAAGGGCCAGATCTACGCCGAGGACCTCCGCGCGCTGGTGGACGCCCGCAGCGACGTGCCGCAGACCTTCAGCCTGGAAGGGTTCCAGATCACTTCGGGCATGAATATGATGCCGGTGGCCTTCGTGCGCCTGCACACGCCCGACGGTCCGGTGGACGCCACCGCGCACGGCGACGGCCCGGTGGAAGCCGCGTTTCAGGCGATCAGCAAGATCACCGGCATCAGCCCCACCCTGGAGAGCTACCGCATTCAGTCGGTCACGCGCGGCGACGACGCGCTCGGCGAAGTCAGCATTCACGTCCGACACGGCGAAACGCAGCTCAACGGCACCGGCGTCGCCACCGACATCGTGGAAGCGTCGGCGCGCGCCTGGATTCGCGTGATGAACATGATCGTGGCCGGCATGGGCAAGAACAAGGCGATCACGCAGATGACGCCCTGAAGGGTAATGGCCCAGCGGTGATGGGTGGTGGAGAGAGGCGGGGGCTGCGGCTCCTGCCTCTTTTTGTCGCTTGCTCCCACCTTCCCGACCGTTCAGACGGGGCAAAATGTCCGCCCAGTGCAGTGAAACAGTGGAGCCAATGACTCCTGAAGACCACCCCGTGACCCCCACCGCTGCCGAGTCCCCGTCCACGCCTGCTGCCCCCGTGCAACCCTCCGGCCCCGCTGTCGCCGCGCCCAAAGGCCGCCCCAAGCGGATGGTGGACCTCGACCCCAGCGGGCAGGTCACGCAAAAAGAACCCGACCGCGCCATGCGGCAGTTTCTGAGCTACGCCTTCTACAAGCTCGACCCCGCTTTTCGCCGCTTGCCCCAGGCTGAGCGCGAGGAAATCAAGGCCGAGTTTCAGGCCGCCGTCGAGGACTGGGTCAACGACGCCGAGCCGCGTCAGGGCCTCATCCTGCGCAGCTACTCGCTCGTCGGCATCCGTGACGACGTGGATTTCATGCTCTGGCGCATCGCCTTCGACGTGAACGACTTTCAGGCGGCGCAGGCCCGGCTCAACCGCACCCGCATGATGGGCTACCTGCACCAGCCCGCCACCTACCTCGCCATGCAAAAGCGCAGCCAGTACGTCAACCGCGTGCAGGGCAGCGGCCACGGCCTGGAAATCCTGCCGGGGCAAGGCAAATACCTGTTCATCTACCCCTTCATCAAGACCCGCGCGTGGTACGACCTGACCCCCCACGCCCGCCAGGGGATGATGGACGAACACATCTACGCCTCCGAGCCGTTCAAGGGCGTGCGCATCAACACCAGCTACTCCTATGGCATTGACGATCAGGAATTCGTGGTCAGCTTCGACTCCGATTACCCGCAGGAATTCGTGGACCTCGTGCACCGCCTGCGCTACACCGAGGCGAGCAACTACACCTTGCAGGACACCCCGATGTACACCTGCGTGAAAAAGGAGCTTGCGGAAGTGCTGGACGAGCTGGCCTGAGTTTCAGGAATGGGGGGCCGTCTCCGGTAAGGGGGCGGTCCTCCATGCTGTTCCGGGTCCAGACGTGTTCCCGAAGATGAATTCCGCATTACATTCTCCCCACACTCTGCCCGGCGGGTGGGGGGCACAATAGCAGTATTGACCGGCCAGGCACCCACCCGGCTGGACCGAAAGGAGTACGACATGAGCAACCAGAACACCGGTGGCGTGAGCCCCCGCAGCCTGATTCTCCTGGGGGCGTTCGCCGCCCTCGCCCTCAACCGTGATCTGCGCCGGGGTCTCATCGTGGGCACCCGCGACGCGGCCCGCAGCGCCCAGGACACCTACGAGGAGACCGTGCGCCCCGCCATCGGGCAGACCCTCGACACCCTGCGCGAGGAAGGCCCGCACTGGCTCGAGCAGGCGCAGGACCGCGCCGGCACGCTGGCGCAGATGGCCGCCGCCCGCGCCGCGCAACTGCGTGAAGACGCTGGTGACGCCGCCGAGCAGTTCCAGAAAGACCTGCAAAAGGAATACGACAAGGAGTACGCGCCCAAGATTCGTGGCCTTGTCAGTGACCTGAGCGACGCTGCCGACGAACGCCGCCGCGCCGCCGAGGACGTGGCCAAGCAGGCGCGTAAGAAAGGCAACGCTCTGGTGAGCGGCCTCCAGCAAGGCGCAGAAGACCTGCGCGACGAAGTGGACGACCGCCGTCAGGCCGTCGAAAAGGCTGCCAAGACGGCCCGCAAGAGCGGCAATGCCCTGCTCTCGGGGTTGCAGAACCGCGCCGAGGATCTGCTCGACGAAGCCGGTGACCGTGTGGACGCCACCCGCAAGGACGCCCGTCAGGCGCTGATGAGCGCCCAGAAGACGGCGGCCAAGAAAGGCAATGCCCTCCTCTCCGACGTGCAGGACCGTGCGGGCGAGTGGATTTCTTACGCCGAAGACGCACTTGAAGAAGGCCGCCGCGACGCCGACCGCCGCCTGACCCGCGCCCGCCGTCAGGCCCAGAAGGACCTGCGCCGCGCCCACCGCGACTGGGACGCCGCCAAGCTCGAACGCGCCGTGAACAAGAAACTCGCGCCGCTGCAAAAGCAGCTTGACCGCGAACTCGCTCGCCTGGAAAAAGACGCCAAGCAGCGTCAGCATGCTCTGCGCGGCGACTCGAACGATGGCGGCATCGGTGGCGGCACGCTGGCCCTGCTCGCCCTGGGTGCTGGCGCCGTGGTTCTCGCCCGCGTCCCGGCTGCTCGCAAGGCTGTCCTGAACGCGGTGGAAAGCGTCAGCCCCGACGCCGCCGAGTCGCTGCACAGCTTCAGCCACCGCGCCCGTCAGATCATCGGCACCGCCTGGATCGAATCTATCGAGGAACCCAAGGCGACCCCCGCACCCGCTGCTCCCCCCGCCGCCAAGGGCACCCAGGCCGGCACCACCGGCGCGACCTGGGGCGGTTCCCCCGCGCCTGACGCTCCGGCGGCAAAGGGCATGGAGAGCACCTCGCCCGCGCCCAAGCCCGGCGACGCGCCCCAGTCCAACGCACCTGAAGTGAAGGCCCCCAACACCGAAGCCACCACCACCGACGAGAAGCCGGTCACCAGCCCCAAGACCGACAGCTTCATCAAGGACCAGGGAACGGCAGGCCAGAGCGCGGCGGGCCAGAACACCGCAGGTCAGTCGGGCGCCCAGACCGGCAGCGTTGACCAGAACAAGAAGAACTGAGCTGTTTCTTAAGTGAGGGACCGTGCTCCTGCGAGGGGGCGCGGTCCCCCTTTGCTGTGCCTGACGACTGCACCTGACGCCCGTGCGCGATAGACTTCCGCCAGAGCGCGGCAGGCATAATGCGGACCATGACTGGAACTGCCACACGAGTGCTGCTGGGTGTCCGCGGCATGAACAAGGAAGCCGGGGTCAAAGTGGCCGCCGCGCTGCTCGCCCTGCCCGGCGTCAGCAAGGCGACCCCCGACGACGGCCAGATCGAAGTTCACTACGACCCTTCCTTCCACACGGTGATGGACCTTGTGCGCACGGTGCGGATGCAGGGGTTTCTCGCCGGGATGCTCTGAGTGGCGCTCGGCTACGTCGGGGTGCTGACCGTGCGGCTGGAAATGCCCTGGGTCAGCAATCTCAAGGAAAAACGCGCCCTGGTGCGGCCCGTCGTCGAGCGGCTCAAGGTCCGTTTTCCGCTCACGGTGGCCCGGCTCGACGGTCTGGACGCCCACGACTGGGAAGTCATCGGCGTCGCCACCATCAGCAACGATTACCAGTGGGTCGAGGAAACGCTGAAAATGGCTGCCGACTACATCGCCGCCGAGGGGCCGTACCGGGTGGCCGAGGAATCGGTGGAAATCACGGTGCTGGGCGACGGTGAGGAGCTAGACGAGGACGACGAGGAGTAGCGGCGCGTCCGGGGATTCAAGAAAAGGGGAGAGGCGCAACTGGCCTCTCCCACTTTTTCATCCCTTCGCTTAGCCAGCCAGCAACTCGCGGGCGTGTTCCAGCGCCGCCTCGGAGGTGTTGCCCGAGAGCATCCGGGCGATTTCTTCCAGGCGTTCGTCGCCGGTGAGCAGGCGGACGTGGCTGACGGTGCGGCCATCCTCCACCTGTTTTTCCACCTTGTAGTGGTGGTGGGCGCGGGCGGCAATCTGCGCGAGGTGGGTCACGACGAGCACTTGCCGGGTGTCGGCGAGTCGGGAAAGCTGCTCGGCCACCGCAATCGCCGCCGCGCCGCCGATGCCCGCGTCCACCTCGTCAAAGACGACGCTGGGGGTGTCGGCGCCGAGCACCGTGCTGACCGCCAGCATCACCCGCGAGAGCTCGCCGCCCGAGGCCACGTCGGAGAGCGGGCCGAGTTCCTCGCCAGGGTTGGCCGAAAAGCGCAGCAGCACGTCGCTCAGGCCGTAGGCGGCGGGCTCAGCCAGCGCGGAGAGCGCGAACTCCATGCGGGCGTGCGGCATCCCCAGCTCACGGATGACGGCGAGCAGTGAATCTACCAGCGGCTCGGCCTCGCGTTCGCGGGCGGCGTCGAGCGCCTGGCCCACCTTCAGCAGTTCGGCGTGCAGGGCGTCCACATCGGCTTGCAGGCTGCCCGCGTCGCGCTCGTCTTCTTCCAGGCCTGCGAGTTCCTCGGCGGCCTGTGCCCCGAACTCCACCACGTCTTCCAGCGTGGGACCGTACTTGTTTTTCAGCTTGCTCAGGGCGCTCAGGCGGGCTTCCACCCGGTCGAGCGCTTCGGGGTCCGCCGCCGACCCCTCGGCCACATCGCGCAGCTCGCCCGCGATGGCCTGCACGCTTTCGAGCGCCGCCCGCAGCTCGTTTTGCAGTTGCATGACTGTCTCGTCGTACTTGGCCCCGGCATTGAGCGCCCGCACCGCTTCCCCGATGAGGCCCGCCGCGTTCAGGTCGCCGTCGCTGAGCAGCTCCACACCGCCCGCCGCCGCTTGCGCGATGGTGTGGAGGTTGGAAAGGCGCGAGAGTTCGGTGTTCAGGCCCTCTTCCTCGCCGGGGTCGGGGCTGACCTCGCTGATTTCCTGCACCTGAAAGGCGAGCAGGTCAATCTGCCGCGCCCGCTCGCGCTGGCTGGCCTGGAGGCGCTCCAAACGGCTGACCGCCTCGCGCCAGGCCGCGTGCGCCGCCGCATACGCCTGCGCTTCCTTCGTCACCCGGCGGTCGAGCAGACCGCGCTGGTTGGCGGGCGAGAGCAGGCTCACCGCCGAGTGCTGCCAGTGAATGGTCAGCCGCCCCTGCGCCCACTCCTGCAACTCGCGCACGCTGACCACTTCGCCCGAGAGCCGCGCCGCCCCCCGGCCCGCGCTGCTCAAGCGGCGGCTGGCGCTGTCGGCCTCGCTCTCGTCGCCGTCGCCCCAGAAGCCCGTGACCAGCAGTTCTTTTTCCCCACTGCGAATCAGGTCGTGGTTGGCCCGCCCGCCCAACAGCAGCCCCAGCGCGTCCACGATGATGCTTTTGCCGGCGCCCGTTTCGCCAGTAAAGGCGCAAAAGCCGCCGCCGAGCTCCAGTTCGAGCTGCGTGATGGTGGCGAGGTTGCGAATTTCCAGCCGCGAGAGCCGGGGGCCGGTGGGTGCGGCGTCCGGGGGCGGCGGCTCGACCACAGCGACAGCTTCGGGAACGGGGGCGGCTTTGGGGGTACGGGCCTTGCGGGTCACGGGGAGGATTTTACGCCCTGAACTTACTGCGGGGGCGGGAGTCAGGGCACAGTCGGGAGGAGAAAGGGGCGGAGAGAAGACTAAAAGCCCGTCTGGGTCGGCTTCGGGAGGGGAACTGTCGCCCACTGAAAAGTCGTGTTGAACTTGCCGCAACGGTCCACGCGCGGGACGGTCAGGGTGTTTCCCTTGACGGTGTACTGCTGCACGTTGGTGCCTATGCCGCCGGGCTGGTCCGCGCCGATGACCTGGGGTAAGCCGCAGCTTAGGCGGGCGGAAATGGGGAAAGTGCGCGTCAGGGTTGTGTTGGCGGCGATGGAACGGACTTCGCCGGTCAGCCGGGAGCCGTCCACCAGAAATGCGGCGCTCGGCGGGGCCTCGTCCCGGTCAATCAGCAGGGCGTGGTCGCCGACAATCGCCTCGGTGGTGAAGTTGCCATGCCGCAGCACCGCGCCGTCGCCCAGGCGCAGCAGCCAGTCTTCCTGTCGGGTGATGGCTCCTGAGATGACGCTGTAGAGCGTGACGGCGCCGTGCCCCCGGCCCACGTCGGTCAGAACGGGGGTGGCCCTCACGTCGCGTTTCCATAGGGTCCGCCCGCTCGCTCGGTCACTTGCCAGCACCAGCGCACTGCCTTTCGCGTCGTTGCACATCGCCGTGACGACCTGCCGGGGGCCGTCGGTGTACAGGCCGTTCACGCGGTAACAGCCCGGCAGCGGCGGCCCCACCAACCTTTCCGCCGCTTGCGCCGTTCCCAGGATGAAGGCCGCGAGCATCAGCACCTTTCGCATGGCCCGAGCCTACCTGCCCCTTCTCCCCGCTGAGTCAACAAAAAGAAGGAGGGGCCAGCGCCGCCAACCCCTCCACCTTGACCTCTCCTCTCTACACCTCAATCGGCACGTCCACCCCGAGTTCGGCGAGCACCGTCCGAATCGCCGGGGCGTCGATGCCGGCGCGGGCGTGGACGCTCTCGGCAGTGGCGTGTTCCTGAAACTCGTCGGGAATGCCGAGAACGCGCACGGTGGGATGCAGGTTCATGCTGTTCAGCGCCTCGAGCACCGCGCCCCCGAAGCCGCCGACGACGGTGTTGTCTTCCACCGTAATCAGGGCGCGGGCCCGGCCCCCCACCTCGCGCAGCATCTCTTCGTCGAGCGGCTTGACGAAGCGGGCATTGACCACGCCCACACCGGGGAGGTCCTCGGCGGCCTTCAAGGCATAGTCGAGCGCCTTGCCGCCCGCCAGAATCACCACGTCGTCGCCCCCCTTCAGCCGTTCCCACTCGCCCCATTTCAGGTCCGGCCACGTCCCGGCGGGCACCTGCGCCGTATTGCCGCGCGGGTAGCGGATGGCAAAGGGGCCGTCGTGCGTCTGGGCGTACTTGAGCATCCCGCGCAGTTCGGCGGCGTCTTTCGGCAGCCCGATGCGGACGCCGGGGATAGAGCGCAGGAAGCTGAGGTCGAACACGCCGTTGTGCGTGGCCCCGTCCGCCCCCACGATGCCCGCGCGGTCGATGCAGAAGGTGACGTTGAGGTGCTCAATCGCCACGTCGTGCAACACCTGGTCGTAGGCGCGTTGCAGGAAGGTGGAGTAGATGGCGACGACGGGCCGCATCCCTTGCAGCGCCATGCCCGCCGCCGTCGTCACCGCGACTTCCTCGGCGATGCCCACGTCGAGGTAACGGTGCGGGTGTACGCGGCTGAATTCGACCAGCCCGCTGCCCTCGCGCATGGCGGGCGTGACGACGAAGGTGCGCGGGTCGGTCTTCGCCCACTCGGTCACGGCCTCACCGAAGGCGGCGCTCCACGAATAGGCGCTGCTCGGCACGTACTCGCCGGTCGCCGGGTCGAACTTGGCCGGGCCGTGCCAGTAGATCGGGTCGGCCTCGGCGTAGCTCAGGCCCTTGCCCTTGGTGGTGACGATGTGGAGGATGGTCGGGCCATCGAGGTCCACCAGTCTTTCGAGCAGCCACACCAGTTCCTGCACGTTGTGGCCGTCCACCGGGCCGACGTAGCGCACGCCCATCGCGGCGAAGGGGTTGACGCTGGCGGGGTCGAAGAAGTGGCGGGTGGAGTTTTTCGCCCGGCTCATGAAGTCGGCGAGCGGCTTGCTGACGGCTTCCACCGCTTTTTTGCCCGCACCTTCGCCTTCCTGAAACCACTTCTGGACTTGCAGCCCGCGCATGAATTTGTTCATGGCCCCGACATTTTCCGAGATGCTCATCTCGTTGTCGTTGAGCACGATCAGCATCTTGCGGCCCATGTCGCCGATGGTGTTGAGCGCGGCGAGGGCCATCCCGCCGGTCAGCGAGCCGTCGCCGATGACGGCAGCGACGTGGAAATCCTTGCCCTGCGCGTCACGCGCGAGCGCCATGCCGAGCGCGTTGGCGAGGGAGGTGGAGGCGTGGCCCACCGTAATCGCGTCGTGTTCGGACTCGGAAACCTTGGTAAAGCCGCTGATGCCGCCTTCTTTCTTGATGTCGGCCATCTGGTCGCGCCGCCCGGTCAGGATTTTGTGGGCGTAGGCCTGATGCCCCACGTCGAAGAGAATCCGGTCGCGCGGCGAGTCGAGCACGTAATGCAGCGCCGTGATGATGTCCACCGCGCCGAGCGAGGACGCGAGGTGCAGGCCGCCGCGCGAGCAGACACGCACGATTTCGCCGCGCAGCTCCTCGGTCAGCGCGGGCAACTGCTCCCGCGAGAGGCGTTTGAGGTCTTTGGGGCCATGAATCTGGTCGAGCAGCGGGGTATCGGACGTGCCGGGAAGTTCGTTCACCGGGAGCCTCCTTTGGGTGCAAAGTTGCGCGAGGTGAGCAGCAGCCCTTCCGGCGTGCGGACCTCGCCCACGTAAGGGGTGAACCACAGTTGCTCGGTGGCCGGAAACAGGCCGCCCACGTCGTCGCTGATCTGGCGGGTGACGACCCACACGTCGAAGGTGCCGGCCTGCGTTTTGACCTGACGGCGGTCCTGCACCTCGTAGCGGTAATTCAGCGTGCCCTGCGCCTGCACCTTGCCCTCGTCGCTCGCAACGGTAATGGCCGACTGCCCCTGCCACACCAGCCCGACTTTCCAGGCGGTCTCACTGGGGTATTCCTGCCACGCGGGGTTGAGCGAGACAGTCACGCCCGGCTTGTGAAACCCGAGCAGGCGCACGCCCCGGCTGTCGTACAGGCGGTACCACGTCTGGTCGGCGCCGCGCCCGCTGAGCTGCGAGGCGGTCACCGTGACTCCGCTGAAAATCGTCGGCCCCAGCCCCCGCAGGACGTACGGCACGGCGCTGGTGTCCTCGCTTTCGGGAAGGTAGGTCCACACCAGCCCCGCCTCACGCGGGTAAAACGACACGCTGGCGACCGGCGTGCTGGCGCGGACCGGCGCCGCGGCGGGCCCGGTGCGCGGCGCACAGGACGCCAGCAGGCCCACTGCGGCCAGGGCCGCGCCCAGAGAACGGAGAAACGTCATGGCCTCATTGTGTCAGCTCCCGTGCGGGCGTGTAGGGTCATGCACTACGGAAAACCCAGGGAGTTGCAGGGAAGGGCGAGGTGCAGGTCGCTCGCCCTAAAAAAAAGCCCCCCGCACCGCTGGGCGGGGGGGGCTCTCGGAGACGATTACTGGTTGCTGCTCTGGACTTTGGCCTTCAGCGCGGCGAGGGCGTCGTCCACGTCTTTGTCACGGCCAAGGTCTTTGAGCTGGGCGTCGAAGTCCTGATCGTTGCGCAGTTCGCCCATGGCCTTGTTGCGGTCTTCCATACCGGCCACCTTCTGCTCCATCTCGTTGAAGGCGTCCATCGCGCCGCCGGCCTTGCTGAAGCCTGACACGCGGTCGAGGGTTTCCCCGGCCTGCGCGGTCTTCTGACGGGCGGCGAGCAGGGTCTTCTTGGACTCCATCTCGTCGATCTTGGCTTCAAGGGCGCGCAGCTGGGTCTTGAGCTGGTCCACGGTGCTCTGCTGGACGGTGCGCTGCTCGTCGAACCCCTTGGCGAGGTCCTTGTGGTTCTGGGCGCGGCGCAGCGCTTCACGGGCAAGGTCTTCCGAACCGCCACGCAGGGCTTCTTCGGCCTTCTTCTCGTACTCGGCGGCGAGCTTGCTGTTGGTCCCGGCCTCGCGCTCGAGCTTGGCCGCTTGGGCCATTGCCCCGGCGACTTCGTTGCGGGCGTCGGCGTAGGCGCTGCGCATATCCCGCAGGGCCTGATCGATAATCTTGGCAGGGTCCTCGGCCTTGGAAATCATGTCATTGACATTGGCGCGGAGCAGACGGGACAGACGATCAAAAATAGACATGGTGGTGCCTCCTTACAACCCACAGTACGCGGCGAATCTGAGGAGGGTTGCACCGCGCCGGGAAGTTCAAGAGCGGCTGAAGACTGCATGAGACGCGGGCCGCTGCTGCATTCCGCATCTGGAACGGTTGACACCTTCGCGGGCCGTTTCTATACTCTTTGAGCCTGTGTCACCCGCAGGCCGATGTAGCTCAGTGGTAGAGCAACTGATTCGTAATCAGTAGGTCGTCGGTTCAAGTCCGACCCTCGGCTCCAATAAAAAGCCCCGCCTGGCGCGGGGTTTTCCTTTTGTCTCAGGGGCTGTAGATGAGGGAGCAAGTCAGACTCCTCCTCTCACCGCAAAACGAACGCCGCCGCGTCCTTAGGCGGTAGGCTCAGGTGCAAATACCCGCCCTTCACGCTCACTTTGGCGTCCTGCCCGGCAAACAGCGTCTTGGTCACATCCTGAGCGTTCGCCTTGATTCCCAGGGTACTGAGCTTCAGCGAGTAGCTCTGGCGTTTCAACCCGTTGTGCCAGGCCACCAGCACCCGCTGTCCGCCCTGCTCGCGGGTCAGCAGCAGCAGGTCGTCGGCCTGCCGGTCGGGGACGGGAAGCAGCGTCTGGGTGCCCCGACTGAGGGGCGGGCTCGCCTTGCGGACGGCAATGGCGTCGCGGGCCACGTTGTATACGGCTTTTTCGGCGGGCGTCCACTGGCTTTCAAAGCGCATGTCGCGCCGGTTGTCGGGGTCGGCTCCGCCGCGCATGGCAATTTCGGTGCCCTGGTAGAGGACCGGCACGCCCCGCAGCGTGAGCAGCGCCCGCAGGCCGTATTTGGTGCGGGCCTGCCCTTCGTCCTCGAAAAAGCTGCCCTGCGAGAAACGCGGCACGTCGTGGTTGTCGAGAAACAGTGCCACCTCGCCGGGCCGGGCAAGTTCGTCCGAGCGGCGCAGCACCTCGCGCACGTTGACCAGGCTGGACGCGCCCATCACGCTGCCGCGCATCGCCGCTTGCAAGCTGAAGAGAAACAGGCTGTCAAACCCCTGCTTTTGCCACTCGGCCACCGTGCCCGCGTCGGCGTCGTACCACTCGCCGAGCGTCCAGGTGCCGGCGGCGCGGTCTTTTTTCAGCAGGTCGAGCAGGAAAGGCCGCTCCACATGCTTGATCGCGTCGTAACGGAAGCCGTCCACCCCTCGCGCCCGCCAGAAGTCGCCGTTCCCGAACAACTGCTGGCGCACGGCGGGCACGCTCTGGCGCAGGTCGGGTAGGCCGGCGAGGGGACAGTCCACGTCCTTGTTCTTGGTCGCGTCGCACTGCGCCTTGCCGTTGAACCAGCCCGGATTGGCCTTCACCGCTGGGGCCTCGTAGCCGTAGTGATTGATGACCTGGTCAAGGACCACCTTCATCCCCGCGCCTTTCGCTGCCTTCATGAACGTATCGAAGGTCGCCATCGAGCCGAAGTGCGGGTCCACCTGCCGGAAATCGGCGGGCCAGTAGCCGTGATAAGCGGCGGTGTCGAAGGATTTGGCGGTCTGCTGGCGGTAGATCGGCGTCATCCAGATGGCCGTCGCCCCAAGTTTCTGGATGTAAGGCAGCTTTTGCGTCAGCCCCGCGAGGTCGCCGCCGTGCCAGGCGCGGAGGTTGGCACGGTCCACCCCGGCATTGTTGGAAGGGTCACCGTCGAAGAAACGGTCGGGCATGACCTGATAGATGATCTGGCCTTCAAAGCTGGGGCCGGTTGATGTAGGCGCAGCCTGGGCGCTGGCGGCGGAGGCGAGCAGCAGCGCCGGGAGGATGAGGTGGTGCATGGGGGAGATGCTAGCGTTCGCCAGCCCGCAGGAGGGTTGTCAGAGGCGGGATGTCAGGGTGAGGCATACGCCAGCCTGCGAAGTGCCCTTATTCCCGCTCCTGCTTGATGCTCAGTACCCGGCTCGCCCCGGTCTGGTCGGTGGTCACGCCCCACAGCGCGGTCGCCACTTCCATCGTCGCCTTCTGGTGGGTCACGAGCAGAAATTGCGTGCCCCGCTCGGCAAAGCGCGTCAGGAAGGCGGTAAAGCGGCGAATGTTCGCCTCGTCGAGCGGGGCGTCCACCTCGTCGAGCACGGCGAGGGGGAGGCCGCCCATGCCTTCCTCCCCGCCGGCATGGTTGAGGGCGAACAGAAACCCGAGGCCCGCCATCGTCCGCTCGCCTGCCGAGAGCAGCGTCATAGAGCGGGTGCGCTTGCCTTTCGGCTGCACGGCGAGGCGTAGCCCGGTGAGGCGGCCCGCCTCGTCCTGCTCAGGTTCGAGTTCGCCCGCGCCGCCGAGCAGCTCGGCGCTGTACTCGCGGAAGGCGGCGTTTACCCGTTCGAAGGCCTGCCGGGTCGCCTCGCGCTCGACGCCTTCGAGTTCGCCGAGGTGGGCGCGCAGTTCGGCAGCGGCAGCTTCCGCGTCGGCGGCCTCACGGCGTTGCAGCTCCAGCGTCTCAGCCTCGGCTTGGTAATCGGCCTCGGCGCGGGCGTTCACCGGCCCCAGACGGTCGAGTTCAGCGCGGGCGCGGGCGAGTTCGGCGGTCCATTCTTTCGGGGTGCCGGGCGGGGAACAGCCGTCGGGAATGGGCTCGGCGCTGCCTTCACGCCGGGCGATGAGGACACGGAGGTCGTCGAGCCGCCCACGCACCTTGTTCTGCTCGCCAATCAGGTTCGCGTAGGCGAGCGCGGCGGCCTCACGGGCAGCCTCGGCGCGGGGAAATTCCTGCTCGTCGAGCGTACCGAGGGCGGCCTCACGGCGGGCGACTTCGGCGGCGGCAGCGTCCAGCCCGCCCTGCTGCGCGGCGGCGGAGTCGGCGTTCACCCGCAGGCGCTCACGTAGGGCGGCGGCGCGGGCTTCGGCGGCGCGGTACGTCTTCCAGGCCGTGTCCAGTTCGCGGGCGAGTGCCAGGGCTTCGAGCGCTTCCCGCTCGGCGGCGCGGCCCGTTTCAGCCTGCTGCCGCGCCTGCCAGAGCGCGCTTTCCAGTTCGGCGGGGTCGGTGGCGTCCTCGGTGGGAACGGGGAGGCGGGCGGCGTCACGTTCCAGTCGGGCCGTCAGCTCGTCGCGGTGTGAACGCAGGCTGCGGGTCTGGGCGGAGAGCTCGGTCACGCGCTTTTCGGCGTCGCGCTCGGCCCGCAAGGTTTCGTCGCGCTGGCGCAGCAGGGCGTCCCACTCGGCGTCGGGCGCCTTACTCTCCAGTTCGCTCAACTGCTGTTGGAAGGTCGCGGTCTGCCGCTCGGCCTGTGCCAGTTCCTCATCGAGTTCCTGAAATCTCCGCTGGTCGGCGAGCACAGCGCTCCCGCTGTCGCGCAGGCGGCCCCCGGTGATGGCCCCACCGGGCTCCACGAGTTCGCCCGCCAGCGTGACGAGGCGCGGGCGGCTGCTGTGGGCACGCGCGAGGCGGTTGGCGGTGCTCAGGTCGTCCACCAGCAGCGTGTCGGCGAGCACCGCTTCGCCCACCAGCGGCGGGTCGGTGGGGCAGAGGTCGGCGAGGTTGCCGATGACCCCCGCCTCGCGCAGCAGCGGGCCGTCGCGCCGGGGCCGAGGCCGAATGAGGTCGAGCGGCAGGAAGGTGGCACGGCCCCCCGCCCTTTTCAGTTCCTCAATGATGTCGCGGGCGTCCTGGCCAGTGTGGACAACGACTTGCTCCAGCCGCCTACCGAGCGCCGCTGTAATGGCCGTTTCGTACTCGGCAGGCACGCTGAGCACGTCGGCCACGCTGCCCACGATGCCGGGGTGCTCCTGCCGCAGCGCGTTGCGAGCGCCTTCGCCGTAGCGGGCGTAAGAATTGAGCGCCGTTTCCAGCCGCTCGCGCTCACGCCGCAGCGGAGCGAGCCCCGCCGACACGCGGGCGAGTTCGGCGCGCAGGTGGGTTGCCCGTGCCTGCGCCGCCTCGCGCTGTTCGGCCTGCGTGCGGTAACGGGTTTCGGCGTCCTGGCGGGCGGCGGCAGCGACGGTCAGTGCCTCCTGCGCCGCGTCCAGCCGGGTCTGCGCCGTTTCCAGATTGCCTTCGGCGCGTTCCAGCTCGGCGCGCAGGGTGGTCAGGCTGGCGTCGCTGCGGGCGTGGGCCTCGGCGGCGCGGGCGGCACTCTCGCGGGCGCGGGTGAGGTCGGTGTCGAGGCGGCGGGCCTCGCGCTCGGCGGCTTCGGCACGGGCGCGGCGCTCGGCAGCGGCGGCTTGCAGCGCGGCGAGGTCGGGGGCCGCCTCAGCAGGCGCCGTCTGCGGCAGCGCGGCGAGGTCGCGTTCCAACCCTTCACGTTCCTGGGTCAGATGCTGGCGGTACTGCTCGGCCTGGTCGCGGGCGGTGCGGGCGGCGCGCAGGGTGTCGAGTGACCCGGCGTAGGCGTCGCGGCGGGCGCGGGCTTCCTGCGCGGCTTCGCGGGCCTGCTCGACGCGGGCGGCGGCCTCCGTCACCTCACGGGCAAGCGCCGCCGAGCGGGCTTCCAGCGAGGCGGCTTCGGCCCGTGCCCCGGCGATTTCACGCAGCAGGGTGAGCTGTTTTTCGCGGGCCAGGGCGCCTTCCAGCAGGCCAGCGCGCTCGCTGAGGCGGCGGTGCTCCTGCGCGTCCTGCGCGGCGCGGGCGAGGCGGGCCAGGGCGGTTTCGCGTTCATTCAACAGCAGGCGCAGCCCCTCCAGATGGGTGTCAGCTTCTTTCAGCCGCGCTTCAGTGTCCTGGCGGGTGGACACGGCGCGCGAGAGTCCGGCGGCCTCCTGCAAGTAGCCGAGCAGGGTCCTCCCCTCGGCCTGCACCACGCCGCTCACCTCGCCCTGGCCGATGACCGCGAGCCCCCCGGCCCCAGCCCGGTGCCGCGCACGCTGCCTGAATGTCTCTGGCGCGCACCCCGCGCCCGCCGAGGTCCTGCTCGCCGCTGCCGTCGCGGTAGATGCGGCGGGTGACGTTGAGACGCTCGCCCGCCGGGGTCCGCAGTTCGAGCTGCACTTCGGCGAGCCCCAGCGGCGCCTTGCCGCCCGAGCCGTGAAAAATCAGCTCGGAGCCGCGTCCGGCGCGCAGGTCACGGGCCCGCGCCCCATGGGTGGCCCAGCGAATGGCCTCCACCACGTTGCTTTTGCCGCTGCCGTTGGGACCGATCACCGCGCAGACCCCGCCCGACCCGCTGGAAAGTGAGAATTCCAGGCGGGTGCGGTCGGCAAAAGATTTGAACCCTTGCAGGGTGATGGCGTGAATCATGGGAAAGGGAAGTGAGGGCTCAGCGGCGGCGCTGGGGCTCAGTTCGGGCAGTCGGCCCGTGTGAACGCCCGGCGCAGGTCGATGTGCCCCAGTGTGTCCACCGTCTTACCGCCGAGCAGGAAAGACACGTCGTCCCCGCCGCGCTCGAGCAGGGTGCGGGTCATGGTGCACACCAGCATCCACTCGCCCGAGCTGCCGTAGTTCAGCTTGCCGTAGGCGGGCAGCAGGTCCACGTAGTAGTGCTTGCCGCGCACGTAGACGCGCGGGGCGTCGGTGCCGGCGGGCACCACCGCGAGGGCCTCACCCTGCTGCGGCCCCTGCGCCCAGGCGTTGAGCGCGGCCTGCGCGAGGCTGGTCGGGTTTTCCTCGACGACCTGCACGGTACGGTCCACCGGCTTCAAAGTTTTGACCTGCTGGTCGGAATAGTAGACCTTGAGCTTGACCCCGTGGCGCTCGAGCAGTTCGAGTTTGGGGGGCGTGGGCAACTCGGCGGGGCGCTGCACGACCTGATAGGCGTAGGCGGCGGCGGCGAGAGCGAGCAGCGCCAGCACGTTGAACAGCGAAAAGAGGCGGCGCATCACGCTCACTGCTGACCCCCGGCGCGGGTAGTGCCGCCGGTCAGGATGGTCTGGGTGGTGCTGGCACTGCTGCTCGCCTGCGAGGCGTTGGCGGCGCGCGTGGTCAGGTAGTTGGCCACGCTGCGGGCGACCGCCACCGAGAGGGCTTGCAAGCGGGCCTCGGTGGCGAGGTTGGCGCGGTCCTGGGCGTTGCCGGCCCAGCCGAGTTCGAGCAGCAGCGCGGCCTGCGGCGCCTCGCTGAGCGTCAGCATCCGGCGCAGGTCGTCTTGCTCGGCGGTCACGCCGCCGCTTTTCAGTTCGCCGCGCAGCAGTTCGCTGAGGCGGCGGCTGCCCCCGTTGTCGCTGATGACGAGCGGGCTGTACGGCGCCGTCTGCCCCCCGCGCACCGCGTTGATGACCTGCGAGGCGCTGTTGCCGCTGCCCTCATACACGGTCACGCCGCCGCGCTGGGTCTGGGGAAAGCGGCCCAGGTCGAGCGCCAGATACACGTCGCTCTGGCGGGCAAGTTGCAGTTTCTGGTTTTGCCCGAGCGCCGTGCCCTGGTCGCGGGTCATACTCACCTGCCAGCCGGCCTTGGACAGCAGCTCCGCCGAGCGGCGCGCCACTTCGAGCGTCACGTCGCGGCCCAGTCCTTCCACCCGCGTCGGGTCGAGCACGATGAGGGGTTTGCCGACCCGCTCGAGCACCGCCGGAAAGTCCTGTGGCACGCCGGGGCCCGCGTCGGCCACGATTCGGGTGCCGCCAGAACGCACCACCGGGTAGACGCGGTAGCCGCTGTTTTGCGGCAGGGTGAAGCTGACGATGAGGTCCGACGCCTGCTGCTTGACCTCGGCGCTGGGAATAAAGGCGCCGCGCGTGGTGTAGCGTTGCGCTTTGCCGGTCGTGTTTTTCAGGATGATGCGGACCTGGGCCCCGCGCAGCTCGACCTTGGCGGTCACGTCGCGGTTGAGGTCGAGCACCAGGCGGTCACTCGTGCTGCCCGCGCGGCTGCTTACACTCTGAAGTTGTGGCGACGCCAGCGTGAAGGTGCCGGGGCGGTACTCGGCGCCCAGCCCGCGCGCCAGCGTGTCGAGCGGAAAATAGACCACGCCGTTCACCCAGGTCGCCGTCCGCGCCTTGACGCGCTCGGTGTCGATCTGCACGGTGTTGAAGTCGGTGGTGGCGCGCACCTGATCGGTGTCGATGGGCAGCAGCATGGTGTGCCCCATGCCGACCACCCGCATGACTTCGCCCTGCCGCTCGATGTCGAGCAGGCCGTCGAGCGCGGTGCGGCTGGCGTACTCGGCGCCGTAGAGGTTGGCGCTCTGCACTTCCTTACCCGCGAGGTTGAGTTTGCCGATGGTGATTTGCGCCCCGGCGAGTCCGGCGGCAAGCAGGCCCGCCGAGAGCAGCAGGGGCCGGGCCCAGCGGCGATTGCTGGAAAGTTGAAGGTGATTCATAGTTCGCGCAGCTCCCGTGCCACGGTGCGCTCGGCATCGGCGCGGCGCTTGTCGTGCAGTTTCTTGCCCCGGGCAAGGGCAAGTTCGACCTTGAAGTAGCGGCCTTTCTGGTAGAGCCGGGTCGGCACCAGCGTCAGGCCCTTTTGCTCCAGCCCGCGCCGGAGTTTTTCGATTTCCTCACGGTGCAGCAGCAGCCGACGTTTGCGGCGGGGCTCGTGGTTGTTGTAGGTGGCTTCCTTGTACACGGGGATATACAGCCCCTCCAGGTCCACGTCCGAGCCGTTGATGCGGGCGAAGGCGTCACGGAAATCCACGCCCCCCGCCCGCACACTCTTGACCTCGCTGCCCGTCAGACTGATGCCCGCCTCGAACCGCTCCAGCAGTTCGTATTCGTGATGGGCTCGGCGGTTGGTATACACGCGGCGCATTGTAGCAGCGGCAGGGAAAAGGAGGAAAAGGGGAAGGGAAGAGGGCGGCACGCGGCCTTTTTTCCTCTTCCCTTCGGCACTTGATGTGATTAACGATTTATTTCTTCGGCTTCCGGTCAGGCCGGCTCGGGCGCACTTCGACCCGGCTCGGCAGGGTGCGGGCGGGCATCTTGAGCAGGTCCACCGTGAGCTGCGCGATGTCCTCGGGCTGAATCTTCCAGAAATCGTCCTCGTTCGGCGTGTGGTCGTTGAAGTGCGTCGCTACAGTGCCGGGCATGATCTGGGTGGTCTTGATGTCGTACTGGCGCAGGTCGAGGTTGACGACTTCGCTCAAGCCGTTGAGGCCAAACTTGCTGGCGTTGTACGCCGCGCCGCCCTCGAAAGGGTTTTTGCCCGCGAGGCTCGACAGGGTGAGGATGTAGCCGCCCTGCTTTTTCAGCGCCGGAATCGCGGCCTTGATGGTGTAGAAGGCGCCCGAGAGGTTGGTGTCGATGACGTCCTGCCACTGCTCGATGCTGAGTTGCTCGATGTTGGCGAAGTGGCCCACGCCCGCGTTGACGAACAGCACGTCGAGGCTGCCGAACGCTTCTACATGGGCGTCCACCGCACTCTGCACAGCGGCGGCGTCTTTCACGTCGCAGACCACGCCGCGCACGTTCTCGCCGAGCTGCTGGGCAGCCTCATCAATCTCGCCTTGCTTGCGGCTGGTGATGGTCACGCGGTAGCCCTCGGCGGCAAGCGCCTGCGCCACCGCGTAGCCGATGCCCTTGCTCGCGCCGGTCACGAAGGCCGACTTGCCGGCTCCGAATTGGTTGCTGTCGGCGCCGCCGCTCTGCTTTTCAAACTGCTTTGCTTCCTGGGTCATGCGCCGAGGCTAACACGACGGTATACCCGACAAGGCGCTGCTTTAAGGGGAAGTGAGGAGCCAGCCGGCTCAATCGCCTGCATGGCGCCGCCACGAGGACAGGGCGACCCAGCCGATGCCGAGCAGCAGGACTGCGAGAGCACCGACGGCAATTTCCCAGAGCGACCAGCGGAGCTGCCAGCCTGCTGCTGTAGCAAACAACGTCGCCAGCAGAAGCCAGGGCCAGCGCTTGAGCAGGCTGACGCGAATACAGTGGCGCAGGTAGGCGGCGCGCGAAAGAGTGGGATGCGGCGAAACGCGGGAAGGGGAAACTGTACCCATAAAGCCACTCCTGAGATGAGGCGCAGGAAGTCGAAGGGACCGGAAAACAGTTTCTCCCGGCCCCATGATGGGAATGTCAGGTTGTCAGCGCCGCTTGCTTAGACAGGGCCGCTCAGGGGAGCCGCTGGGCGAGCTGGTCGAAGGCGTAGTTGGCGGCTTCCGCCCCCTGCTGCCAGAGGGTGAGCAGGCCGAAGTTCTCGCTGAGTGACGCCCGGTTGCCGCTGGGCAGGTCGAGGTCGAGGCGTACCGTCATCTTGGCCCAGGGCACCAGCGCGGTGGGGGCGACGATGGCCGGGGTCACCTTGATGGCGCCGGGGGTGCCGGCGGGAACGAACTTGGCCTGGGGGTAGCGGCGCTTGAGGGCGCCTTCGGAGTCGTGGCGCAGGGCGGTCACGATGCCGGCGCGCTGCTCGGCGCTCACCAGCGAGGTGCTGCCTTCCCACACCGGCTCGCTGATGGCGTAGCTCGCGCTGCTCAGGGCCGGGTTGTTCCACTCGGCGGCGGCGGGGGCACCCGGCGTGTTCTGTCCGGGGGCCTGCTGGGCGGGAGACGCGGGCGTTGCCGGAGTGGCGGGTGCAGCCTGAGCCGGCGCGGCGGGGGTGGCCGGATTTACCGGCTGGGCGGACGCAGCGCCGAGCAGCGCGGCCAGGACGACGGTCGTGGGGGTGAACTTGAACATGCCCGGCAGTGGACCACACCTTTCCTGACGCCTTATGAAAAGGCCCTGAGCCGGTCAGCGGGCTTGCCACCTGCGCTTCATCCCACTGCGGCCCTGGTCTTCAGGAAGGCGGGCGCGGGGGCTCGGCTGTGGCGTCACTTGTGTCTGTGGATTCCTCGCTGCTGGGCAGGTCCGTCCCGTCCAGCGTGGTTGTGACCTGCGGCGTGGCCGCGATGACGACGGTGCTGTCCGCATGCTCGGTGGGCGCGGTGTCGGGCAGATTCACTGCTGTGCGTTTGCCCGGGCGCCAGCGCGGTCCGCGTGCAGTGGGGACAGGTTCCGAGAGGAACGACACGGGCTGACTCGCCGCCGCTTGACTGTCGAGCGGCTGACCAGGCCGCCACGCGCTCGCCACGAAGTAGCTCAGGCCGCCTGCCAGCGCCGCTAGCGGCAGGAAAATCAGCAGCCGCCCCAGCACGCCCGCCGCGCCGGTCAGCAGGGCGCCGAGCACCGCCAGCACCTGCCCGGCGAGCCACAGCGCCGCGAGTGCCGCCGCGCACAGCAGCAAGACGCCCAGAACGAACAGCAGCACACGCGACATGCCCGGCAGGATAGAGCGGCGGCGGGCCGGAGCGGGAGCGGCTGAGCGCCGAACATCTAAAAAGCTGAAAGTCGGGCGGCGGGGCGCAGGCTGTTATGCTGGTTTCATGGCTTCACGTCTTTCTGGTCGGACCGCCCACCGGGCACGGTCTCGCGGATCACAGGGCTCAGCGCTCTGGCTGCTGCTGGTGCTTGCCATTGGCGCTCTCGGCGGGATTGCGGTCGCGTCCCGCTACCTGCACGCCCAGGACCGCCTGCCGCCCGACGATTCCGACGAGCCGCTGTTTATCTGACGGCTTCAGCCGGTGTCCGGCCTGCTCTCCCTCCCGCTTCCCCCAATCGGGGGCAAGGTGGGAACGGGGTGAGGCCGGCGGGGGCCTTGCTCATGCGCTGGCCCCTACAATATTCAGGTTGATGGGCCGTTTCCTGCCAGCCGCGTGTCTGAGCGCTGCGCCGCGTCGCCACTGTGTCCCTGCGCTTGGGGGCACAGTTTTCGGCTGCGCTGATTTCGGTTGGGGTCACGCTGGCCCACCGGGGCGGGACTCGTGAGGGCCAAAGCGGCGCCCCGCGCCCGCCCCCGGCGCCGCGGCGCCGCGCTGGCCCTGGTGGGTGCTGGGCGGCGGCCTGCTGCTCGGCGCGGTGGCCTACGCCCCGCAACTGTTCGGCGGGCAGGTGCTCTCGCGCTACGGCAAGGACCTGGGGATCAGTGCCGGAAACGTGTCCGGCCCGCTGTGGTCGCCCAAGCTCTCGCAGGTGGCCTTCGACCAGCCCGGCGTGCACGTGACGGCGGGGGAGGCGTCCGCCCACGTCGCCGGGGTGGACTGGAACAACCGCACCGTGCGGGTTGATGTCACGGTGGCCGACGCCGCCGTCGCGCTGCGGCTCAAGGACCTGGTCGAGACTGAAAAAAGGCAGAGCCCCGGTAACGGCTGGAAGGTCGTCCTCGGGTCGGTGGACGTGCAGCGCAGCCGCCTGACGGTGGACGGCACGGGCCTCAACGTGCCCGCCGCCCGGCTCAACCTGCATCCTGGTCCTGACAAGACCGTCGCTTTCGACGGGCAAACCCCCGACGGCAAGCTCTCCGGCCAGCTCAAGGTCGCCGAGCGCGGCGCGGCCAACGTGTACGCCGTCACCTTCGACGCCGACGCCCGCATCCTGCGTCATTACTGGGGCGGGGTCCGGGCGGGGCGCTTGCAGGGCCGCTACGTCTTCGGGGAAGGGCCAGTCCACGGCGACGTGAAGCTGACGGGCGGCCTGCTGCGGGTGCCTCAGGCGTCCTTCGTCACGGTGCGGGAGGTCACGGGCCGCGCCCTGCACCGAGGCGAGAACATCACCCTCAACCTCGCCGGGCAGGCCTGGGACGGACCGGTCAGCGCGCGCGGCGGGGTGGACCTGGCAGCCAAACACTGGACGGTGGCGGTGGGCGCCGACCCCACGGTGGGGGGGCTGGCGCGCTCGCTGCACACCACCGGGCAGGGCGACCTCAAATTGCGCGTCACGGCGGGCGGCTGGAGCACCGTGCGCGTCAAGGGCTACGCCAAAGCGGGCGACGGCGCGGCGGGGGCCACCCTCGCCGGGGTGCCGCTGCGCCGGGTGCGCGCCGAGTACAGCTTTCTCAACCATGAGGGGCACAAGACGCCCCAGACCAACGACCTCGCCTTCAGCGGCCTGACGCAGCTCGGCGGGCAGCAGCAGGTGCGCGGCCAGTGGGCCTTCGGGCGGGCAGGCACGGCGGCGTGGACCGGCGACTTCGGCGGCAAACCGCTCGACCTCACGGCGCGCATCAATGCGGTCAACGCTGTCACGCTCGGCGGCACGGCCCTCGGCGGCGCGGCGCACGGACGCTACGAATTTCACGGCGGCAACCTGAGTGCTGTCATCAACCCCGACTTCGGCGGTGCGCGGGCGCGGGTCACCCTCAGCGGCCACGCCAACGACCTGCGTGCCGAGGTCGCGGAGGGCCGCCTGGGACCGCTGGGGCTGACCGGCACGGCGCGGCTGAGTAGCGCGGGTCTGCGCGCCGACCTGCAAACTGGTGGTGCTAGTACTAGTAGTGGGCAGCAAGCACCGGTGGGGCGGCTCACCCTCGACCTCGACCCCAAGTTCCGGGGCCGCTGGCAGGCGCGTGATGTGGGGGCGTCCGGCGCGGCGCTGAGCGGACAGGGCACCCTCGACCTGACGGCCGGCGACCTCGCGGGGCAGTTGACGGCGCGGGTGACGGGCGTGGACGAGCCGCTGAGCGGGCCGGTGCGGCTCAATTACCGCCGCCAGCGCGGCACGTTCCAGTCCGGGGAGCAGCGGTTGACCTGGGCGGGCAAGACCTTCGGACTGCGCGCACGTGACCTCGGGGTACTCGGTGGCGTGCGGGTCGGCGGCGACGTGCAGGCCACGCTGCCGGGCGCGGGGCAGGAGTTGCGGGCGACCGGGCAGCTCACGGTGCGCGGTCAGGGCTACGACCTCGCGGCGGTGCTGCGCGGACAAACGGCGAGCCTGCGCGGAACGGCGGGCGGCGTGACCGTGCTCGCCGACAGCGATCTGCGCGCGCCCTACCGCACGGCGGCGCGGCTGTCGGGCAGCGATGTGAGCGGGGTCTTCAGTCTCGTCACGGGCAGCGAGAACGAGTCGCCCGGCGTGCGCTTTAGCCTCCGCACGCAGGGCGATACGGCCAGCGGCGTGCTGCGCGGGCAAAGCTGGGACGCGGCGGGCCGGGTCAATCTGGCGGCGCTCCGTCCCCTGCTGCCCGGCGTGAACCTCGGCGGCACCCTCGACCTGAACCTGCGCGGTTTGGGCGGCGGGGCGCGGGTGGCCGCCCGCGTGAACGGGGTGGACGTGGCCGGCACGCTCGCCCGGCAGCCCGGCACCCAGGCCGGGGGCGTGCTGAATGCCGACCTGACGGCGGGATTGCCGCTCAACGGTGAGCCGCTCACCGCCCGGCTGACGGGCCGCGTGTACCCCGAAGTCGGCGTGGGCGGCACCGTCCATTACCTGGGACAGACCTTGCAAGCGGCGGTGAGCGGGCCGTACAGCCACCTCGGCGCCAGCCTGCGCGGGCGCACCGGCCCGCTGTCGTTCAGCGGCCTGACCCTGCCCGCTCAGACGGCGCAGCTGAGCGGTACCCTCACGCCCCGCTTGCAGGTTGGCGGGCGCTGGGGCGACCTCGCCGCGACCTACGACGGGGCCACCGGCCTCCTGCAGGTGCGCGGGCAGCAGGCGCTGACGGCCTTCGGGCGCAGTGGGCAGGTGCAGGGACGCGCCACCTGGGGCCTCCAGCGTCCGGCGGCGGGCGACCCCGGCAAACAGACCTTCCGGGGCGCGGTGGAGGCGAGCGGCTCGCTCGACCGCTACGCCGTGACGGTCAGCGGGCCCTGGCAACGGCTGAACGTGTTGCTGAGCGACCCCGCCGGCCTACGGGCGCGGGGCACGGCGTCGCTGCCCGCCGGGCACTACAACCTCGACGTGAGCGGCCCGCTGACCCTGCCCGGCCAGAGCACCCTCATCGTGGGCGGCAACGTGCAGGGCACCGGCGCGCGCCCACGCGGGGTGCTGACCCTGACCGACGGGCGCGGCGGGCGCGGACGGCTGCGGCTCAACGGCTTTGACGACCTCGATCTCGAGGCGCGGGAGCTGTTGCTCGCCGGGCAACGGCTGAGCGGCGCGCTGCACTCACGCGGCGGCGCGCTGTCGGGGCAACTGCGCGCCGGGGCGCTGAGCCTGAGCGCGCAGGGCGGACGGGTGCTGGTGCGCGGCGAGTTCGGCGGGCAGCGAGTCCGCGCGACGGGCCGCCTGACCCTGCCCGCAACCCTCAGCGACCTGCATCTGACCTCCGACGGGCCTTATTTCACCGCGCGGGCGAGTGGTGGGGCAGGTCACCTGCGCGGCGTCCTCACGCTTCATCGCCAGCAGTTCGGCGCCGGAGCGGCGCGGTTGGTCGTGCCGGCACAGTCCTTTCCCCTCAGCGCGTCGCTCACCGGGGGGCGGGCGCAGGCGGGCGGGCTGCGCTACCAGGGTGGGCGCTGGGCCGGGGCGCTCGACGCTGGCTACACGCTGTGGGCCGGCGACCTCCGGCAGCCGGGGCGGGTGCGGCTGGTCGGGGAGGGCGACGTGCTCGCCGCCCTGCCGTCCGGTCCCCTGCGCGGGCGGGTCGGGCTGTTGCCGGCGTTTGGCGGCGAAGTGTCCACGCCGCTTGCCCCCTGGCTCGCGGCGCTGCCCCCCGACCTGCGGGCGGTCATTCGCCCCGGCGAACTGGTGGCGCGCGTCACGGCAGACGGGGCCACAGTGCGCCTGCACCAGACGCTCTACCAGAACGAACCGCTCAACCTGAGCGCGCAGGCGAACTGGCGCGGCGGACTGCGCGCCTCGGGTCTGCTCACCCGGCGCGGGCTGCGGCTGCCGGTCACCTATGACCCGGCGGGGCTGCGGGTGCGCGGCGCCCGGCTCGACGCGCGGCTCCTCTCGCCCGTGCTGAGCGGCGCGGCGGGCGAGGTGGGCCTCGACCTGACAGTGCCCGGCGGAACAGGACCCGGCGCGGCGCTCGACTGGGCGCGGGCGACCGGTCAGGCCCGGCTCAACGTGCGGGCGCAGGGTCAAGCGGTCACGGGCCTGCTGGCCCTGCGCGGCGGCGAGCTGGATGGAGCGCTGAAGGCGGGGCCACTGCACCTGACCGCCACGCGGGGCCGGGTGCGGGCGACGGGCGACCTCGCCGGGCACCACCTGGAGGCGGCGGGACGGTTGCGGCTTCCCGGCGACCTCAGCGGCCTGCGCCTGAACGTGAGCGGCCCCTACCTCAGTGCGGCGGCGACGGGCGATCTGCGTGCCCTGCGCGGCACCCTGCGCCTGCGCCCGCAAACACTGGGGGGCGGCCCCCCCGCGTGGTCATTCCGGCTCAGAGCTTCCCGCTGCGGGTGCGCCCGGCCACCGCGAGCCTCACGGCAGGCGGCCTGACCTACGCGAGCGGGCGCTGGTCGGGCGGGTTGGACGCGGCCTACGCCCTGTGGACCGGCGAGCTGAAACGGGCGGGGCGGGTCCGCATTGTGGGCGACGGCAAGGTGCTCGCGGCGCGGCCCTCTGGTCCCCTGAACGGGCGGGTCGGCCTCCTTCCTACTCTCAGCGGCGAAGTTTCGACGGACGTGGCGCCGCTGCTGCCGACCTTGCCGGGCGACCTACGCGCGGCCCTGCGTCCCGGTCAACTGTTCGCCAAGGTCACAGCCACGGGCGCCACGCTGCGCCTCGAACGGACCCTTTATCAGAACGAACCGCTCAACCTCACCGCCGCGTGGACTGGTCGGCCACGAGCGGGCGAGGCGGCGTGCGAGCCACCGCGCTGCTCTCGCATCCGCAGGCGCGGGTGCCACTGCGCTATGACCGCCGGGGCTTGCGGATCAGCGGGGCGCGGCTGACTGGGAAAGCGCTGGCTCCACTGCTGCCCGGCACGACGGGCGCAGTCAATCTCGACCTCAACGTGCCCGGCGCGGCGCTCGACTGGGCGCGGGCCACCGGGCGGGCGCGGGCCGACCTGACGGCGCAGGGCCAGCAGGTGGCGGGCGACCTGCGCCTCAGCGGCGGCGAGCTGGACGGGGCGCTGAAGGCCGGCCCGCTGCACCTGACCGCCACGCGGGGCCGGGTGCGGGCGACGGGCGACCTCGCCGGACATCACCTGGAAGCGACGGGCCGGCTGCGGCTTCCCGGCGACCTCAGCGAGCTGCGGGTCAATGTGGCGGGACCGTACCTCGACGCGGCGGCGACGGGCAGCCTCGCCGACCTGCGCGGCGCGCTGCGGCTGCACGGGCAAACACTGGGGGGCGGCCCCGCCCGCGTGGTCGTGCCGGCGCAGAGTTTCCCCCTGCGGGCCTCAGCCACGGCGGGCCGGGTGCAGGTGGCGGGCCTGAGCTACGCGGGCGGACGCTGGTCGGGGGGGCTGGACGCGGCCTACGCCCTGTGGACCGGCGAGCTGAAACGGGCCGGGCGGGTCCGCGTCGCGGGCAACGGCAAGGTGCTCGCGGCGCGGCCTTCCGGTCCCTTAAACGGGCGAATTGGCCTCCTGCCCACCCTCGGCGGCGAAGTTTCGACGGACGTGGCGCCGCTATTGCCGACCTTGCCAGGCGACCTACGCGCGGTCCTGCGTCCCGGTCAACTGTTCGCCAAAGTCACGGCAACCGGGGCCACCTTGCGCCTCGAACGGACTCTTTATCAGAACGAACCGCTCAACCTCACCGCCGCCGTGGACTGGTCGGCCACGAACGGCCAGCGCGGCGTGCGGGCTTCGGGGCTGCTGACCCACCCCGGCACCCGGCTGCCACTGGCCTACGACGGGCGCGACCTGCGGGTGGCGGGCGCGGTGCTGAGTGGGCGGGCGCTGCGGCCCGTGCTGCCGGGCGCGGCGGGGCAGGCGCGGCTCGACCTGACGGTGCCGGGCCTCGACTGGCAGCGGGCGAACGGACAGGCGCAGGTGGACCTCACGGCGCAKGGCCAGCGCGCGCAGGGCCGCGTGACGCTGCGCGGCGGGCAGCTCAGTGCTGACCTCGCCAGCAGCCTCGGCGGGCAGGCCGTGCGGGTGCGCGGGCCGCTGTATCCGCAGGCAAACGCGACCGTCTCGCTCGGCGGCGTGAACGGCACCCTGACCGGCGACGCGGCGCACGACCTGACCCTGCGGGCGCGGGGCCGTTATCAGGAGCGCGACCTCGACCTGCTGCTGACCGGGCACGAGCTGAGCGGCGCGGCGGCGCGGGCCGAGGTGCAGGCTGCGCTCGGCGGCGCGGTCCTCACCGCTGCGGCGCGGCGTGGGGCGGGGGAGGGGCTGGCCGCCTGGAAGACGACGGGCCGGGTGCAAGTGCCCGACCTCCGCACCTTCAGCGGCACTGTTGGCAGCGGCACTGCTGGTCGCCTGAACGCTGCTCTCAGCGGCACCCTGGCCGACTTGCGCGCCGAGGTGACGGGTGAGGTCGCGGGCATCGGCCTGCGTGCCCCGGCCCGCTTCACAGGCGGCACGCTGCGGGTAGACGACCTGCGCGCGACGTTGCCTGCCGGACAGGGGGGCGGCACGCTGCGGGCCTCGGGCACGCTGTGGCCACAGCTCGCGCTCGGCGCCCGCGCCCGGCTCGGCGACGTGCTGCCCGGCGACTACGCGGCGCAGCTCGGCGGCACCTTCGCCCGGCCCGACCTGGGACTGACGGGGCAGCTCGGCGCGGTCAACGGCGAACCCATCCTGGGCGGTCTGGACGTGGCGGGCACCCGCGTTTCGGGTCACCTGCTGGGCCGCGACTGGAAACTCGGACTCGGCGGCGAGCGCCTCAGCGGGCTGCTGCGCGGTCAGCTCGGGACCGGGGCGGCGGGCGGCCTGCTCGACGCCGGGCTGCACCTCGACACCCGTTTTCAGGGCGCGGGCCGTGAGACGCCGCTCGATCTGGGCCTGCGCGGGCCGCTCACCTGGAACGCCCGCCGGGGCTGGGGCGGCAGCGTCCGCGTGACGGGCAGTGCACCGGGCGGCGCGGTGGACGCCATCGTGGACGGGCGCGGCGTCCTCGCGCTGGCGGGCACCCTCGGCACGGGCGACGCCCAGGCGGCGGTCACCGGCACGTTGCCGGCGGGGTTGCCGCTCAAACCCGGCGGCACACTGACCCTGACCCGGCTCGACGTGGGCGCCTTCTGGAAACGGCCCGGTCAGTTGCGCGCCAGCGGGCAGGCAACCCTGGGAGGCGCGGCCTGGAACCGGCTCACGGCGACCTTCAACGGGCGCCTCGACGACGCGGCGGTCGAACTTTCCGGCGACGTGCAGGCGAGCTACGCTGCCGGGAACGCCGAGCTGAGCCTGAAGGGAGAGGCGGTGCAGGGCGCGGCCACGCTRCGGTCGGGGCGTTACGCGGCCACCCTGAGGTCGCCGTCGGTGGCGCTCGCGCGGCTGCTGCCCGCCGACTTCGGTTTTGGGTCGCTCAATTTCGGCGGCGCACTGGAGGCGGCGGGCACCCTGGCGGACGGTCCCGAGCGGCTGCGGCTGCGGGGCGCCCGGTTGCGCGGCACTCAGAGCGGGGCGGGGCCGTTCTCGCTCGCCGGCTCGGCGGACTACAGCCCCCGGACCGGGTCGCTCAGCGCCGAGCTGCGCGGCAGCCTGCGCGGGGGCACCCTCAGCGCGAGCGGCGCGCTGCCCGGCGGCCTGAACGTCACCGTGCGCGACGTGGCGGCGTCCTATCCCGGCGCGGCGTCGTTCGGGCAGGGCACCCTCGGCGGCGCGCTGACCCTGGGTGGACCGCTGCGCGACCCGCTGGTCTCGGGGCAGCTCGGCGGGGTGCTGAGCAGCGAGCAGGGCACCTTCGATAGTCGTCTCACCCTCGCCGGGCATCTGCGCCGCCCCGACGTGACGGCCCGCGTGCAGGCGTCGGGGAGCAGCCAGGGCGCCCTCTACGCCGAGACGCGCGGTCTCGACCCGGCGCGGCCCGCCGGGGCCACCGTGCGCGTCTACGGCTCGGTGCAGACCAGCGCGGGCCACGTGCAGGCCGACGTGCAGGGGCAGTGGCCCCGCCTCGGCGGCGCGCTGACGGTGAAKACGGCTTCCCTTCCCGACCCCCTCACCCTGCGCGGCGACGGAGAGGGGGGGTATGCCCTCAGCGCGGGCCAKCTCGGTCAGGGGCAACTCACCCTCACGCCGGGGGCCGGGCTCGTTCCCACGCTCGCCGGGCAATTGCGCCTCTCGCCGCTCGCGCTGGTGGCGGGGGCACAGGGCGAAGCGACCGTCACCGCCACTCTCGGCGGCCCCCTGACAGCCCCCACCGTGCGCGCCGACCTGCGGACCCGCGCCGTGCAGGCGGGCGGCGCCGAGTTGCCCGACCTCAGCGGCGCGGTCAGCGGGACCCTCACCGACCTCGCGTCGCTCAGCGGCAGCTTCACCCAGGCAGGCGTGGGACAGACCGGCACGGCAGCCCCGGTCGCCCGCTGGCAGGGCCGAACCCTGACCCTCAGCGGCCTGAACGTGCGGGTGGCAGGCGGCACTGTGGCGGCGAGCGGCCCGGTGTCGCTGAACGGCACCGCCGACCTCGGCCTGACGGCGGGCGGCGCCCTCGCCGGGCAACTGCGCGCCCGCACCGACCACGGCAGCCTCAGCGCGGCGGGCACCCTCACCACGCGCGGCCTGACCACGGCGCTCGACGTGCGGCGCACGCCCTACACCGGCTGGAGCGGCAGCGCCCGCGTGACTGGCGGCCCGGACGGGGTGCTGACCGAGCCGCTCGCGCTGCGGGTCAGCGGCGACGCCAATCACCCCCTCGTTACCGGCGAGGGCGGCCTTCTCGGGGCGCGGGCGCGGATTGTCGCCAACACGCGCGGTGCCCAGGTCCGGCTGGTGGACGGCGAGGGCGCTACCGCCAACGGCCTCGTCGAGTTGCGCCCCGATGCCCAGGGCAACTGGGCCTGGTCCGGCGCGGCCAGCCTGACCCGGCCCGAACTCGCCTTCAGCGTCACACCTTCTGGGCCGCTCGCCGACCCGTCGCTGCTGCTCACGCTGCGCCGGGGCGAGTGGCGGGCGAGCGGGACCGCCGGGGTGCGGGCCGCCGACCTGCGCGTCAGCGACGGTGAGCGCGAGGGGCAGGTCACCTGGAACGGCGAGCAGGTGCAGGCCGCGCTGCCGGGCCTCGACCTTGCCCGGCTGGGCATTCGCGGCCTGACCGGGCGGGTGACGGCGAACGGCGCGGTCAGCCGCACGCAAGACGGGGAGGTGCATTTCCAGGTGAGCGACGTGACGGCGCCGCAGACCCTTCCGCTGCTCGGCATCGAGCCGGCGGGCGACCTCAGCGGCACCCTCACCCTGAGCGCGGGCCGCCCCAGCGTGCAGGCATTCGCCCGCCTGAACGCCGGCACCCTGACTCTGAGCGCCGTGCAGCAGCCCGGGGTGGGCGGCGCCCCCGCGCGCTGGCAGGGGCAACTCGGCGGCACGCTGCGCCGGGGCGACGGGCAGTTCAGCGTGGACGTGCGCACGGTGCCCGGTGGCCTAAGCGGCGGCGCCGAACTGCGCGCCTACCCGCTGGAATTGCCCGGTCAGACCGTGACCGCCAACGGCCAGCTCAAGCTCAGTGGAGCGACCTTCAGCGCGGCGGCGACGGCGACCAATACGGTGGGCAGCGCTCGCCTGAGCGCCGAAGGCGGCCTCGCCGACGCCGTGCCCGCGCTCGAATCGCTGCTCGGCGTGACCCCCACCGGCGAGGGCTACAGCGCCCGCGCGGTGCTCGGGGCGGTGGAGGTGGCCGACCTGGGACTGGCCCCGGGCCTCTCGGGCAAGGTCTACGGCGAGGCCAACCTCAGCGACGGCGGCGGCACCTTTTTCCTCGCCTCCGACGCCTTGCAGGTCGGCGAGCGGCGGCTGCCGCTGCGGGTCGAGGGCAGCCAGGTGGCCGGCAGCTGGCGCCTGCGCGGGTTTCTCGACCACTCCGACTTCACCGCCGGTCTGTCGGGTGGCGAGGTCTTCGGGCAGGGCACTTGCAGGCGCTGCCGCTCGGCGCGGTGCTCGCCGCCGTCGCGGGCTCCACGCCGGGCGAGGGCGTGGTCACCGGGCCGGTTCGTTTCCGTTTCCCCCTCGCCGACCCGCTGGCCGGGCGCGCCTCGGTGGTCGCCGAGCGCATCCGGGTGAGCGCGCGCCGCACCGAAAACGGCCAGACCGTGACCGAAACACTCACCGGCACCGGCACCCTCGATTACGCCGCGCGCGAGCTGCGTAACATCAACGTGCAGCTCGCCGGGGCGGGCACCTGGGACGTGCGCGGGCAGTACACCCGGCAAAAGGTGGACGTGAACGCCCGCTTCACCGACACCACCTTTACCCCGGTGCTGCAACTCATTCCGTCGCTCGCGGGCCTCGACCCCAGCCTCAAGGGCACGGTGGTGCTCAGCGCGGCGGGCACCTACGACCGCCCCCGTGGCCTGCTGCGCGCCGAAAACGTGACCGGGCGGGTGGCGGGGCTGACCGTGCAGCTTCCGTCTTTTGCCGGCGACCTGCCCGACAGCGGCGCGTTCACGGCGGGCGGGCGCCTCCTGACCGGCGGCAGCGTGGGCAGCGACGGGCAAATCGATGTGCGCGGGCAGCTCACGCTCGGCAAGCTCAGCGGCACGGTGGCGACGTTCAGCGGCCTCTTCGCCCCGCAGGCCCTCGGGCCGCTGCCCAATACCACCGCCACGCTGCGCCAGCAGGGCGAGCAAGGCTGGACGCTCGACGCCCGCAGCCGCAGCACCAACCCGGTGACGGGGGCGGGCACGCTCACGCTCAGCGGCGCGCTCACCCCGCGCTGGGACCTGAACCTCAGCGCCCGCAACTACAACCTCCCGGTGTCGGCCATCTACGCCCGCGAAAGTGCGCTCACCGGCGACTTCCGCCTGCGCGACAGCGGCGACTTCGTGCGGGTGAGCGGCGAGGGCGACTTCGCCCGGCTGGTGCTGGGCCGGGTGGACGCCCCCACGACCCTGCCCGCTGCGCCCGGCAGCACGGGCAACGGGGCCAAAGACACCTTCGTCAGCCCGCTGCCCGAGGAATACACGACCTTTCCCAAGCCGGCGGCGGGCAGCGGTCAGGGGAAGGGGACGACGGGCACGGGGTCCAGCACCTCGCCGGCCACCACCCCGCTGCTCGAGCGCTTCCTGTTCGAGGACGTGCAACTGCGCGCCTCGGGCGGCATTCGCCTCGACGAGAACCTGGCGCGGGCCGAGTTCAGCACGCCGGGACTGGTCGTGTCGGGCACGGCGGCGAGGCCACAGGTGCGCGGGCAGATCGTTTCGCAGCGCGGCAGCGTGTTCCTGCGTGACAACGAATTCGTCATCACCCAGAGCAACGTGACCTTCAGCGGCGCCGGGCTGTACCCCACCTTCACCCTGACGGCGCGCGGCACGGTGCCTTCGCCCACCACCCGCCAGCAGGTGCCGGTGGCGCTCAATGTCACGGGCAAGTTCCGCACCACCGACGGGCTTCAGGGCGTCCTCGACCTCGACACCCGCCTGAGCTGCGCCGAGCCCGGCCCGCAGTGCCGCAACCCCGCAACCGGCAGCGAGTACACCCAGGCCGAGCTCTACGCCCTCGTCGCCACCGGCGTGCCGGACCTCAACAACCTCGGCAGCAACCTTGCCGGGCTGGGAAACAGCGCCCTGCAAACTGCGCTCAACGTCTTTTTCCTCGGCGAACTCGAGCGCACCCTGGCGCGCGGCCTCGGCGTGGACGTGCTGCGCCTGACCCCGGCGCTGGGCACCGACGGCAACGTGAACGCCACCCTGACCGTCGGGTCGTACCTCACCCGCGAACTGTTCGTGCAGTATCAGGTGGACCTCAGCGGCAACGGCCTGATCGACGCGACCTATTCCACGCCCGATGGCCGCTTCACCTTCCGCGTGAGCACGCCGCTCAACGGCCTCGACCTGCAAAGCGTGCGCCCCAATTTCAACGTCGCCTACAACGTCAACCCGCGCGTGAGTTTCAGCGTGGGCCTGCAAAACACCGCCGGACGCTCGGCCTCGGCGGGGGTCGCCGCGCAGCCCGAGAGCACCCAGCTCCGGTTCGGCGTGACCTACCGCATCGGGGGCCGCTGAGGCCAACTTCCCCGGCTCAGACTCCGGACTGACGCTCGCCTGACCCGCCCTCAAGGTGTCCTCATTCACCCTTCAGGGGAAGTCATGCCGGGGCGGGTAGCGTAGGGCCATGCGTAAGTCAAAGAAACTCCTGACCCTGCTCGGCGCAGCCCTGGCCCTGAGCGGCGCGTCGCAGGCGAGTGCCGGTAGCCTCTCTCCCACGCTGCTGCAAAAAGCGCGGGCCGGGGACCAGACGCCTATCGGCGTGATCGTGCGCTTCAACGTCGCTAATACGGCGCAGGGCCGCGCCCTGTTCAAGAACCTGCGCGGTCAGCTCAACAGCCAGATTGCCAAGCTCGGGCCGAGTGCCGGCTTTCTCAAGCAGGCGGTCAACTCGCAAAAGGCCACCCAGTTGTGGCTCGACCAGAGTGTCTACCTGCCCATGACCCCGGTGCAGGCGCGCGCCGTGTCGCAGTTGCCCTTCGTCGCCGCCGTCTTCGAGAACTTCAAGGTGCAGATTCCGCGCGTGGTCGCCATGAGCAACGCGTCGGCGCCCGCCGGCACCCCCACCCACCTCCAGCAGATCGGCGCTCCGGCTGCCTGGGCGGCGGGCTTCAAGGGCCAGAACATCCGCATCGGGCACCTCGACAGCGGGATTGACCCCTCTCACCCCGAACTTGCGGGCAAGGTGGCGGCCTTCCAGGAATTTAACGGCGAAGGCGACCGCGTGAGCAGCCAGCCGCACGACACCACCGACCACGGCACCCACACGGCGGGCCTGCTCGTCGGTTCCAAGGTGGGCGTGGCGCCGGGGGCCAAGGTCATCAGCGCCCTGGTGCTGCCCAACAACGAGGGCACCTTCGCGCAGGTGATCGCCGGGATGCAGTATGTCCTCGACCCCGACAACAACGCCGACACCGACGACGGCGCCGACGTGGTCAACATGAGCCTGGGGATTCCCGGCACCTGGAACGAGTTCATCGTGCCGGTCAACAACATGCTCAAGGCGGGCGTGGTTCCGGTGTTCGCCATCGGCAACTTCGGCCCGGCGGCGGGCAGCACCGGCAGTCCCGGCAACCTCCCGCAGGCCATCGGCGTGGGCGCGGTGGACTCGAACGGTCAGGTGGCGTCGTTCAGCAGCCGTGGCCCCGTCGCGTGGCAGGGCGAAATCAGCGGCGTCTTCACCAAGCCCGACATCGCCGCGCCCGGCGTCAACATCACCAGCACGGTCCGCAACGGCGGCTATCAGGCCATGAGCGGTTCCTCGCAGGCCAGCCCCATCACGGCGGGCGCGGTGGCGGTGCTGCTCTCGGCCAAGCCTGGCGCCAGTGTGGACGCCATCAAGAACGCTCTGTTCACCAGTGCCAGCAACGCAAGCGCCAAGAACAACAACGTGGGCTTCGGCCAGATCAGCATTCCCGGTGCCCTCGGCAAGCTTGGGGTGAGCACCGGCACGCCGTCGCAGCCCACGCCGCCGACGCCCCCTGCTCCTCCGACGACCCCCACCCCGCCGACCACGCCCACACCGCCGGCCCCCACGCCCCCCGCTCCCGCGGCCAAGCCCACCGGCCCCGCCGGCTACACGCTGTGCGCCGTGGAAGGAGGCCGCTGCTCCGGCGCCCGCCAGAAGCAGGTCGCTTTCGGGACCGATGGCCGCTGGATTTCGGGCACCAGCACCGACGACACCTTCGAGTGCTCGGTGGCCGAGTGGGGCCAGGACCCCTACCCCGGCAAGACCAAAGGCTGCTTCATCAAGTCGGGCTCGACCGGCGGCACCCCCGCGCCTACTCCGACCCCCACGCCTTCGCAGCCGGTCGCCCCAGCGGGCTACACCCTGTGCGCTGTGCTGGGCGGCACCTGCAAGGACGCGACCAACCGTGAAGTCGCCTTTGGCGGCGCGGGCCGTTACCTCTTTGGCCGCAGCACCGACGCCACCTTCAACTGCTCGGTGGCCGAGTGGGGCTCCGACCCCGCCCCCGGCGTGCAGAAGGGCTGCTTCCTGAAAAACCGCTGATTCCTGTTTTACCGAGCCGCCCGGACTGTTCCGGGCGGTTTTTTATGCTCCCGCTTCGGCCAATGCCCGCGCCGCCGCCTGCACCCGCTCGTCCGGATCGTGTTCCAGTTTGTCGAGTTCGGCCCGTTCGCCCCATTGTGCGAGCGCCCACGCCGCCGCCTCGCGCACCTCCCAGGCGGGGTCCTCAGTGCCCGCAAGCAGCAGCGGCCAGCCTTCTGGGGCGCGGGTGTTCCCCAGCACCGTCAGCGCGTTGCGGGCCATGCCCTTGCGGCGGGGGCGCAGAAAGGCGGTGCCGGCCCACTCGCGCTCGAAGTGCCGCTCGCTGACGCCGAAAAAGCGGGTGAGGTCCGGGTACGACAGCTCAGGCAGAGGCTGAAACAGCCGGGCGAGCGGCCCCGTCTTGACTGACCAGGGACAGACCGCGCTGCACACGTCGCAGCCGAAGAGCCAGTCGCCCACGCCGGGTCGCAGCTCGGGGGGCAGCGGCCCCCGGTGCTCGATGGTCAGATATGAAATGCAGCGCCGCGCGTCAATCGCCCGGTCCGGTCCGATGGCGGCGGTGGGGCAAGCCGCGACGCAGCGGGTGCAGCGGCCACAGCGGTCCGGGTGACTCGCGCCGTTCGCCCTGGTACGGCAAGTCGGTCAGCACGGCGGCCAGCGTGGTGAACGCCCCCAGTTCGGTGCTCAGCAGCATCCCCGATTTGCCGCGCCAGCCAGGAAAGGCGCGGGCCGCCAGCAGCCGCTCCATGACCGGGCCGTGGTCCACATAGCCGCGCGCCCGTACGCCCTGTGAGGCCGCTTCCTGTTCGAGCCGGGTCAGCACAGGCTGAAGCTGTTCATGGTAGTCGGGCGTCCAGGCGTAGCGGGCAACTCGGCCCACCCGCACGCCGCCAGCCGGACGCTCCGGAGGGATCATCGCGTGCGATACGCCCAGCATCAGGACACTGGCGGCGCCTTCCAGCCGCGAGCCGGGGTCGGCGCGGGCGGGCAACTGCCGTTCCAGATAGCTCATGCCGGCGTGCCGCCCCGCCTCCAGCCAGCCGGCGTATTCTTCCACCGCCGCCGCCGGAATCTGCGCGGGCGCCCAGCCCACCACGTCGGCGCCGAGGTCCAGCGCCAGGGCCGCCAGCGACTCGGCGGCGGTCACTCGCGCTTGGTGGGCACCCGCCGGGTGATGTACCAGATGCCGAACAGCGCCACCAGCACCCACGTCACCTGTCCGACCAGCACTGGAATGCGCGTCAGGCTAAAGCTCACCGCCACCACGATGCACGCGCAGGCAATCCACTTGGCCCGCAGCGGCATGCCCTTGCCCTCGCGGTAGTCCTGCACCATTTGGCCCACCACCGGGCGCGACAGCAGCCACGCTTCCCAGCGCGGGTCGCCCTTGGCGAAGGCGGCGGCGGCGAGCACGAAAAACACGGTGCCGGGCAGCCCCGGCAGAATGAGGCCCAGAAAACCCAGGCCCGTCAGCATAAAACCAACCGCCACCCACAGCGGATTGGTGCGTTGGGTCGGCGGCGTCATGGGGCCAGCATAAGCCAGGCCGCGCCGGGCACAAAGGTCAAGAGTCCACAAAGGCCCGCCTTCCGGCCCTGGTTGCAGCAAAAAGGCGAAGGGGAAGCCAGGGACAACGCCTCAGCTTCCCCGTCGCAGCTCAGGTCAGGTAAACAGCGTGCTGACCGAAGCCCCGGTGTGAATGTTGGCAATCGCGCTGGCAAAGAGCGGCGCCACGTCGAGCACCGCGAGCTTGCCGCCTGCGCGGTCGAGCTTGTCCTGCGGCACCAGCACGGTGTTGCAGCTCGCCACCTGCGTCACGTCCAGCGCGGCGATGCGCTCGATGGCGGGGCCGGAGTACACGCCGTGCGTCACCGCCACGTACACGTCCTTGGCGCCCATACTGCGGGCAATGCTCACGGTTTCGACCAGCGACCCGGCGGTGCTGATCTCGTCGTCCACGATAAACACGGTCTTGCCGTCCACGTCACCGATCAGCGCACGGGGGCGCACTTCGGTGTCGCTGAGGCGCTCTTTATCGATCATGGCGAGGCCCGAGTCCAGGCGCCGGGCAATCTGCGAGGCGCGCTTGATGCTGCCCGCGTCGGGGGCGAGGACCACGCCGTTGTGGGCGTCGGGCACGCACTTTTTGAAATGCTGGCTGAGCACCACGTCCGCCGAGAGGTGGTCGACCGGCACCTTGAAAAAGCCGTGCACCTGCGGGCTGTGCAGCGTCATGGTGAGCACGCGGTCGGCGCCGGCTTCCTGCAACAGGTCGGCGACCAGCCGCCCGGCGATGGAGATGCGCGGGCTGTCTTTCTTGTCGCTGCGGGCGTAGGAGTAATAAGGAATCACGGCGGTCACGCGCCCGGCGCTCGCCGACTTGGCGGCGTCGATCATCAGCATCAGCTCCATGATCGCGTCGCTCACCGGCGTGGAAAAAGTCTGGACGATAAACACGTCCCCCTCACGCAGCGACTCCTCGTAGTGCACGATCAGGTTGTCGTTGGTGAACTTCTCGGTGCGGCTGCGCCCCAGCGGCACCCCCAGGTTGTCGCAGATGGCCTGCGCCAGCGGACGGTTGCTCTGGCCGGAAAACACCAGCAGCGGCGAGCGGCGGGAATTCATGAAGCTCTCGGGGGTGGTGGACGTGGGCAGGGACAAGGCGGGATTCCTCCGGGACTAGAGATACGGAAACAGAACAACAGAAAAAGAGTGGCGCCGGCAGCCGGCGTGAGCTGTACTGAGCGGCAGCAAAAAGCGCAGACGGCACTGGTTGGCCCCGCTGCTGCTGATGTTGCGGCCCCAGCATACCCCTCCGCTTGCCCCGCGCCGCCGCGTACCGTTGGGGGAACAATGTGAGGCGCGAACCTGAGGTCTGGTCAGCCTGGACACGCCCCCAGACCGCCCGGCACCGCGACTTTCAGCATTACGGCGGCTGAAAAAGGCTCTCTGGCCCCGCTCCATTTCCCTAGATTTCTTCAGGGTGAGTTGACTTCCTGCTGACAGGGGGCGTGCTAGCCTCCGGGCAAGTTGAAACGTTCGCCTGTCTCTTTTGCTGCTGGCCCGTCCGGGTGGGGTGAGATCCCCCTGCTTCCCGGAGGCGGCGCGGCGCCGGGCGTGCGCGAGACCGACCTTGACTCAATTCAATTCTGCGTGGGGCTGCCTTGTGGTGGCCCCACGTGCGTTTTGCCTGCTTGTACATGCTTGTACATGAAGGGGTGGCCCCAAGCGCCCGTTCAGAAGAGAGGAGATCAGTCATGACCCTAGCCAGCCAGTTCGACAACCTGCCCAAACTCCTTAAAGTCAGCGAGGTCGCTGACTTCACCGGCACCCACGAGCGCACCGTGCGCCGCTGGATCAAGGATGGCCGTCTGGGCGCCGTCGAGCATCCCAGCGGTCTGCGCGTGCCCCGGCGCTCGCTGTGGCGCTTCCTGGGCTTGGAATTTGCTCTGAGCGCATAAGGTCTGCGCCGGCTGATAGGCGCCCGCTATGCTGCGGGGCGTGCCTGACCTCGACGCTCTGGAAACTCTGCTGTGTGCGCCAGAAATTCCGGATGCCGCGACTGTCCAAGCGCTCTGGTCAGACCTGTCTCCTGAGCAACAGGAAGACGCAGCGGCTCTTGCCTTGCAGCAAGGTCATCCCCGTCTCGCCCTGAGTTGGAGTGCTTCTCCCTGGGTCAGGTTTCCGGCCTTGCTGCGGCTGGGCGAAGCGCAACAGGCGCGGGCACTACTGGCGCAATTGTCTGACTCGGCCCGCCGCGCGGTGTTGGAAGCGCGGGCCAGTGCTCAACTGAGAGAGCCTCAGGCGCTCACGCTGGCGCAGGCTGCCCGGTCCCAGGCGAGGCGCGAAGGTGACGCTGCTGCACTCATTGCCGCCGCCACGCTGCTCAGTGAACTGGAACTGGCAGGCGGCGCGCTGATGACCGCCCTGCGTTCCCTCGCCGAAGGGCTCAAGGTGGCTGAACTGACTGGCGCAGCTGCCGACCCCCATCTCCTCGCGGTGCTGGCCCACGTGCAGGCGCGGGTCGGTTCCCCAGCCAAAGCCCGGCAGACGGCAGAGCGGGCGCTGGGGCGTTCGTTGCCCCGCAGTCCGGCGCGGGTGCTCGCGCTGCTGGCGCTGGGAAGGGGAGATGAGGCGCGGCAGGAAGCGCAAGGGGGAGAACTGGCGGCGGTGTGGTGGGGCTGGCTGGAGCATTTGACAGAATAATGCTTTGCGTTCCTGACCCTCTACCTTGATGGGAGAGGGCCTCGCGGAGCGAGGGGTGAGGGTGTTCTGTCAAATGCTCTATTGATCGCGGCGTAGATTTGAGTCGATAAGTCGTTGAGGCAGTTCGATATACCGAAGGCGCTGCCACGCGCTGACCAGTCGCCCTTTGAGTTCAACGATCGAACGCGCACAGAAATTCCCCAACGCATTCCGCTTCACGTATGCCCACACCAGCTCAATCGGGTTCAATTCCGGGGCGTACGGCGGTAGAAACACCAGTGAGAGGCGTTCGTGGAGACCCACGAACGCCTGAGTGGCTTTAGATCGATGAATGCCCGCGTTGTCCAGCACTACCACAAGCTCCCCTTGGATGTGCCGCAGGAGGTGTCGAAAGAACTGAGTGACATCCGTACTCCGAATCGCTCCAGATCTTGTGTTTTGGAAGAATCGTCCGTCCGAGGTTATTGCCCCGATGGTGGAGAGCTTCTCCCAATTCGCCGGAAGCTTGACCAGGGGCGTCACGCCCCTGGTTCCCCAAGTCCGCCTTCGCACGCCTTTCAGCGAGAAGCCGACCTCATCCAGATACACTAGGATTGCGCCCTCAGCGACCTTTTTTTTCCAACTCCGGTGCAACCTGTTCTTTCCAGGATGCGATCCGAAGTTCGTTGCGCTCGGCCGCTCGGCCATCTGGCATCTGGGGCGTAAACCCCAAGCGTCTGAGAATCTTCCGCACGTGGTCGTGGTGGTACCACACGTCAAAGTGCCGCCCAATCAGGTTGGTGACGCGTAGGGTCGTCCAGGTGTCATCAGGGAAGCCATGGTGCAGGGCACCTTCCTGCGGGAGGGTGCGAAGCTGCTCGTGTTGCGTCGCGCTCAGACGTGCAGAAGCGCCACGGGCAACGGTGGCCTGAAGGCCACCGTTACGCTTCAGGCGGGCTTTCCAGGTGTACACGGTGTGTACCGACACGCCGAAGTGCTGAGCAATCTCCCGGTTTCGATGCGTCCCACGTTCAATCCATTCAAGCGCGGCCAAGCGGCGCTCCTCAAGCTGAGCGCGGGAATACTGGGTCGGCTGCCATCCGGGCATACGGCCAGCTTACCAATTCATACCTACACCGTTATCAATAGAGAACTGAAAGGCGGAGCGCCGCAGAGGTCAGTTCCTCCTGACGCCGCGCCTTTGTCCTGCTGTGCGGTCTTACCCCTGCCGCGTGTCCAGCGCCCGCGCCATGCGTTCGAGCGCCTCGGTCAGAATGGCCCGGCTGGTGGCGAAGTTGACGCGAATGAAGCCCTGATAGGCCGCGCCCTGTTCGCCGGGGGCGAAGGTGGGGCCGTTGTGGACGGCGACTTTGGCTTCTTCGAGCAGAAATTCCTGGATGCGTCCGGCTTCCGGGTGCTCGCGCAGGTCGAGCCAGGCGAGGTAGGTCGCCTCGGGCACGGTGAAGCGCACCCAGGGCAACCGCTCACGCAGGAAGGCGGTCATGAAGTCGCGGTTGCCGCGCAGGTACTCCACCGTCCGGGCCAGCCAGGGGCCGCCGTCTTCGAGTGCCACGCGCCACATCGTGAAGCTCAGCGCCGAAGGATGCCCGCCCAGGCCCGCCACCCGGCGCTGCACCCGCGCGAGCAGTTCGGGGTCATGGGTGACCATCACGCCGATGCCCAGGCCCGCCGTGTTGAACGCCTTGCAGGGGCCGGTCACGGTCAGCGTCCGGTCACGCACGCGCGGGTCGGCGGCGAAGGCCTCGAAAGGGGCATCGGTAAAGCGCAGGTCGGCGTGCAGCTCGTCGGAAATCACGTACAGGTCGTGGGCCAGCACCAGCTCGCGCAGCCGCGCCAGTTCGTCTGCGTCCCACACCCGCCCGCAGGGATTGTGGGGGTGGCAGAGCATCAGCAGCCTGGCGCCCTCGGCGGCCCGTTCCAGCGCGTCCCAGTCGATCTCCCAGCGGGTGTCGCCCTCGCGCAGCGGCGCGGCGGCCACCTCGCGGCCCAGGTCGTTGATGGCGAGGTGGAAGGGGTGGTAGATGGGCGTCATGGTGACCACCCGGTCGCCGGGCTCGGTCAGGCCGTGCACGCCCGCGTACAGCCCCGGCACCACGCTGGGCGTGAAGTGGATGCCGTCGGCCGGCACGTCGGTCAGGCCCTGGCTCGCCCATTTGGTCTGCAGGTCCGCGATCAGCCGGTCGTCGCGCCCGAGCGGGTAACCCAGGCCGCGCGTCAGCCGGTCTTCCAACGCGCGCAGAATCGGCGGGGCCACCGGAAAATCCATGTCGGCAATCCACATGGGAATCACGCCCTCGCCGTAGTGCTGCCACTTGATCGAGTCAGGGTGCGCGAGGGCCTGCGGGTCGAGCGAGCCGAAAAACTCGTGGGAAAAGTCGCTGGGGGTGCTGTCCGGAATGGTCATGCCGTGAGCATAGCCCCACGCGGCGCCCGGGGCGGGCTATGCTCGGCTCCATGCTGGCGATTATCGGCGCGATGGACGAAGAAATCGAATTGTTGCTGGGCGAATTGCAGGGCCGCGAGGACCTGACCCTGCCCGGCGCGACGCTGCACCGGGGCGTGCTCGACGGGGTGCCGGTGCTGCTCACGCGCGGCGGCATTGGCAAGGTCAACGCCGCGCTGACCACCGCGCACCTGCTGGGCCAGGGCGCGACGAGCGTGATTTTTACCGGCGTGGCGGGCGGCGTACACCCCGACCTGCGGGTGGGCGACATCGTGGTGAGCACCGACCTCGTGCAGCACGATGTGGACGTGACGGCACTGGGTTACGACCTCGGCACCCTGCCCGGCGAGCCCGCCACCTGGACCGCCGACGCCCGGCTGCGGGCGCTGGCTGTGGCGGCGGCGGGCGACGTGGGCGGCGTGCGGGTGATCGAGGGCCGGGTCGCCAGTGGCGATCAGTTCATCGCCTCGCGCGAAGGCGTGGGCCGGCTGTGGAAAAACTTCGGGGCCGCCTGCGCCGAGATGGAAGGGGCCGCCGTCGCGCAGGTGTGTGCCAAGGCGGGAGTGCCGTTTGTCGTCATCCGCTCGGTGAGCGACACCGCCGACCACGACGCGCAGGTGGACTATCGCACCTTCATGCCATTGGTCGCCCGGCACGCCAAACAGGTGGTGCGCGGCATGTTGGAGCGGCTGAGCGGCGCGGCGGAGGCGAACTGAGTGTCGGCGCCGCGCTCGCCTGCTGACCGTCCGGGAGGAAGTGTCACGGCGGCCCTCCCGGCGCCGGTGCGTTTCGTGCTGGGGCTGGCCCTCCTGTGGAGTTTTGCGGCGCTGGGTGAGGCGCTGACCCGCGCCCTGCATCTGCCGCTGCCGGGGCCGGTGGCGGGCATGCTGCTGCTGTGGCTCGCGCTGGGCGTGGGCGCGGTGCGGCTGCACTGGCTGCAGGGGGCGGCCGACAGCCTGCTGAGCATCCTGGGGCTGCTGTTCGTGCCGGCCACGGTGGGCGTCATCAACTACTTCTCGGCGGGCGCGGCCTGGGGCCTGTGGCTGCTGGTGATGACGGCGGGGCTGCTGCTCGGCGCGGGGACGGCGGGGCTGCTCGCCAACAGGTTACTGCGGCCTCTCCCGGCGCAAGGCCAGCGAGAGGAGGAACAGGCATGATCTGGCTGCCGCTCACGCTGCTCGCTTTTGTCGCCGGGATGCTGCTGCAACTGCGGGTGCGCTCGCCGCTTGCCAACCCGACCCTGGTCGCCACGCTGGTGGTGCTGGCGGCGCTGCTGCTCTCGCGCACGGCCTACCCGTACTACCACGCGCARGTGCAGCCGCTGACCGAGCTGCTCGCCCCGGCGGTGGTCGCGCTCGCGGTGCCGCTCTACCAGCAGCGGGCGCTGCTTGCCCGGCAGTGGCAGGCGCTGCTGGTGGGAGGAATGCTCGGCACGGCGGTAGGCATGGGCACCGACACGCTGCTCGCCCGCGCCCTGCACCTCGGCCACGCCGCCGAGCGCTCACTGATGACCGCCACGGCCACCAGCCCGGTGACCGTGCAGCTCGCGCAGTTCACCGGCGCCCCCGCCGAACTCGCCGCCACCCTGGCGGTGCTGTCGGGTCTGGTCGGCGCGCTGATTTTGCCGCCGCTGCTGACCCGGCTGGGGGTCCGGCACCCGCTGGCGCGCGGCATCGCCATCGGCAGCGTGGCGCACGGGGTCGGCACCGCCCGCGCCCGCGAGGAAGGCAGCATTACCGGGGCCGCGAGCAGCATCGGCATGGGCCTGGGCGCCGTGCTGGTGACTTTGGTGGTTGCACTGCTGGCGGGGCTGGCTGCGCGTTAAATCCGCAAAAACGCAAAAAACAGTGTGCCGACAAAAAGCTTTGATGACAGCCGCCACAGGGTGTTCGTCCCGGCGACGGCAAGTGTGCAGTGTATGATTTTTGGCAGTGAACACCTTGCCTTCTTCCCGCTCCCATCAGGCCCGGTCCCGTCAGGCCCACAACCGCCACGTTCTGTCCCGCGCCACGCTGCTGCTCGCGCTGCTCTCGGGGGGCGCCGCCCTGGCCCAGCCGCAGTCCGCCACCCAGCCCGCCGGGCAGAGCACCACCGGGGGCATTCTGCCGCTGGTGTCGGTGGGGCAGACCTGGCCGCAGGCGCAGGAGTCGTACAACATCGTGGTAACCCCGGCCAACGCGGGCAAGCCGCTGGGCCTGGAAGTGTTCAGCCCCACGCTCAACCTCGCCGACTACGCCGACTTCACCGGCAGCTCCAAGCGCGGCCCCAACTATTTCGGCGACGAAATCTACAGCAAGGAAAAGACCTTCGAGACGAGCTTCGTCCTGACCGGCCCCGGCGGCACGGTGGTCAGCCGCCAGTACGGCACCAACCGCGAGCACACCTGGGACAGCCTCTTTGCGGGCGGGTTGCCGGCGGGCACCTACACCCTCAAGGTGACGAGCCGGGGCAACGGCAAGAACTCCTTCGCTCTGCGGGTGTCGGCGCCCTTTGCGCTCGAAACGAGCGACTTCAGCGTCAACGCCCGCGATACCGAAAAGGCCCCGCTGCTCGCCGCGCGCCTGAGCATTCCCGCCGAGTGGGTGGGCAAGACGGTCAGCGTCATCAACTACGACATCGACGGCCCGCAGGAGGCCGAGTCGTGGATCGTGCTGCCCGGCAACGTGCGCGCCAACCTGACCACCTCGGAAAACGGCAAGTCGGCCACCAACCGCTTTACCGTCACCCCGCAGCAGGTGGGCGAGTGGCAGGTCTACATCCGCGTGCTGCCCACCACCAAGCAGTACTCCAACGCGATTCGCTACTCTTTCCGCATCGGCGACCAGCCCACCCAGGCCCGGGTCGGCGGCTTCGAGACGCCCAAGGACACCTTGATCGCCACCCGGCTGGTCGTGGACGTGGTGGACACCCAGGGCAACCCCATTCCGGGGTCGAGCTACGTGCTGGTCGGGGAAAACACTGTCAAGCCCTCGCTGCCGCAGGCTACACCCCCGTCAGCTCCTCGCTCGTCGAGGGCAAGGGCAACGTGGTGTCGCCCACTGAAGTCCGCTTCCAGCCCGGCAACAACCGCGTGCGTTTCGTCGCCCGCCGCCCCAACGTGCTCGTGGACGTGGTGGACCCGCAGGGCAACCCGATTCCCGGCGCGAGCTCGACGGCCGAGGGCGGCGTCGCCCGTCCGGTGCTGCCGCAGGGCTACGTGCCGGTGAGCTGCACCATTCTGGAAGGCAAGGGCACCGTCGTGTCGCCTACCGAAGTGCGCTACCAGCCGGGTGATACCCGCATCCGCTGCGTGGCCCGCCAGCCGCGCCTGACCGTGACGGTGGTGGACACCGAAGGCCGTCCGATTGCGGGCGCCGACTACACCGCGCAGAACGGCGTCGCCACGCCCCGCCTGCCCGGCAGCTACGTGCCGGTGAGTGCGAACCTGCTCGAAGGGCGCGGCACCGTCGGCTCGCCCACCGAAGTGCGCTACCAGCCGAACGAGGACACGACCATTCGCTTCGTGGCCCGCCTCCAGCGCCTCGCGGTGGACGTGGTGGACCCGCAGGGCACCCCGATTCCCGGCGCGAACTTCACCGTGCAGGGCAATGTCGTGCGTCCCACGCTGCCGCAGGGCTGGGTGCCGGTCAGCTCGACCATCCTCGAAGGCCAGGGCACCACGCCCAGCCCCACCGAAGTGCAGTTCCAGCCCGGCGACACCCGCATCCGCTTCGTGGCGCGTCAGCCCGAAGGCGGCCTCGCGGTGGACGCGGTCGCGATTTTCGGGGACCGCCGCATTCCGCTCAACGGCATTCCTTTCCAGGTGAACGGCCAGACGCTCAACACGCCGACCACCATTCCGCTGAACCCCGGCGACTACCCGGTGACGCCGACCGCCATTCCCGACAGCACCTTCACCACGCCGCAGCCGGGCCACGTGGTGGACGGACAGACCGGGCGCGTGACCATCGAATACCGCGTGCTGACCTCGCTCTCGCTGAGCGTGGCGCCTGACCTGCTCGCCGCCTGCGACGTGTCTCAGCTCTCGGTGGTGGCGAAGACCAACTTCCCCTACCGCCTCCCCGCCAACGTGCGCGTGAACCTGCCAAGCGGCTGGAGCACCGATTACCCGCTGCAACTCTCGGGTGATTTCGGCGGCGGTCAGCCCCTGCGCCTCAAGGCCCCGGTGCGCATCTGCCGCAGCGACGTGGCTCAGGCCGTGCTCGACCCCACCGGCCTGACCACCAGCGGTCAGGCGACTGTGCGCGCTCCCGGCGGAGCCAACGCCAGCCGCGTGGTCGAAAACGGCGCCCAGGCCGCGCTGACCAAGACGGTCGAGGCCAACGCCAACGGCTACACCGTGAGCATGGTTCTGACGGTCAACGGCACCATCGATAACCTGCGCATCATCGACCCGCTGCCCCAGGGCACCAACCCCGGCGTCCGCAGCGCCCTGAGCGTGAGCGGCGGCACCACCGTGGGCGCCTCCACCGACGGCGAAGCCATCGTGCTGGGCCGCGTAAACACCGGCACCTACCGCCTGAGCTACACCCTCTTCACCGACGCGCCCGCCGACCGCGTGGTCACCGCGCCGGAACTGAGCTGGTAAATCGGGCTGGTCACTTGGGCTGGTCAGCAGTCCTGACAATTCCCTGTCTTCAAGGCTCGCCCCTTCCGGGGGGCGGGTTTTTGTCAGACCCGCGCCGTATAATGGATTCATGAAGCGTCTGTTCCCTCTGTTGTCTGCGCTGCTGGTGGCGTGCGGCTCTCTGGAGACCGCACCCACGACGGGGCAACTGCTCGGGGCACCGACCACCCTGAACATGACAGGCCGCGCCCTGACCGCCCAGGCCGCTCCCCGAGTGGACGGCGACGTGTTCCGCGTGCGCCTGACTCTGCAAACGCCGCGTGCCCAGCAGCTTCCCGCCGTGAAGGTCACTGACCTCTACGTGGTGACCCGCGATGGCGTCTGGAGCACCGCTGTCGGACGCGCGGCGGCCCAGGGCTGCGGCAAAGGCTGCCTGACCACCGACGTGACCGGCCCTGCCCGTGGCCTGCAACGCGGCGCCGTGCAGGTGGTCGTGGGATTGCGCGATGCCCAGGGCCGCAGTTATCTGCTACGCGACGAGACTGTCAGCGTGCGCTAAAGAATCAGGGGCAGCACCATGACTGCCCCCGTCCTACTTAACTTTCTTCCCCTGCCGGCGCCGTCAATTCGCGCAGTCGGGCGATCAGCGGGCGCAGTCGCTCGCGCCGCAGCTTGAGGGCGGTGCGGTTGACGATCAGGCGGGCTGATGAGTGAAAGAGCACGTCCACTTCTTCGAGGTGGTTGGCGCGGAGGGTGCTTCCAGTCTGCACGAGGTCGATCACGGCGTCGGCTAGCCCGGTCAGCGCGGCGAGTTCGATGTTGCCGCTGAGCTTGACCACCTCGGCGGGAATGCCGCGCTCCTGCAAATAGGCGCGGGCGGCGCGCGGGTACTTGGTGCCCACCCGGGCAATCGGCCCGCTGGCCCCGATTTCACGAATCAGCGACAGGCGGCACTCGGCGAAGTGCAGGTCCACCGGCTCGTATACCGGGCGCCCGGCTTCGAGCAGCACGTCCTTGCCGACGATGCCCGCGTCGGCCACGCCGAGGTCCACGTACACCGGCACGTCCTGATTCCGCAGCTCCAGCACCGTCACGCCGGGAAACTCGTGGCGCAGGGCACGGCTCGCTTCGGGGCGGGTCAGCGGCAGCCCTGCTTGCGAGAGCAGCGCGATGGCGTCGTCCATGATGCGGCCTTTGGGCAGCGCGAGCGTCAGGTGATCGGGGCGACGTTCGGGGGTCGTCTGTGCGGTCATGCGTTCACCTCCGTCGCAATCTTGAGGTCGGCTGGAGTCACGTCCCGCAGCTCGGCCCCCTGCACCCAGCGCCGCAGTCCGCGTGCCTGGGCGTAGTGCCGCAGCTCGGCCTCGTCGCCTGTCCAGGCGAGTTCGGCGCCTAGGCCCGCCGCCCGCGCCGCCGTCGCCGCCGCGAAGTCGAGCGCGAGCACCGTCTCGGGTTCGCTCGGGACTCCGGCGGGCATCACTGCCGCCAGCCGTTCCAGGCCGATGGCAAAGCCCGCGCCCGGCAGGCCCCCCGGCAGCGCGTAGCGTCCGCCGCCGAGCACCGGCTGGTTGATGCCGTCCACGTAGGCGCGGAAGGTCAGGCCGGTGTAGTACCCGTAGCGACGGCTGACGCCGAGGTCGAACAGCAACTCCACCCCGGCTTCCTGCGCCGCCGCGTGTACGGCGCTGAGGTGCTCCACCGCCTGCTCGGCCCGCACGCCACGCGCCAGGACCCGCGCCTCGGTCAGCACCTCGGGGCCGCCGTAGAGCTCGGTCAGGCTGTGCAGCGTGCGCGTCACTTCCGGCGACACCCCATGCTGACGCGCCAGCAGGTCGAGGTCGGCGCCGCTCTTGCGGTCAATCGCGTCGTGCAACGCGGCCCGCACCGGCCCCGGCAGCCCGGCGTCGGTCAGGGCTGCGTCCACGAAGCCGGGAAAACCGACTTCGAGTTGCGCCTGCACGCCCGCCTGCCCCAGCGCGGCGTGGGCGAGGGCGAGCAGCTCGGCATCAGCCTGCACGCCGGTCACGCCGATCAGCTCGGCGCCCACCTGATTGAACTCGCGCAGGCGTCCCAGCTCGCTGGTCTGGGTGCGCAGCCACAGCCGTCCGCCGTATTGCAGCCGCAGGGGAAAGGGCCCGGACGGAAAATGGGTGCCCACCAGCCGCCCGAGCGCCGTCGTGTACTCGCTGCGCAGCGCCAGCACCTGCCCGCCCGAGTCGATGAGTTTGAAGGCGTGGTTGCCCTGCGGGTGCGCCGGGTCGGCGAGTTCCAGCGCGGGCAGGTCTACGCCCCGGTAGCCCCAGGAACGCAGCAGCGCCGAGAGGTGCGAACGCAGGTGCTCGCGCCGTTCCCACTCGGCGGGCAGCACGTCGCGCACGCCCGCCGGCAGCGCACTAGTACTTAGCGCTTCGCCGCCGGCAGCGAGCGGGGCAGAAAAGGGGAGAGGGTCAGACACACTCACGCGGCGCATTGTAAGCGGGCTTTTGCGTGCTGAGCGTCAGCGGTCTACGCAGTCGGGCGCGGGGACTGCCGCCGCTCAGGTCCGTTCGGTCCCCACGTTGAGGTTGGCGACCACCGCTTCGGCCACCCGTTGCTGGGTGTCGTGGACCTCGACTTCCACCTGCTCGCCGCTCTCGAGGTCCATCACGAACTGGTCGCCTTCGAGCCGTACCCGTGAGAGAATCGGTTCCTCGCCGCCCTGCGCTCGCATGCTTGCCCGCAGCTCCACGTAAGGCCGCAGCGGGGTGCGAATCACCTTGGGCGCGAGCACTTCTTCGACCTGAAAAATGCCGCCCGAGTTGTTCATGGTCACGTCAATTCGTACGGGCCGCTCGCGTCCGGGCCGGATGACCACCTGATCCACCGCCAGCGCACTGATGGAATGGATGTCCACGCTGCCGAGCGCAAACGCCTTGCGCCCGCGCCCCTTGGTGATGTCGGTGCCGTCGGCGACTGCTGTGATGCCGCCTTCGATGGTCAGCGGCGCCGGGTTGAGGTCGTGGCAGTTGATGGCCCCCAGGATGAAGGAGCGGACCTTGGTGCGCTTGAAGGGGTCGGGGTAGATCGGCCCCAGGATGCGGTCCAGAATCGGCAGCGCCAGCGCCACGCCATGCTGCTCGTGCGCGGTGCGGTGAATCTGGTTGCCGATGTCGTGCAGCATCGTGCCCAGAATGACGGTCAGAAATACGTCGTCGGCGTCGCCCACCCCGCTCTCGATGAGGTCGGGCTTGACCCCCGCCGCGAGCAGCAGCTCCGTAATCGCCATGCTCGCCGCCCCGGTGATGAAGGCGTGGACCCGCCCGTGGTCGTTGTACCCGAGCTTGCGCATGGTCACGTAGTTCGCCATGTCCCAGTGCGCCAGCGCCTCGGGGTCGCCGCGCAGCGCGTCGTAAGCGGCCAGGGCACGCGGGTAGTTTTCCAGGTCGCCGCGAATCGCGAGGTTGGCTTCCTCGATGAGCTTCACGCGGGGGGTCGTAAAGGTCGCCTCGGCGGGGGCACTCGCGCTTCCCTTGCCTTCGATGTCCTGCACCTTGCCGCCCGCCACGCTCAGGCGAAAGTGCGGCCCGGCGCAGGGCTCCTGCTCCAGCTGGGCGTTGCGCGGCGGCTCCAGACTCTGCTCGGCCAGGTCGGTTCCTTTGTTCGGTTGGTCCTGGGAACGGGGGTTTTCAGTGGTGGGGCTTTCCGGTTGAGGCATGGCCCCACTCTGGCAGATGCCGTGTCAGGGCGGGGCAAAGGAGACACAGTTGGACTTGGGTTGCCTGCTCCTTACTCCGCTCCAAACACCTGCACCCAGTACGTCGCAAAGAGCGTCTTGGTCGTGCCGTTGTTCACCGCCGCGCCGAACAGTTTCCACTCCGGGCGCATCAGGTTCTCGCAGTGGCCGGGGCTGGTCAGCAGGTTCTTGACGGCTTCCCCGGCGGTAATCGAGCCGTACTGGATATTCTCGCCCACGCTGCCGCGAAAGCCGTAGCCGCTCGCCCGTTGCAGGGGGCCGCTGCCGTCCTTGGGGTTGGTGTGGCCCCGGAAATCCAGCTTCACCATGTCAGTCGCGTGCTTGGCCGCCGCCGCTTCGAGCCGGGTGTCCCATTTCAGCGGCCCGACGGCGTTCATCAGTTTGCCGCCGCATTTCTGGCCCTGGGCGCGGGCCTTGTTGGTGGCGGCCAGAAAATCATTCAGCCAGCGCCGCGACTGCGTGAGGTCCACCCGCGCGGGCGTGCCCAGAATCAGGCCCATGCGCTCGCCGTCGGTGGCGAGGCCGTACTGCGTATAACCCTGCCACTTGCCGCACTGCTCGCCCAGCGTCCGGCGCACCCAGGTGAGGTCGCCGTGGTAGGTGCTCGTCCAGCCCTGCGCCCGGTAGGCCCGGTAACTGTGGCGCGGCAGGGCCTGCTCCAGGTCGTAGGCGGCCATCAGGTCGGCGGCGGCCTCGCTTAGATCGCCGCTGAGTTTGGGGCTGACCCCGCACTTGCCGAGCGCGGCCTGCACCGCCTTGTTGAGTTGATCGGAATGCGCTGGGGCGGCAGCGGGAGCAAAGGCGCTGAGCAGGCAGCCCAGGCTCAGCGCCAGGGCGAAGGGTGCGGGTTTCACGCTCCTGAGGGTAGAGGGGCGCGGCTGACCCCGCTCTGACAGCGGTCACGATAGGCGGGGCCAAACAGTAAACGTCACCCGAAGATGCTCTGCGCCGGGTCCCACATCCGCCACAGTTCGTAGATGCCGATGATGAGGTGCAGCACCACCTTCGCCGCGATGCCCGCCAGCAGCCCCACCAGCGTGCCCCACGCCGAGCGCAGCGCTTCATAAGGGGCCTTGTGGGCAAACACGAGTTCGGCGACCAGTGCCCCGGCGAGCGGCCCCACGATCAGGCCGAGCGGAATGAAAATGCCGAGCAGCCCGCCGATCAGGGCGCCCCACATCGCCTCCTTGCCGCCGCCGTACTTGCGGGCGCCCCAGGCGGAGGCCACGTTGTCGATGCTCATGATGAACAGCGTCACCACGCCGAACACCAGCAAAAACGGCAGGTCGCGCCCGGCCTGAAAGCCGTCGAGCAGCGCGGCGGCCACGCTTCCCAGAAAGATGATGAGTGTAGCGGGCACCGCCGGAATGAAGGTGCAGACCATGCCGACGAGCCACGCGACCAGAAACACCAGAAAGGGAAGACTCATTGCACAGGCAGTACGCGGCGCGGGGCGGCAAGGTTGCGGCGCTGCCCCCGCTGTCGCCCGGCCTATTCCCGACCTCTCCGCCCGGCTTTCTCCGTTGAGTTTGGCCCCCCCACAGGGTAAAATCTGCTTACTGAGAATTATTCCCATTAAGCCCTTTTCCTGCAAGGAGTCCCCATGACCGTTTCCAACCCCACCGTGGCCCAGGCCCACGCCGAGGCGCCCGGCAGCAAGAAATTCGTGATTCCGCCTGACCTGCGCTTGGCCGTGCTGTTTACCTTTCTGACCCTGCTCGGCCTGATCGTCGGCTTGATCGGCGAAAAAGTGATGGGCAACGACGCCGTGATGTGGATCGGCTTCGGCCTCGCTTACCTCGCGGGCGGCATTCCGGCGGGGCGCGAAGCCCTGCACAGCCTGTTCGTCGAAAAGAAACTCGACGTGGACCTGCTGATGGTCCTCGCCGCGCTCGGCGCCGCCACCATCGGGCAGGCCGCCGACGGCGCAATTTTGCTGTTTCTCTTCAGCCTCTCCAATACCCTGCAAGACTGGGCGATGGGCCGCACCAAGCGGGCGATCGAGGCGCTGATGGACCTCAACCCGGAAGGGGCCACCGTGCGCCGCAACGGCGTGGAGAAGTGGTGCCAGCTCGGGGAAATCCAGATCGGCGATCTGCTGGTGATCAAGCCCGGCGAGCGCGTCGCCGCCGACGCCCGCGTGGTGCGCGGCAACACCTCGGTGGACGAGTCGCCCATCACGGGGGAAAGCCGCCCGATTGACAAGGCCCCCGGCGCCGAACTCGCCTCGGGCACGGTCAACCTCAACGGCAGCGTGGAGGCTGAGGTCGTGCGTCCGGCGGGCGACTCCACCCTGGCACGGCTGGTCGCGCTGATGGAAGACGCCCAGACCCAAAAAAGCCGCACCGAGACGCTCAGCGAGCGCTGGGAAAGCCCCTACGCTACGCTGGTCCTGATTTCGGTGCCGCTGGTGTACGCCGGGCTGCACTACCTCGCTGGGCTGAACGTGGACCAGTCGTGGTACCGCGCCATGACCTTTATGGTAGTGGCCTCGCCCTGCGCCGTCGTGATTTCGACCCCCGCCGTGATGCTCAGCGCGATGGCCGCCGCCGCCCGCGCCGGGGTGCTGTTCAAGAGCAGCGCGGCGCTGGACGCTCTGGCGAACGTCAACACCATCGCCTTCGACAAGACCGGCACGCTGACGCAGGCCAAGATGACGCTGAGCCACACCTACGCCGACAACGAGCGCGAAGCTCTCGCCCTGGCCGCCGGACTGGAAGCCCACAGCGAACACCCGATTGCCCAGGCCATCGTGCAGGCGGCGCAGGCGCAGGGCGTGCGGGCGGTGGCGGTGCAGGACGCACAGGCGATTCCCGGTCACGGCATCGAGGCCCGCCTGAGCAGCGGCGACCTCGCCTGGGCCGGCAACCTGCGTCTCGCAGAGCGGGAGAAGGCCGCCCTGACCCCCGCGCAGCAGCAAGCGCTCGACACCCTCAGCCGCGAGGGCAGCAGCACCGTCATCGTCGGCGTCGGGCCGCGCGTGGTCGGCGTCATGGGCGTGGCCGACGCGCTGCGCCCCGGCATCAGCGAGGCCATGCGGGAAATCCGGGCGGCGGGCGTGGCGCACCCCGTCATGCTGACCGGCGACAAAAAGGAAGTCGCCGAAACGGTGGCGAAGGAAGTCGGCCTCACCGAGTACCGCGCCGAACTGCTGCCCGAAGACAAGTCCGCATCATCGGCGAGCTGCCCGGCCCGGTGGCGATGGTGGGCGACGGCGTGAACGACGCCCCGGCCCTCGCCCGCGCCGACCTCGGCGTGGCGGTGGCGAGCGGCACCGACGTGGCGATCGAGTCCGCCGACGTGGTGCTGATGCAAAACGACATGAGCAAGCTCGCCGGAGCCGTGCGCCTCGCCAAGGACGCCAACCGTACCGGGCGCTTCAACCTGCTGTTCGCCTTCGGCATCATTCTGATCGTCGCGCCGCTCGCCATCATGGGCCGGGTGCCGCTGCCGCTCGGCGTCGTCGCCCACGAGGGCGGCACGGTGTTCGTGGTGTTCATGGGCCTGCGCCTGCTGCGCCACCGGCTGTAATCCACACTTTTCGCCTAGGAGACCAAGATGACCCGACAAACGACCGAAACGACCACCGTGACCCGCCGCCCCGCACCCCGCCACCTGTTCGTGCGGCTGCTGACGGGCCTCATCGGCCTCTTCGTACTCGCGCAGCTCGTGCCGTATGGCCGCGCCCACGCCAACCCGCCCGTGCAGGCTGAGCCGCAGTGGGACAGCCCGCAAACCAAGGCCCTGTTCGACCGCGCCTGCGCCGACTGCCACTCCAACCGCACGACCTGGCCCTGGTACTCCAACGTCGCCCCGGTATCCTGGCTGGTCCAAAACCATGTGGATGAGGGCCGCAGCAAGTTCAACGTGAACGTGCCCGGCTTTGGCCGCGAAGCCGACGAGGCCGCCGATCAGGTCCGCAAGGGCAAGATGCCCGAAAAAACTTACTTGCCCATGCACCCCGAAGCCCGGCTGACCGCCGCCGAGCGTGACCAGCTCGTGCGGGGTCTCGCCGCGACCTTCGGCGGCGAAGGCGGAGGCGAGAAAGGCGGCGAACAGGGTGGGGGAGACGGCGACCACGACTGAGTGAAGGCTGCTTTGGGCCAGGGCATCTGCGAGACAGCGGGCGCCCTGGGTTTTTTATTGTTCTGCTTGGGCTGCTCACTCCCGCCTACATGAGAAGTTGACACTCCACATGTTTTGCGTCCTCTTGGGCTGGGCAAACTGAAACGTTTCAGACACGCTGTTGACGATAATTTCCCGTACTGGACGCTGCTTTTCGCGCTGACGGAGAATTGACACCCCCGTGCGGGGAGGTGTAGCCTGCGGCCATCACAGATTTTTTATTGGGTTGGAACCGCTTCCGCTTGCTGGTGTGCGGCTGATTCGGCGCTGCCCTCAAGGAGAAAGATGAAAAAGTTTGCTGCCGTTCTCGGATTGACTGTCGCCTTCGCTGCCGCTTCACAGGCCCACGCCGTCACCCTGACCTTCGCCTGCGACTCGGTGGGGCAGGGCTTCGACGAGTGCAAAAAAGGCGCCGACGCCTGGGCCAAAAAGACGGGCAACACCGTCAAGCTCGTTCAGGTGCCCAAGGAATCGGACGCCCGCCTGGCCTTGTACCAGCAGCAGCTCGGCGCCAAGGCGTCCGACGTGGACGTGTACATGATCGATGTGGTGTGGCCCGGCCTGATCGGTCAGCACCTGATGGACCTGAGCAAGTCCATTCCCGCCGCCGAGGTCAAAGCGCACTTCCCGGCCATCGTGCAGAACAACACCGTGGGCGGCAAGCTGATCGCCATGCCCTGGTTTACCGACGCGGGCGTGCTGTACTACCGCACCGACCTGCTGAAAAAGTACGGTTATAATGCGCCCCCCAAGACCTGGAACGAGCTGGCGACCATGGCCCAGAAAATCCAGGCGGGCGAGCGCAAGAGCAACCCCAAGTTCGTGGGCTACGTCTTCCAGGGCAAGAACTACGAGGGCCTGACCTGTGACGCGCTCGAATGGATCAGCTCCTTCGGCGGCGGCTCCATCGTGGACCCCAGCGGCAAAATCACCGTCAACAACCCCAAGGCCGTGCAGGCGCTTCAGGCGATTCAGGGCCTGATCGGCACCGCCGCTCCCGCCGCCGTGACCACCTATGGCGAGGAAGAAGCCCGCAACGTGTGGCAGGCGGGCAACTCGGCCTTCATGCGCAACTGGCCCTACGCCTACGCGGCGGGTCAAAAGGAGGGCAGCCCGATTGCTGGGAAAATCGGCGTGGCGGCGCTGCCCGCTGGCCCCGGGGGCAAGCCCGCGGCGACGCTCGGCGGCTGGCAGCTCGCGGTCAACGCCTACTCCAAGAACCCGAAGGAAGCCGCCGACCTCGTGCGTTACCTGACCGGCGCGCAGGAGCAAAAGCGCCGCGCGGTGCAGGCGAGCTACAACCCCACCATCGCCACGCTCTACAAGGACAAGGACGTGCTCAAGGCCGTGCCCTTCTTCGGTAGCCTCTACGACGTGTTCACCAATGCGGTCGCCCGCCCCGCCACCGTGACCGGCAGCAAGTACAACCAGGTGAGTGACGCCTTCTCCAGCGCCGTCTACAGCGTGCTGACGAAAAAGAGCGCCCCTGGCCCCGCCCTCAAGACCCTGGAAGGCCAGCTCGCCCGCATCAAGGGCCGCGGCTGGTAATTCCGGCGGCGGCGCCAGGCCCCTGACCTGCGCCCGCTCCCCTGAGCGCCCACCCCGGCCCCCACGCGGCGGTGGGCGCTTTTTTCGCGCCTCAGCCTGACTCCCAGAGGTTTGTTCATGACCGCGATCCCCCCGGAACTTCAGCCGCCCACGCCGACCCAGCCGCCCGCCCCGACCGCGCCCGTGCGGATGAAAGGGTTAGAAAAAACCCGCTCGCGCACCGCCGTGCTGATGCTCATTCCCATGCTGCTGGTGCTCGCCGCCGTCGCCGGCTACCCGCTGCTGCGGACCATCTACCTGTCGTTTACCGACTACAACTTTCTGAACGACCCGGCCCCCAAGTGGATCGGTCTGCAAAACTACTGGTTCACCACCGAAGAGGGCGTGGGCCTGGGCCTGCTGCAAACCCCCGAGTGGTGGCAGTCGGTCTGGAACACTGTCAAGTTCACGCTGCTGAGCGTGTCGCTCGAAACGCTGCTGGGGCTGGCCTTCGCGCTCGTCATCAACTCCAATTTCAAGGGCAAGGGCCTGATGCGCACCGCCATTCTGGTGCCCTGGGCGATTCCCACCGTCGTCTCGGCGCAGATGTGGAACTGGATGTACAACGATTCGTTCGGCATCATCAGCCAGTGGGGCCAGAGCCTCGGCTTTTTGAAGACGGGCGAGTCGTTTCTGAGTAATCCCGACACGGCGCTCGGCGCTCTGGTGGCGGTCGACGTGTGGAAAACCACGCCGTTCATGGCGCTGCTGCTGCTCGCGGGGCTGCAAACCATTCCGGGCGACATGTACGAAGCCGCCGATGTGGACGGGGCTTCGGCCTGGACCAAATTCTGGCGGCTGACACTGCCGCTCCTGACCCCGGCGCTGCTCGTCGCGCTGATTTTCCGCACGCTCGACTCGCTGCGGGTCTTCGACATGCCTTATATCGTCAAGGGCAACGCCCCCGAGACCATGACCATGAGCATCTACGCCCGTCAGGAGCTGATCGCCAACTCGCAGTTCGGTTTCGGCAGCGCCGTCAGCGTGCTGATTTTCCTGATCATCATGGTCTTTACCGCCATCTACGTGACCAGCCTGCGCGTCAAATTCGACTGAGGGGGTGCCATGAATTCCAAGAGTCCTGCGGTCCGTGCCCTCTCCTGGGGCGTGTTCTGGGTGGTCGTCGCCACCGTACTGTTCTATGTGCTCTTTCCCTTCTACTGGGCGATCAAGACCAGCCTGACGGGTTCGGGCGAGCTGTCGCGTGAGGCGCTGCTCTGGTGGCCCACCCATCCCAGCCTGAAAAACTTTACCGAAGTGCTGACCAACGGCGGCTTCCTGCGTAACCTGCTCAACTCGGTGGTCGTGGCGACAGGCACGGTGCTGCTGAGCCTGCTGCTGTCGGTGCTCGCGGCCTACGCGCTCGGCAAGTTCCGCTTCAAGGGCAAGTCGGTGCTGATGTACATCATCCTGGCGGTCAGCGTGTTTCCACAGATCGCGGTGCTTTCGGGCCTCTACACCATGGTCAAGGGCTTTGGCCTCTACAATACCTGGTGGGGCCTGATCCTGAGCTACATGATCTTTACGCTGCCTTTTACCGTCTGGACGCTGACCAGCTTCGTGCGCGAGATTCCCACCGAGCTGGAGGAAGCCGCCTACGTGGACGGCGCCACGCCGATGCAGACGCTCTTTCAGGTGCTGCTCCCGGTGATGACCCCGGCGCTGGTCACGACTGGTCTGCTCGCCTTCATCAACGCCTGGAACGAGTACCTGTTCGCGCTGACGTTTACCTCCGACAACGCGGCGAGCACGGTGCCCGTCGCCATCGCCAACTTCTCGGGCGCCACGCAGTACGAAACTCCCTTCGGCCTGACGATGGCCGCCAGCGTCATCGTAACGGTGCCGCTGCTGCTGCTGGTGCTGGTGTTCCAGCGCAACATCGTGAGCGGCCTGACGGCGGGGGCGGTCAAGGGCTAAACCCCGAGTTTTTTTGCTCGCCATGTCGGACGTGTTCCGGCATGGTTTTTTATTTAGTGATGACCGACGCGCCGGGTCAGTCCCGCTGTCCCGGCAGGCTAAAGCGGCGGGGCGGGCCGTCCCACAGTTGCATCAGGGCGGCGGCCAGTTTCTGGGGGTCGTGGCGGGCGGTGCCGGCCTGAATGAGGGGGGCAAAGCGGACACGGCCCCGCAGGTCGCGTCCGGCGCCGTCCAGGGTCAGCACGGTTGCGCCTTCCTGCTGGTAGCGGCGCTGCACGGCAGGCTCGATCTTGCTGTTGCTCAGCAGCACCCAGTCGGGCGTGCGGCCCAGGTGACGGGTGATGGCGTTCACGTGGTCGCTCAGGCTCAGGCCGTCGGTTTCGCCGGGCTCGGTCATCAGCGAGGCGACGTAGACGACAGGCGCCGGGGACTCGCGCACGGCGCGGGCGATGTCGGGAATGAGCAGAGCAGGGATGATGGACGTGAAGAGGCTGCCCGGCCCCAGCACGATCATTTCGGCGTCGCGCACCGCTTCGAGCACCTGCGTGAGCGCCGATGGGTTCTCGGGCTCCAGCCGCACCCGCTCGATGCGCGAGGGCCGAATCTGCTCGGCAAAACGACTCTCCCCGCGAATGGTGCGCCCGTCGGCGAGTTCGGCCACCAGCGTGACTGGGCGGGTGGTCGCCGGGTAGACCCGCCCGCGCACCTTGAGAATCTCGTGGATGTCCTGCATGGCGGTGCCCAGGCCGCCGCGCTCCTCGCTGAGGGTCGCCAGCAACAGGTTGCCGAAGGTGTGCCCCTCCAGCCCCTCCCCGCGCCCGAAACGGTGCAGCAGCAGCCGGGCGAGCGCCGGGCTCTCGGAGAGCGCCGCGTAGCAGTCGGTGAGGTCGCCGGGCGCCACCATGTCGAGCGCCTCGCGCAGCCGCCCCGACGAGCCGCCGTCGTCGGCCACCGTGACCACCGCCGTGATGTTGCTGCTGTGGGTCTTGAGGCCGGTCAGCAGGTTGGACAGCCCGGTGCCGCCGCCCACCGTGACCACCCGCATCCCCCGCGAAAGCGTTTTGCGCTCGTAGAGCACGTTCACCGCCGTTTCGGGCGCGGTGCCGGTGCCGCGCAGCATGGCCCGGCTGATCATGGTAATCGAGTACAGGGCGCCCGCCAGTGCCAGCGCCATCACCACCATCCCGACGGCGTAGAGCGGGAACACCCCCGGCTCGGCGAATTGGTTGAGCCACAAAATCCACTTGGTCGCCAGCGGGTGCAGCGGCCCGGTCCAGGTGAAATGCAAAAAGGCCACCGCGCCCACGAACGTGCAGACGACGAAAAGGAAAATCCAGCGTTTGACCCCCAGCCCCGGCTCCAGCCACATCCGCGCGCGGCGGGCCCGGCGGACGAGGGGCCGGGTGGGCTCGGTTTGGGCAGAGTCGGTCCGGTCCGGCGGTGCAGAGCGGTCGGGTGGCGGGGCCGGCGGCGCGCTCACGTGGGTTCGCCACCCTCGCGCATGTCGCGGTGGTCCATCAGCTCGGTTTCGATGCTGCTGGCCTGCAACTCGCGCAGCAGCCGCTCGGCCACCGCCACGCTGCGGTGCTGACCGCCCGTGCAGCCGATGCCTACCGTGTAGCTGTGGCGCCCGCTGGCCCGCGCCCGCTCGGCGGCGGTCTGCACGAAGTGGCGCAACTCGCCGTAGAACTGCTCGGCCTCGGCGTCGCGGAACACGTAGGCCGCCACGTCCGGCTGCCGGCCCGACTTGCTCCGCAATGTCTCGTCGTAATACGGATTGGGCAGAGAACGCACGTCGAGCACCAGGTCGGCGTCGCGCGGCGGCGCGTGCTTGAAGCCGAAGCTCAGCAGCCGCAGCGTGAAGGCGTGTTCAAGGCGGAACAGGTGCATGACCCGCTGCGAAAGCTGCGCGGCGCTCAGGTCCGTGGTGTCGATCACCGTGTCGGCAATCCCCCTTAGTGGAGCGAGCAACTCGCGCTCGCGGGCGAAATCCACCATCAGCGTTTCCCCAAGTGGGTGCTCGCGGCGGCTGAGGTTGTACCGCCCCAGCAATACCTCGGCATTGGCTTCCAGAAACAGTACCCGCAGGTCCTCGCGCCGCCGCGACAGCCGGACGTAACTCGGTTCGAGCGCCGCCAGAAACTCGCGGGTGCGGGTGTCTGTGCTGACCGCCACATTCTCGATGCCCCGCGCCGTCACGAGGTCGTGCATGGCGTTCCACAGCTCGGGCGGAAGGTTGTCGGTGATGAAAAACCCCGCGTCTTCCAGGGTCCGCAGCGCCGTGCTTTTGCCGCTGCCCGAGAGGCCGGAGACGATGACGAAAGGCATGGGGGTAGTGTAGAGGACGAATTCCGCTTGAGGCGGTGCCGTTTCGCCTTAGAGCATTTGACAAAAAGATGGCACAGCTTTTTGGCGAGCGGACTGGGACAGCTCGAAGAGAGCGAGTGCAAAACACGGAGCAGAACGGACTTGCAAAGCTTCGAAGCAGAGAATGGAGCGGATGGCGGTGTTGTTCCGCCGCACGCGTAATTCGGAGAACTGCTCTAGGCTGAGCGGATGCGAGTGGGAAAGGAATGGGAGGGCACGCAATGGAGCCGCAAGCAGCGCTTTTCTGATGGTGGCGCAGTGGAGCGCCCTCCCGCTGAAGGTTGCTGGTGGATAGAAAAAAGCCCCAGCTCGCGCCAGGGCTCCTTCTCCGTCAACTCTTACCTATCAACCATCAACGAACTTTGGTCCCGCTCGGCAGGTCCAGCTCGGTTCCCACCAGGTCGAGGTTCCCGGCGTCGTCCTCCGCTGCCAGAATCATGCCCTGCGACTCGATGCCGCGCAGCTTGGCGGGCTTGAGATTGGCGACCAGCACGACCTTGCGGCCCACCAGCGCTTCGGGTTCGTACCACTTGCGGATGCCGCTGACCACCGTGCGCGTCTCGTCGCCGAGCTTGACGGTCAGCTTGAGCAGCTTGTCGGCCTTTTCCACCGCTTCACAGGCCACGACTTCGGCGATTCGCAGGTCGATCTTGGCGAAGTCGTCGATCGAAATCAGGCCGTCGTTCTGGGCAGGGGCGGCAGCTTCGGGCTTCTGTTCGGTGGTCTTGGCGGGAGCAGTGTCGGTCACGGTCTTTTTCTCTTTCTTGGCTTGGGGCTTGGGGGGCTTGGCCTCGGCGTTTTTCGTTTCGTCCGCCTTCGGCTCGGGCTTGGGAAACAGGATGGCGCCGCCCTGCACGCGGGTGCCGGCGGGGGTCAGGCCCCAAGCGGCTTGCAGGGGGTAGCCTTGGCGGCCCAGGCCGAGCTGCTCGCGCAGTTCCTTCGCCTTGGTCGGAATCACGGCTTCGAGCGCCACACTCGCTACGCGCAGCCCCTCGGCGGCGGTGTAGAGCACGGTGTCGAGGCGGCCCTGCGTCTCCGGCGACTTGGCGAGGGTCCAGGGCGTGGACTCGGCGATGTAGCGGTTGAGGTCGCGCACGAAGCTCATCGCGGCGTCGATCGCCATATTGATTTTCAGTTCGTCCACCAGCCGCAGCACTTCGTCTGGGAGGGCGCGCGCCGCCGCCTCAATCTCGCGTTCGCGGTCGGTCGGCTCGGTCGCTGCCGGAATCACGCCGCCTCTGTACTTCTGAATCATGCTCACGGTGCGCGAAAGCAGGTTGCCGAGGTCGTTGGCGAGGTCCGAGTTCAGGCGGCTAACCAGTACGCCCTCACCGAAGGGACTGTCGGCCCCCAGCGACGCCTCGCGCAGCAGCGCATACCGAATGGCGTCCACCGGCCACGCGGCAACCAGTTCTTCGGGGTCAATCGCGTTGCCCAGGCTCTTGCCCATCTTGCGCCCGTCCTCGGCGAGGATGTGGCTGTGCACCACCAAGCGGCGGTAGAGCGGCAGCCCGGCGGCGCGCAGCATGGTCGGCCAGAACACCGCGTGCGGCTTGAGGATGTCCTTGCCGATGACGTGCCACGCCTTGCCGCTCATGCTGGCGTCCTGCCCCTGGCTCACCAGCGGCGTCAGGTAGCTCAGCAGCGCATCGAACCACACGTAGGTCACGTGGTCGGTGTCCCAGGGCAGCTCGATGCCCCACGGCACCCGCGCCTTGGGGCGGCTGATGCTCAGTGGGCCGATGTCCTCTTTCAGCATCTCCAGCACCTCGTTGCGGTAGCCGGCGGGCTGAATCAGGTCGGGGTTTTGCTGCAAGGTCTCCAGCAGCCAGGGCTGGTACTTCTGCATGTTGAAGAAGTAGTTGGCCTCGCGCCGCAGCTCGGGCGGGTCCTTGTCGCCGGGGAAGCGCCGCACGCCGTCGGGGCCTTCCACCAGTTCCTTCTCGGTCACGTAGCGCTCGGCGCCCACCGAGTAGAGGCCCTCATACTCGGCAAAGTAGATGTCGCCCGCATCGTAGACCCGCTGAAGCACGTCCTGCACATATTTCTTGTGCTTGGCCGAGGTGGTGCGGATAAAAAAGTCGTAGCTGATGCCGAGCTTTTTCCACAGGCCCTGAAAGGCCCGCTCCGAGAGGTCGTCCACCAGCTCCTGCGGGGTCACGCCCCCTTTGGCCGCCGCCTTGCTGATTTTTTCGCCGTGCTCGTCGGTGCCCATCACAAACGTCACGTCGCGCCCGGCGAGGCGCTGGTAACGGGCAATCGCGTCGGCCAGAATCTTTTCGTAGACGTGCCCGATGTGCGGGGTGCCGTTGGCATAGTCGATGGCGGCGGTGATGAAAAACTCACGGTCCCGGGTCTCGGGGGACTGGGCCTCAGGGTGCTGGGGGGGATTTTGCACGGTTCACTCTCCTGCGTGCGGCGCGTACCCTGATGAGAGGCAGGCCGCACCAACCTTGTCAGCATAAACGAAAATGGCCACGAAAAAGGGCAACCCCCACAGGCTGCCCGTCTCCCCCGCGTCTTTTCAGCGGCGCGGGGGCAATGGCATGGGCCGGGCGCGGTGGGGGGTCATGGGGTCAGTATAAGGGCGGAGGACAGCGTGGGAAATAGCGCAATTGACGTAAATAAGTGTTTTTGACCCTCGCCACTGGTGGGCCTCGGAGAGCTGTGCCGCAGAGAGGGTCTGCCGCAGGCAGGGATGAGGTAGCTCTCAGACCAGACGGCAGAAAGGTCTCTTCCCACCCATTCAAAACAGCAAAAAAGCGCGGCCCACTCCCCGCGCCTTTTCACCCTCCCGCCGCTCAGGCGTTCTCAGTTTCGCCGTCCGACACCGACTGCGCCCGCCCATCATCGGCCCCGCTGCCGGGTTCGACCAGGGCGCCGGGGTTCACAGCGACCGCTGGTGTGCCGGTCTGGTTGGCATTGGGCACGGCGGGCACGACCAGCATTTCGGCGTTTTCCTGCTCGCGCCGTGCTTCACCTTCCACCGGCGAGTTGACGAGGTTGCCGCTTTCCCGCTGCACCTGTTCCACGCTCTTGCCCAGGGGTTCATCACCATATCGGTTGGTCATGCCCCAGTGTGGCGGGCGGGGTCCGTCTGGGGATGAGGTTTCCTTTAGTTCGGCTTGCCCCCCAACCCGATGCGGAAACCGATATCGCGGCGCAACTGCGCCCCCACGAAGCCGATGCAGTCGGCCAGCGCGTAGGCCCGGCTCAGCGCGTCCTCGCGGCTTTCGCCCAGGCCAGTCACGGCCAGCACGCGCCCGCCGCTGCTGACCAGTTGGCCGTCCCGCTCGGTGGTTCCGGCGTGAAACACCTTCGCTTCGGGCGAGTCGGCGGGAATATCCAGCACAATGCCCTTGCGCGGCTCGGCAGGGTAACCGGGCGCGGCAAGGATGACCACTGCACTCGCGCCGTCGCGGAAGCGCACCTGGGCTGGGTCGAGCTGGCCCCGCGCCGCGTCGAGTGCGTGCTGCGCAAGGTCCGATTCCAGCAGTGGCAGCACCGCCTCGGCCTCCGGGTCACCAAAACGGGCGTTGAACTCCACCACTTTCGGCCCCTGCGGCGTCAGCATCAGGCCCGCGTACAGCACGCCACGAAAGGGAATCCCCTCGGCCCGCATCCCCGCCAGCGTCTTTTCCACGATGTCGCGGCGGATAATATTCAGTTGCTCCTCGCCCACCGGAAAGGGGCAGATGACGCCCATCCCGCCGGTCATCGGGCCGGTGTCGCCTTCGTAGATGGTCTTGTGGTCCTGTGAGGGCGGTGTCAACGCGTACCGCTTGCCGTCGGTCAGCGCCAAGATGCTGACTTCCTGTCCGGTCATGAAATCCTCGATGACCGCCTGGGCGCCAGTCTGGGTAAAAATCTCGCGCAGGGCGGCCTCGGCCTCGGCGACGCTGTGCGCAATGGTCACGCCCTTGCCCGCCTTGAGGCCCGCGTCCTTCACCACGATGGGCGGGGTCTGGGTCGCCGCGTGACTCAGCGCTGCGTCCAGAGTGTCAAACGAGCGGTGCTGGGCGGTGGGAATCCCGTGCCGCACCATAAATGCCTTACTCCACGCCTTGTCACCTTCCAGTCGGCTCGCTGCTTGTGATGGGCCAAAAGCGGGCACGCCCCTACGCTCGCATTCGTCCACCACGCCCGCTGCGAGGTAAGCCTCGGGGCCGACAATCACCACGTCTGCGCCTTCACGGACTGCCAGGTCCGCCAGGGTGGGCGCGTCCTGCGGCGAGGCGAGCAGCCGGGCCTGCGCCGCGATGCCGGGATTGCCGGGGGTACACAGCACCTCATGACCCGCGCGAGCACAGGCGTCCACGATGGCGTGCTCGCGCCCGCCGCTTCCGATGACCAGAACTTTCATCGGGGTTGATTGTACGGGTCGGGAAACGGCTTGGCCGTTTGGGTGGGGAAGAGCTGGTCGGGGGTCACCCTCACCCCTTTGCTGAAGCAAAGACCCTCTCCCACACGGGGAGAGGGTCAACAACGTCACGTCTTGATGTCAAGTACTCTGGGACATTTGGCAAAAGAACTGCTTTGTGTTTTTGACCCTCTACCTTGATGGGACTCGAAGAGCTGCGCCGCAGAGAGGGCCTGCCGCAGGCAGGGGTGAGGGTATCTTTTTCTGTCAAGAACCAGGTGTACCTGACCGCGCTGCTTTCCGCGTCCAGTAACGCATCAGCCCTTGCACGCTCATCCACGGCGGGCAGGCGAACTCGTAGCGGGCGGGCAGGTCGGCGCCTTCTTGCCCGAGTTCGTCCAGCAGCCGCTCAGTGACTTCCGCCGAGATGGACTCGAAGCCGCGCCCCGCTTCCAGACCGTCGCGCACCCAGCCGGCGTCCAGGTCCATCTTCTCCAGCAGGCCGTCCCAGTGCCGCGCCTCATGCGGGTAGCTGCCGAAGTGCGCGAGGTGCAAAGTGCGGGCGTCGAGGTCGCGTAGGGTCGCCACGCTGTCGCGCCAGATTTCCAGGTCGATGTCTGGCGGCGGCGTCGGCGCCCGCGAGGTCTGGGCCGCCGCCAGACGCACGCCGCCCACGTCGCCCACGTACAGGTCGTCGCCCACCTGATAGGCGAGGTGGTGAACCGCGTGCCCCGGCGTGTACAGCGCCCGCACCTCCGCGTCGCCCGTGCGCCAGAACTCGCCGCCCGCCAGCACCTTCATGCGGTCGGGGTCGATGGGCCGCATCTCGCCCCATAGCCGGTCCATCTCGTCGCCGTAAATCTGCGTGGCACTCGCCACCAGCTTTTCCGGGCGGGCAAGGTGGGGGGCGCCGCGCTCGTGGACATACACCTTCGCCTTGGGCAGCCGCTCCAGCAGCGTGCCCGCCGCGCCCGCGTGGTCGAAGTGGATGTGAGTCAGCAGCAGGTGGCGCAGGTCGCGCAACTCGGCGCCGAACGCGTGCAGCCCTTCTTCCAGCGCGGGCAGGGTGGAGGTCGGCCCGGTGTCGACCACGGCGAGGCCGTCGCCGGTGTCGAAGACGTAGGACGCGATGACGCCGGGCGTGTCCTGAAAGTTCAGGTCAATGGTGTGGACCTCGGTCATAAGGCTCCTTTGAATGGGACGTACCCAGGCAGCGTCAGGCTTTGCCGAATGCCCTCGCCAGCGCCAGAATCGCCGCGCAGAGGTACTGCACCGCCGCGAAGGCCCGCAGGGTGCTCACGTTCGCCGCCGTTTTCAGCGGGCCGAGGGTGAGGTACAGGATGCCCGTAGCACTGAGCAGGATGAAGATGACGACGAACCACAAAAGCATGGGGGGAGGATAGCGGGTCGCTGCCCTCATCCTCCCCCGCAGGCTGCGAAAGGCTCAGAGCACTTCGAACAGGCCCGCCGCGCCCATGCCGCCGCCCACGCACATGGTCACGACGACGTGCTTGGCGCCCCGGCGCTGACCCTCAAGCAGGATGTGCCCGGTCAGGCGCGCGCCGCTCATGCCGTAAGGGTGCCCGATGGAAATGGCGCCGCCGTTCACGTTGAACTTCTCGGGGTCGATGCCGAGCTTGTCGCGGCAATACAGGGTCTGCACGGCGAAGGCTTCGTTCAGTTCCCAGAGGTCGATGTCGTCCACGCTCAGGCCGTGGCGCTTGAGCAGCTTGGGCACGGCAAGCACCGGGCCGATGCCCATCTCGTCGGGTTCACAGCCGGCGACCGCGAAGCCCTTGAAAACGCCGAGCGGTTGCAGGCCGCGTTCACGGGCCACGTCGCTGTTCATCACGACCACCGCCGCCGCGCCGTCGGAGAGCTGCGAGGCGTTGCCGGCGGTGATCACGCCGCCCTCGAACACCGGCTTGAGCTTGGCAAGGCCTTCGAGGGTGGTGTCGGGGCGGTTGCCCTCGTCGAGCTTACGGGTGACTTCCTGGGTCGAAATTTCGCCGGTCGCCTTATCCTGCACCTTCATGGTGGCAGTCATCGGCACGATTTCATGGTCGAACTTGCCGGCCTGCTGCGCGGCGGCGGTGCGCATCTGCGACTGGTAGCCGTACTCGTCCTGACGCTCGCGCGAGATGCCGTAGCGCTCGGCGACGACCTCGGCGGTCTGCAACATGCTCATGTAGATGTCGGGCTTGTGCTCCAGCAGCCACTCGCCGCGCAGGTGGAAGGTGTTGGCGTGCTCGTTCTGGGTGAGGCTGATGCTTTCCAGGCCGCCTGCCACGAACACGTCGCCTTGCCCGGCCATCACATGGTTGGCGGCGAGGGCGATGGTGTTCAGGCCGCTGGAGCAAAAGCGGTTGACGGTAACGCCGCTGACCGTAACCGGCAGCCCGGCGCGCAGCGCAATCTGGCGGGCGATGTTGCTGCCGGTCGCGCCTTCGGGGTTGCCGGCGCCCATGATCACGTCTTCGATGTCGGCGGGGTTCACGCCCGCGCGCTCGATGGCGTGCTTGACCGCGTGGGCGCCGAGGTCAGAGCCGTGGGTGTCGTTGAGAAAGCCCCGGTAGGCCTTGCCGATAGGGGTGCGGGCGGTGGAGACGATGACGGCTTCGGGCATAACAAGTCCTCCGGTTCCTAGGCGCACATAAAAGGGCCCCCAGGCAAAAGATAAAGATGGATAAACGAACGGCAGACAGTGTACCCGCCCGGCCCGCCGCGCGCCGCGTGTGCCGCCGGCCCGAATCTAGACGGGCCGGTAGACCAAAGAAAAAGCCGGCGCCGCAGCGCCAGCCGGACTCAAAAAAGCTCGGGGTCAGAAAAGCTTGGGGTCAGGGCGTCGTCGGGGCCGGCACCGCGCTGAAGCCGGGCGGGCGGTTCAGCACGCGCCAGTTCAGCTCGTTCTCGCCCGAGAGTTCGCCCGCCGTTTCGGCGGCGCAGTCGTACTTCAGGTTGCTCTTGCGCATGACCGGCCACACGACGGCGGCGGCGCGGCCCGCGATGTCCCGCAGCGGCACTGGGCCGAACATGCGCGAGTCTTCCGAGCCGTTGACCGTGCGGTTGTCGCCCATCACGAAGTAGGTGCCGGCGGGCACGGTGAATTCGGGCTGGTCGGGCATCACCCCGGCGCGGCCCGAGGTGGCCTGCGTGGCGAGGTCGCTTTGCGTGTCCCAGCACTCCTGCTGCTGCCAGTAGCCGGTCGTCCAGCTCGCGTCGAGCTTGGCGCCGTTGAGATAAACCTCGCCGCCGGAAATGCGAATCTTGTCGCCGGGCAGCCCGATCAGGCGCTTGATCAGGAAGGGCCGGTAGTTCCACAGGCCCAGAAACGAGCGGTTGAGGTTTTCGATTTTCTGGGCGGCCTGGGCGGGCGGTTTGAAAATCAGGATGTCGCCGCGTTTGAAGTTGCCCACGCCGGCCTTGTGCAGCCAAGTTTCGTACTTGGGCACGAAGACGCGCTCGCGGTTGCGCAGGCCCGGCAGCATGGAGTTGCCATCCACCCCCACCAGCGTCGCCACGAACTGCGTGATGACGACGGCGAACAAGATGGGTTCGAGCAGTTCCTTCCAGAGCTTTTGCAGCGTGCTGGGCGCGGGCTTCGCGGGGGTGTCGAGTCGAGTCATGCAGGGGAGAGGATACCCCACTGCTCATGAGAGCGGCGATGGGGGAGCAGGCCGCGCCGCTCAGCGGGCCAGCAGCGCCCGCGCCGCCCCGGCGAGGTCCCCACTGCCGGCGAGCGAAGTGCCCACCAGCACGGCGTCGGCAAGGCCGTAGACCTCACGCAGGTCGGCAGGAGCGCGGTAGCCGCTTTCCGCCACCAGCACCCCGCTGAAGCCAGCCGCGCGGGCACGCGCCATGAGATGGGGACTGACGCCGAGGTCAATCTTGAGGGTGGTCAGGTCGCGGTTGTTGATGCCCAGGATGCGCGGCCCGGCGGCAAGAGCGATATCGAGTTCGCGTTCGTCGTGGACTTCGACCAGGGCATCGAGACCGAGGTGCTCGGTCATCGCCAGAAACTCGGGCAGCCGCTCGCCCAAGACGCTGACCATCAGGAGCGCCGCGCCCGCGCCCCACTCGGCGGCCTCGCGCAGCATGGCGGGGTGAACGACGAAATCCTTGCGCAGCACCGGCACCTCACTCGCGGCGACCACCGCCCGCAGCGCCTCCGGGCTGCCGCCGAAGTGACGCGGCTCGGTCAGGCAACTGATGGCCGCCGCGCCGCCCTCGGCGTAGGCCCGCGCCGCCTGTGCCGGGTCGAGCGCCGCAATCGCGCCCTCGCTCGGACTCGCCTGCTTGACTTCGGCAATCAGCGCCAGGCGTGCGCCCCGGTCGTCGGGCGAMAGCCGCAACGCCTGCTCGAAACGGCGGTGGGGCGCTCTGGCCTCGCCCAGACTTGCGTCGGCATTGCGGTAATCCGCCTCCCGCTCCGTCACGATGCGGCCAAGGACGCCGGGCACCCGGCTGAGGTCAGGAGGAGAAAACGTCATCGGCCAAGTATAGGAAGCGCGCGCAGGCCGCCCACGCAGGCGCCTAGTGCAGCGTCGCCGCCACGAACACCGGCGTGGCCTCGGGACCTTCGAAGCCGGGGCCATACGCCCGCAGCGTCACCAGCACCCGGTTGCCGCTGAGGTCCACCCGGTCGAGCAGGTAGCGCGCCGCGCAGGGCACCGCGGGCGCACGCGGCGCGGCGATGACCTGTCCGTTCACGCTCAGATGAAAGGTGGCCGGTCCCTCGCCTTCCGGCAGTAGGCCAGGATAGGCGCAGGGCGCCGCCACGCGCTGCACCTTCAGGACGAAGGGCACCGGACGCGACCACAGAAACACCGGCTGGGTGCGGCTTTGTCCGCTTTGCAGGGCGTCGGTCCACTGGGGGAAGGTGGGCTGCGGCCCCAGATAGCGCGGGCGGTTGCTGCGGGCGGGATTGATGCCGGCGGCCTTGAGGCGGCTCGCCTGGGTCCGCAGCAATTGACCGAGCAGGGCGCTCGGCGTCACGCTGGTGTCCTCGCTGCGGCGGACCTGCTGAAAGAGGGTGCGGCCCGTGCCGGTGTCGAGCAGGTGCAGCGCCGCCTGTGGGAACCCGGAGCCGTCCTGCACGTAACCTGTCAGCACCAGCACCCGGCGGTTGTCCGCCGAAAAACTGACCTGCCGCACGGCGGGCCAGTTTCCGGCCCAGGCTGCGCTTCCGAGCAGCGCAGCGGTGACGGCAGACACGACTCCCCATCTCAATATTTGGCGCATGGAACAGGATACGGCATGGCGCCAGGAAGCAAATCAGACCTTCCATACCCGCGCCACTTTTCTTGAGTGTGCTCGTGTTAACCTGGGGAGCGGAGGCCGGGCTGATCTGTCCCGGCGAAAAAGAAGACCTATGGACTACTACGAACTGCTGGGCGTGTCGCGGACGGCGAGCGCCGACGAAATCAAGAGTGCTTACCGCAAGCTCGCCCTCAAGCTGCACCCCGACCGCAACAAGGAAGAGGGCGCCGCCGAGAAATTCGCGCAGGTCAGCGAGGCCTACTCGGTCCTGAGCGACACCGAAAAACGCGCCCACTACGACCGCTTCGGCTCGGCGCCCGGCGCGGGGATGCCCGGCGGCGACYCCTTCGGCGGGATGGGGGGCATGGGCGGCGTGGGCTTCGACCCCATGGACATCTTCGAGCAGCTGTTCGGCGGCGCGGCGGGCATGGGTGGACGCGGACGGCGCGGCCCGGCGCGGGGCGACGACCTTGAAACCGAAGTGCGTATTACGCTCGAGCAGGCGCGCGCGGGCGAGGAAGTCGAAGTCACGGTGGACCGCCTGACCGAGTGCGAGCACTGCCACGGCACCCGCACCGAACCCGGCGGCAAGCCGCCCGTCACCTGCTCGACCTGCAACGGCAGCGGCGCCGTGCGCGGTCAAGCCCGCACCATTTTCGGCGTGGTGGAAACCCAGCAGGTCTGCCCGACCTGTAAGGGCGACGGCAAAATGGTGGTGGACCCCTGCACCGTTTGCCACGGGCGCGGGCGCACCCTCAAGTCCGAGCCGGTCAAGGTCAAGCTGCCCAAAGGCATCGACGAGGGTTACCGCATCCGCGTGGCGGGCCAGGGCAACGAAGGCCCCGGCGGCAACGGCGACCTCTACGTGCATATCGAGATGGAGCCGCACCCTGAACTGCACCGCCAGGACGAGAACCTGATTTTCCCCGCCCGCATCGGCTTTGCGACGGCGGCGCTCGGCGGGCGCATCCAGGTGCCCACCCTCGACGGCCCGCAGGAAGTCGAGGTCAAACCCGGCACCCAGCACGGCGAACTTCACCGTCTGCGCGGCCAGGGGATGCCCCGGCTCCAGGGCGCGGGCACGGGCGACCTGATTGTCGATTACGAAATTGTGGTCCCCAAGCACCTCAACGCCGAGGCAAAAGACGCCCTGCAAGCCTACGCCCGCGCTGTGGGCGACGAGGTACCCGAGGAACACGAGGGGCTGTTCGGCAAGATCGGCAAGCTGTTCGGGCGCGACTGAGACAAACTGCGATTGAATCCCCCAACCCTGGGGGGTGAAATCCAGAGAAATTACAGCTCAGCGGACAGAAAAAGTGCGGAGAGGAAGGCTCAGAGCTTCCCTCTCCGCACTTTCGTTTGCCCTCTACACCTTGACGAAATCCTCCACCCCGAGCACGAAAATCACTGCGCCGCCCACCGGCACCTCGACCGGCTCCTGCGCGACGCCGCCTTCGCTTTCGCTGACCAGACCGCGTGCGGGAACGAGCCGGGTGCGGCTGCGGCAGGTCTGACCGATCAGGGTTCTGAGGGTGTCGAGACGCTGGTCGTCCACGCCGATCATCAGGGTGGTGTTGCCCTCGCGCAGAAAGCCGCCGGTGCTGGCGAGCTTGGTGGCTTCGAAATGTTGTTCCGACAGGGCACGCATCAGCGCCGCCGCGTCGGCGTCCTGAATGACGGCCAGCACAAGTTTCATAAGGAGCAGCATAGCAGCCGCCGTGTCAGCTTCCGGTTGTCCCCAGTCACTGCGCCGCGCCCAGCAACGAAAACCCCCGGCGAGGCGCACGGGGCGCTGCCGGGGGTTGAGATGCTGTTTGAGCTGAGGCTCAGGCCGTCGTCTGCTTCTTGGCCGAGCTGCGACCACCCTTGGCGGGCACTTCGGGCTCAGGGGTGGCGCCGGGGGCTTCCTTCAGACGGAAAATCACCAGGCTGCCCACGAAGGTGCAGGTGATCATGCCGTGCGCGTTGAGCAGTGACAGCGCGGCCATGACTTCCTCACGGGTCAGGCGCAACTGGTCGCTCATGTACAGCGCGGAGTCGGCGCGGCCTTCGAGGTAGTCGCGGACCTTCTTGGCGTTTTCGGTGAGCGGGGTGGCGGGCACGTCGGCGAGGCCAGGGTCGGCCAGTCCGTACACGGCGCGGGTGCCGGTGCCGGGCAGGCGGCGCACCCGGCCCTGATCGAGCAGGCTGGCGAGGGCCGCCCGCAGGTGCGAGAGCGCCAGCCCGGTGGTCTTGGCGAGCTCGGTCTCGACCCATTCGGGTTTGCTTTCCAGAGCGGCAAGCACCAGCTTTTCGTTGGCGCGCCGCGTTTCTTGCAGGTCTTCGAGGGTAGGGGGGTTGAACATGCTCTCTCCTCCGTCCTTTGGCTGAACCTCGTGCCTGTGGGCGCCCGGGTGCACTTCGGCGGGCCGCAGTCACGGTTCAGGGGGAACATTCACAAAGCAGTGCACCTGTCAGCGCAACTTTCCTATTCTGCCAGAAAAGTTCTCATTTTGGATGAGCAGGGGCACAAGTTTGCCCCCTCTTTGGGGGGGGAATGGGCCCTAGCCGAACAGCGGCCCTAAGTCCGTCATCTCACCCGTCGGCAGCGGCTCGCGGAACAGGTAACTTCCGAAAATCTCCCCAAACTCGGCCCGCGAGAGCTGGCGCGTTTGCCCGCTGGGGCCGGTGGCCTGCACGCTCTCGCCGCGCATGGTGAAGCGGTACTCGCCGACCTCGCGGGTCACGGCCCGCTTGCCCCGGCCACTTTGCGTCGTCGCGGCGGTGCGGTATTCCTGGCCGCCGCGCTGGGCAAGGAAGGCAAGGAGGTCGGTGGCACTCAGCATGGCAGGGGAGAGTGTAGCGGGCGAGCGCCTCTGCTGGCCGCCCGTTCAAGAAATGACCCATCAGGAAATGCCACTTAGAGCATTTGACACAATAATCTGGTCTGTCTTTGACCCTCTACCTTGATGAGACTCAGGGAGCCGCTTGCGGAGAGGGCCTTGCAAAGCAAGGGGTGAGGGTTTTCTGTCAAATGCTCTAGGAAACCACAGTCCCCTCCCCAGCCAGCGCCGCCGAAATGGGCTTGCCGGCGCGGGCGTCGCCGAACACGACCCGGCCCACGCCCCCGGCCACCGCTTCGGCGGCGCCGAGCACCTTCTTTTTCATGCGGTCCTGCGCGAATTCGAGGTAACTCTCCACGTCGTTCGCCGGGATTTCACGAATCAGGCTGGCCTCGTCGGGGTAGTCGCGCAGCAGGCCCGGCACGTTGGAGAGCAGCAGCAGCGCCTCGGCCCTCAGCGCGGCGGCGAGTTGCGCGGCGGCGCGGTCCCCGTCCACGTTGATGGCGACGCCCTCGTAGCTGGCGGCGGGCGGCGTCAAGACCGGCAGATAACCCGCGCCGAGCAGCAGTTCGATCAACCCGGTGTTCACCTTTTCCACTGTGCCGGTGTGGTCGCCGCGCAGCACTTTGACCTTGCCGTTCTCCACCGAGCGCACGCTGTCTTTGTGCTTGCCCTCGAAGATGCGCCCGTCGAGACCGCTCAGGCCCACCGCATTGACGCCCAGCCGTTGCAGCCGCTCGACCAGCCCTTTGTTCATCTTGCCGCAGTACACCATCTCGAAAATTTCGAGCGTTTGCCGGTCGGTAAAGCGCGAGGTGTAGCCGCTCGGACTCGTCACGAACTTCGGTGGGTGCCCCAGCGCCTCGGCCACCCGGTTGGTTTCGCCGCTGCCGCCGTGCACCAGAATGAGTTTTTCTCCCGCCTGCCAGCGCTCCGCGAGGTCCGCACACACCGCGTCGTAATCGATGCCATCGCTGCCGCCTACCTTCACCACGATCATGTTGACTATCCTAATGCATACCAAGAAAGAAAATCGCTTGGCGAATGTAAAACAATGCTGATCTCTAGAAAGCATTCGAAAAATGAGCCTGACCTGTGGGCAGCAGCCGTGCCAATTTGGTCAGAGGGCTTCGTCTAGGGTGACGCCGATGCGCTCGCCTATCATCTGGATCAACGGCCCCTTTGGCGTGGGAAAGACCCACACCGCCCATACGCTGCACGAGCGTCTGCCGGGCAGCTTCGTGTTCGAGCCCGAGGAAATGGGGCAGGCGCTGCGAAAGTTGACCCCCGGCTTCAGCGGCGACCCGCAGGAACACCCGATGTGGATTCCCCTCATGCTCGACGCGTTGCAGTACGCCAGCCGCGAGGCCGCCGGCCCCCTGATCGTCCCAGTGTCCATCAGCGACACCGCCCGGCACCGCCGCCTGATGAGCGGCCTGAAAGACCGGGGCCTGAGCGTGCACCACTTCACCCTGATTGCGCCGCTGAACGTGGTGCTTGAGCGGCTGCGGCGCGACGGTCAGCCCCAGGTCAACGTGGGCACCGTCGAAGACCGCCTCAATGAACTGCGTGGCGAGCAGTTTCAGACCCACATCGACACCGCTGGCCTCGGCACGCAGCAGGTGGCTGAGCAGATTGCCGCCCAGGTCGGCCTGACGCTGGCGCCGCCGCCCCAGGGCGCGCTGCACTGGCTGCGCGGCGCGCTGGGACGGCGCCGGGAGAACTGACCGCTCGTCTGATACCATGCTGCCTTCCCGCGTTGCCCCGGCCTCGGCGCGGCGGGTATCATGGCGGTTATGGCGTATACCATTCTCGTCGCTGACGACGAGCCGGCCATCAGAACCATGCTGGAAGTCATCCTCTCCGCCGACGGGCACGAAATCGTGGCGGTGCCGGATGGCCGCGCCGCCCTGGCCTACCTGCAAAGCCACACCCCCGACGCCCTGCTGCTCGACGTGAAGATGCCCTACATGGACGGCTTCGAGATCTGCTCGCGGGTCAAGCGCATCAAACGCCTGCGCGGGTGTGCGGTGCTGCTGCTTTCCACCGTCGACGACGACCAGACGCGCGATCAGGCCAAACTGGTCGGCGCCGACGACATTGTGGTCAAGCCGGTGTCGGGCAAACTGCTGCGTGGCCGGGTCAACCAGCTCATCGAGGCGCGGCGCGGCGGGAGTCTCTATCCCCTTTGAACTCGTATCTCCTCTGATCCCGTGACGGTTCTTTTCCTTCTATCTGCCCTGTCCGCTCCCCGCGCATGTGGTATGCGCCCGCCCCAGGAGGCCCGGCATTGATTTTCTTCCTGCGTTTTCTCAAGTTCCTGTCGTCTCTGGTGATCGCGGCGCTCGTTGCAGGCGTCGGCGTGGCGGCCACCTACGTGGCCCAGTGGGGCCGTGAACTGCCCGATTACCGCGAGCTCGATAACCTGACCCGTTCGCTCGGCGCCGAGACCCGCGTGTATGCCCGCGACAACACGCCGCTGGGCACCCTGATTCCGCGCATCGGTGATCAGGCGGTCAGCCGCACCCTGGTGCAACTCGACGAGGTCAGCCCCTTCATGGTCGGCACACTGATCGCCAACGAGGACCGGCGCTTTTTCGAGCACTACGGTCTCGATCCCCTCGGGCTGGCGCGGCAGGTGCAGCGCCTCGCACGCGGTGAAGAGGTGCAAGGCGGCTCGACCCTGACCAACCAGCTCGTCAAGAACACCCTGCTGCTCGAGGAGTACAACCAGGCCCGTACCCCCGACCGCAAGGTCAAGGAGTGGCTGCTCTCGGCGCAGGTCGAGCGGTCCTTTACCAAGTCCGAGATTTTGCAGGACTACCTCAACGCGATCTACTGGGGCGACGGCGGCCCGGTTGAGCTCTACGGCGTGTACTCGGCGGCGCAGGCGTATTTCCGCACGGCGCCCAAGGACCTGACGCTGGCGCAGGCGGCCTACCTGACTTCTCTGATTCCCAACCCGCGCAACCGCTACGAGAACTTCGAGCGGCAGGTGCGCCCCGCCATGAAGGTGATGCTGGCGCGCATGGTGCAAGACGGCTGGATCACCCAGAACCAGGCCGACGCCGCCTGGAAGGAAAAGATCCAGCCGCGCGGCTGGACCATCGTCTACGACGACGCGGGCAACGTCAAAAGCGCCAAGCTGACCGACCCCAGCGCCAAGGAACTCAAGGCCGTGACGACCACCCGCGCCCCGCACTTCGTCCGGCAGGTCGAGGACGAACTGATTCGGCGCTTCGGGCGCGAAAAGGTGCGCGAGTCCGGCGGGCTGCGGGTGTACACCACGCTCGACCCCAAGGTGCAAAACGCCGTCGAAACCGCCAGCCGCGAAACCTACTACGGCTACATGACGGCTCAGGGACAGGCGCTGCCGCCCGGCACCACCCTGGCCGCCGTCATCATCGATCCCTACACCGCCGAGGTGCGCGGCATGATCGGGCAAAAGCTGGTGGGCAGCGACCCGCCCGCCGACTGGAACAACGCCGCGCAGGGCCAGCGGCAGGTGGGCTCGACCATCAAACCGCTGCTCTACACCACCGCGCTGGAAAAAGGCGCCACGCAGCTCATGCGCCAGCAAGACACCCGCTGGTGCACCCGCGACATCGGCTCGCGCGGCGGCTGGTACTGCCCGCAGGACTGGGAAGGCATCACGACCAACCGCTCCATGACCATCCGCGAGGGCCTCGACAAGTCGCTGAACCTCGTCGCGGTGCGCGTGGCCGAGTACGTGGGCCTTGAGACCTTTTTCAACAAGCTCAAGCTGCTCGACATTCCGCCGAACGAAGGCACCAGCTACGCGGCGGCGCTGGGCGCGGTGGAAACCACCCCGGTCAAGCTGGCGGCGGCCTACGCGCCCTTCGTCAACGGGGGCCTGTACCGCCCGCCGCGCTACATCACCAAGGTGACCAATGCACGCGGCGAGGTGCTCTACGACGCCGACACCGACGTGCAGTTGCCGACCCGCGTGTGGTCGCCGCAAGTGGCCTACCTTGGCCTCGACATGATTCGCGGCGTGGTCAACGACCTCGGCGACCAGCAGGGCGGATTGGCGAGCCGCGCGAAGTTTGGCGACTGGCCGGTGGGCGGCAAGACCGGCACCACCAACGGCGTGACCAGCGGCAACAAGGACTTCTGGTTCGTGGGGACCACCCCCATCTACACCGGCGCCGTCTGGGTCGGCAAGCAGCAGAGCGGCGAAATGTCGCGCAACTACTACTCCGGCTGGGTCAACGGCCCCATCTGGCGCCGCATGATGGAGCTCGCGCACAAGGACAAGACGCCGGTCAAGTTCAACGAGCCGCCCGGCATCTACCGCGTGCCGGTGGGCGAGGCCACGCTGCCGGGCGTGACGGTCGCCATGATGGACCCCCGCTACCGCCGCAGCACGACCGAAGTCGTGCCCGAAGCAGTGCCCGAAGGCCCCAAGTACTCCGAAACCACCTTCGACCCCGGCACCCAGGACGCGAACACGGTGGTCGTGGACATCGACCGCGCCACGGGCCGCATCGCCACCGAGTTCACCCCGCCCGAGAACGTGGTGCAGCGCCGAGTGGAAATCCGGCAGTTGCCCGGTACGCGCCCGCCGCCAACCCCGCGCCGCTCACCGACCAGCAGCCCGACCCCGCCGCGCTCAAGCAGGTCAAGCCGCAGGCCCCGCTGCCGGTGGCGCCCGCCACTCAAAAACCTGCACAGAAACCCGCGCAGCCCTGAGCTCCTGCCCCCTTCCTACACCGCCCGCGCCCTATGCCGGGCGGTTTTCCGTGCTGCGTGCGCTGAGCCTTCTCACCCTGCCGTCATCCGGCGCGGCGCGGGGCGCGGGCATAGTCGGGAAGCTATGGCAGACCTTTCCGGCCCGGCCCGCGCTTCACGCCCTGCATTCGCCTTCCCGGCCCGGCGGCTGGGGGCGCCGCTGCTCTCGCTGCTGCTGGCGCTCGGCGCGGGGGGGGCGGACGCCCGCGTGCGGCTGGGAGAGCTGCTGCCGGCCCACCCCTGGCAGAGTGCCGAGCGCGAGGTCGTGGTGGTCTACACCCACGACTGCGGCGACCTCGGTGAATTGTGGGGCGCGGTGCTGCGGAGCGGCCTGCCGGTGCGCGCCGTCAACGCCGAGGACGTGACCTCGCCGGCCCCGGCGGGCCTGAAGCCCTGGCGTGGTCCGGAGGCGACGCAGTTTGCCCGGCAGCTCAAGGTGGGCACCTACCCGGCGGTCTTGCTGGTGCGTGGCGGGCGCATTCTCAACGCCTGGGAAGGCACTTTTCAGGGCACGGGGCTGACGAAGGGCGAGTGATTGAGGCCTGATACGGTTTCAAATTGAGTCCCGGACATGTCCGGGCGCAATTTTGCGCGGAGTGCATGGAAAAAATACGGTTCTAAGGAGATGGACGGGCATCCGGCGCCTCTTCCGGATGTTCGGGAATCGGATTAAAACCGTTGAGCTCTGGCACAATGCCTCCGTGACCTCTTCTGCCGCCGAGCGCCCCACCCGGCCCATCGCGGGCAAACCTGCCGGCTACCTGGGCCTGGCGACCTATTCCAGCCTGGGGCGGCTGTGGCAACTGCTCGCCGGGGCGGCGCGGGCCGGGCGGCAGGTGAGTGTGGTGCGCGGCGACAGCCCCGACAGCGCCCGGCGCCGCGTCGCGGGGTATGAGCTGCCCGGCGCGGGGCTGCTGCTCGACCCCGCGCCGCTGTTGCGCGACCTGGAAGACGGCTTCGCTCCGCATCCTGCCCTCGTCGCCCTGCTTGCCGGGGACGTGGGGCCACTGCGCGAGCTGCTGAACACCGATTACGTGCTGCGGCTCGACTTCGTGGTCGCCCTGACGAGCGGGCGCGAACTGGTGGCGCGGCCCGAGTTCGGCTATCAGCCGCGCCCGGACCGGCCCGCGCCGTTGCCGAGCGGCCTGACCCTGCGCCCGCGCCGCCTCAGCCGCGACGAGGTGCATCTGCTGCTGCAACGGGCGTGCGGGCTGGCCTGAGCGTCAGCCGTACGTCGCGCTTTACCCGTCGCTCGGCGTGCGCTTTTTGGGCTTGCTCGCCGCGAAGGTCGCCAGCCGCAGCAGCGTGGGCGCGGGCGTATGCGTGACCAGACTGCGGGCGTTGGGGTTGAGCTGCGCGAAGCGTTCGACCCGGTCCATCAGCTCGGTGAACACGTCCTGCGGCATGTCGAGCGCGGGGGAGAGGCGCACCACCCGTTTGCTGCTGAGGCTGAGGTTCGCCATGACGCGGGCGTGGTGCAGTTCGCGCAGCGCCAGAATCGCGGTGCCCTCGTAGACCAGTTCACGAATCGCGCCCGGCAGCGCCAGCCCGACCACCGGCTGAAACTGCATGGCCAGCAGCAGGCCCTGACCGCGCACCGCCTGCAGCAGTTTGGGAAAGCGCCGCTGCAAGTCCTGCAAGCGGGCCAGGCCCTGTTCGCCCAGGGCGCGGCTGCGGGCGGGCAGGTCGTTTTCGAGCAGGTACTCGAGTGACTTCAGGCCCACCGCCATGCTCAGCGCCCCGCCGCCGAAGGTGTTGGAGTGGCGCTTGCTGCTCAGGCCGCCGAGCATTTTCTTGTAGATGGGCTGCCGGACGATGGTCGCGCCCACCGGCACCAGCCCGCCGCCGAGCGGTTTGGCGAGGGTAATGATGTCGGCGTCGAGCCCCTGCGCCGCCGACTCGAACCAGTGGCCGGTGCGCCCCAGGCCAGTCTGAATCTCGTCGGCAATGACCACGATGCCGTGCGAGCGGCAGAACTCCCCCAGGCCACGCAGAAAGCCGGGCGGCGGAATGTTGACCCCGCCCTCACCCTGAATCGGTTCCACGACCACCGCGATGATTTTGTCCGGTCCCGCGCGGCGCACCAGAGCCTTCAGCGCATCGAGGTCGCCGTAGGGTGAGGTGAGCGCACCGGGCACCAGCGGGCGAAACACGTCCTGGTACTCGGGGTTGGGCGTCAGGCTGAGGCTGCCGTAGGTCTTGCCGTGGTAGCCGCTGCCAAACGAGATGAAGTGCCGCGCCTCCGGGCGCCACGCCTTGGCGAACTTCATCGCGCCCTCGATGGCCTCGGTGCCGCTCGAGCAGAAGAAGACCTGGCTGTCGCTGTGGCTCGGCAGCTCACGCGACAGCAGCTTGACGAGGTTGGTTTGCAGGGCTGCCCGCCAGGGGCTGCTCGACTGCTGCGGCAGCGTCATGGCGCGGTTGTGTTCCAGAAATTCCTGCATGAAGCTGGTGATGGCGGGCGGCATTTCCCCGAACGGCAGCGCGGCGTACCCGCAGGCGTTGATACGCCGCACGCCCTGCTCGTCTTCGAGTTCCCAGGGCGAGGTGCGGTAAAACGGCCCCGCCAGCCCCAGCACGTCGAGGCCGTAGAGCAGTTCCTCGTTGCCGTATTGCAGGTCGAGGTGCCGCGCGCGCGCCGGGGTCAGGCGCTCGTGGAGGACATCAGAGGTGCGAATAAAGCCGCTGGGCAGCTCGGGCGGCGATTGAAGGCTCATGCGCCAGAGTCTAGCGGGCACTCGGCAGACAGGCGCTCCCCGGGACCGGAACTGCAACTGCAACTGAGTCTGCCGACAGCTTCAGCGCACGACGATAAATCTTCCCCCATCCCGGCCCCCGGACCAGACCCGGTATGCTGGGCCGCGATGAAGCGTGACGAGCATAGTGGTGACGCCGGGAGCGCGGGCGGCGAAACTGCCGCTGCGGAAGGCGCCTCCCAGACCCCTCCGGAAGGCCCGACAGGAGGCCAGCACATGAGTCAACGGGCAGAAGCGGTATTAAATGCCAGCGGCGTGCGGGGGCCGGCCCTCGCCTCGCTTGAAGGCGGCTCCGGCCTGTTCGCCCTGACCGGCGAGCACCTGATTTTCCACGACGGACACGGCACCCGCCGCGTGACCCTGCGCGACCTTTCGCGCATCCACAGCGACGCTGAGGGCACCCTACGTGTGGAAACCCCGGCGGGCGTGGCAATGAGCGCCAGCCTGATCGGGTTCGACGGCGACGCTGTGCAGCAGTTTTTCGGTCAGGTCCGCGACGTGACGGCGAAGATCAAGGCGCTGACCCCCCCGCCGCTGACCCCTCCGTCCCCGGCGAGCGCCCCCAGTGCGCCCGCGCAGGCACCGGTTGATACCCCCGCCCCCCGGCGCTCCGAAGACGTGGCCTCCAGCCGCGCCGAGGAACCTGCCGCGAGCAGCCCGGCGCCCCGGCCCGCACCGACCCCGCGTGCTGAGCCGGCCCGCGCTCCGGCGCCTGAGCCCAGCCCCGACCCCGAGCAGGGCGTGAGCGTGACCGCCGTGCGGCGCCCGGAATCCGAGACGCAGCGGTTTTCCAGCCCGGCCCCCCGCATCACTGTCAACCGGGGTGGGCAGCGCGAGCAGCTCGCGGCGGATGCCCGCAGCCCCCGCGAAAACGGCCTGGGCCTGAGCGGCGCCGTCGGCAGTGGGCTGGGCCGCAACCTGCCCCCGCCCGGCTCGGTGGAAATCCGCGCGGTGCGTCACCCGACCTCGGGCCAGCCGGCCCCGGCGCCCGCCAGTCCTGCCCCCAGCGGGCCGGTCCTGGGAGAACAGCACATCGTGGCCGCGCCTCAGCCGCCCGTCGTTCAGTCGCCCGCACCGCACGCCGACACGCCCGAATATGAGGCCGTGCCCCATGCCCCGGAAGCTCACACCGTTGCTGTAGCACCGGTCAGCCCCGCTCCGCCCCACGTCCCGCCCACCGAGCCGCTGAACTACACCAGCCGCGACCTCGGTACCCAGGCCGGACGGGTGCGCGGCGTGCCGGGGCGACTGCGGCTGCTCGCCGGCGTCCTCGTCATCGGGGCCATCGTCACCGCGCTGCTGATGTTCGGCAATGCCCAGCGGCTGCTCGCCCTCTGGGTGCTGATTGCGGGCGTCGTGGGCGCCATCGCTCTGCTCAGCGTGGCCGAACTCGCTCAGTTGCAGACCATTCAGGCGGCGGTGCTCGCCGGGCCGGAGGCGGCGGAAGATGAACCTGTTCCCGCTGAGCCGGATGAACAGGCAACTTTCAACTCCACAGAAGCCGACGAGAACACCCCGGAGCGTCACGGGTGACCCCCACGCCGGACGCGCAGGCCGCCCGCGAGCTGATTCGGCAGGCGGTCAGCATCCCCTCCCTGTCGGGCGAGGAGCAGGCCATCGCCGCGTTCCTGCGCGACTGGATGGCGCGGCGCGGCTTCGACGCTCAGGTGGACGAGGCGGGCAACGCGGTGGGCGTGCGCGGGAGTGGCCCACTCACCGTCGCGCTGCTCGGGCACATGGACACCGTGCCCGGCGACATTCCGGTGCGGGTGGACGAGGCGGGCGTGCTGCACGGACGCGGCAGTGTGGACGCCAAGGGGAGCCTCTGCACCTTCATCGCGGCGGTGTCGGCTCTGCCCCCCGAGGCGCTGAGCGCCGCCCGCTTCGTCTGCATCGGCGCCACCGAGGAGGAGGCGCCGAGCAGCAAGGGCGCCCGGTACGCCATGCGCCAGCACCGGCCCGATTTCGTTTTGATCGGTGAACCGAGCGGCTGGGCCGGGCTGACGCTGGGGTACAAGGGCCGGCTGGTAGCAAAAGTCCGGGTGGAAAAAGACAACTTCCACACGGCGGGCGACGGTACCTCCGCCGCCGACGACCTCACCCTCGGCTGGCAGCGGGTGCGCGAGTGGGCCGCCGGATTTGCCCCAGCAGACAGTGGGGGGGGCGGCATTTTCGACCGCGTGCAGGTGACGTTGCAAGACCTCGGCAGCTCGGGCGACGGGCTCACGCAGCGGGCCTGGGCCACCATCGGTCTGCGCCTGCCGCCTGCGCTTGCGCCGTATCAGGCCGAGGAAGCCATCGAACAGGCGTTCGCAGGGCTGGGCGCCGACCTTACCTTCACCGGCCACGAGTCGGCGGTGCGGCATCCCAAGGACAATGCACTGACCCGGGCGCTGCGGGTCGCCATCCGCGAGCAGGGGGGGACGCCGACCTTCAAGGTCAAGACCGGCACCAGCGACATGAACGTGGTGGCCGAACTCTGGCCGGTGCCGACCCTCGCCTACGGCCCCGGCGACTCGGCGCTCGACCACACGCCCGAGGAACGTCTCGACCTAGCCGAGTACGACCGGGCGGTGGCGGTGCTGACCTCCGCTCTGACCCGGCTGGTGGGCGGCTAGCTCATGCCCACCGCGCCGTGAGGACAAAAGCTGAGGCCCTGGCCCCGGCTTTCCTTTTGCTTATGCCCTGACTCTTTTCCCCCGCAAGGAGCCCGCATGGACCCCGTCACCATCTTGCTTATTCTGTTCGTGGTCGCGCTCGTCCTGTTCGCCACCGAGTGGCTGCCAGTGGACGTCACGGCGCTGGGGCTGCTCTCGGCGCTGCTGCTGTTCGGGCTCCTGAAGCCCAAGGAAGCCTTTGCGGGCTTCGGCAGTGACACGGTGCTCACCCTCGCTTCGCTGTTCATCCTGACGCGGGTGCTGCTGCGGGCGGGGGTCATCGAGTGGATCGGGCACGCGCTCGCCCGGCGCGCCCGCAATGCCAACGCGATGCTGCGGGCGATGCTGGGAACGGTGGCGGGCGTCAGCTCGCTGACCTCCAACACCGCGACCACCGCCGTTTTTTTGCCGGTCGTCTCGGGCCTGTCGCGCCGCGCGGGGATTCCTGCCAGCCGCTCGCTGATGCCGCTCGCCTTTGCCAGCATCCTCGGCGGGACCATCACCGTCATTGGGACGAGCACCAACCTCGTGGTGTCGGGGGCATTGCCGGCGACGGGTCTCAAGCCGCTGGGGTTTTTCGAACTCGCCTGGGTAGGGGTGCCGGTGGCCCTCGTCGGGCTGCTCTACCTCTTTTTCGTCGCCCCCAAACTGCTGCCGGACCGTGAAGCACAACTGGAAGACACCCTGCGTGCCTACCTCGCCGACCTCACGGTGGCGCCGGGCAGTCCACTCATCGGCCAAAGCCTGCGCGAGTCGGGGCTGGGGCGCGACCACGGGCTGACGGTGGTCGCAGTGCGCCGCGCCGGGCCGGGCGGGGAAGGGCTGACTTCGTATGCGCCGGGGGCCGATTTCATCATTCAGGAGGGCGACACCCTGGCACTGGAAGGCCCCACCGAGCGGATTCTGGCGGGCAAGACCAACCTCGGCGTGGTCAGCCGCAGCGAGCAGAAGATGCTGGCCGCTGAGGGGGGCACGCCGGGGGCCACCGTGCGGCTGGTCGAAGCGGTGGTGCTGCCCGGTTCGCCGCTGCTGGGCCGCACGCTGCGCGAGGCGCAGTTTCGCGAGCGCTACGGCCTGAGCGTGCTCGCCCTGCACCGCCGCGAACGCACCGTGGAGCGGCTCGGCCAGCTGCGCATCCGGGTGGGCGACGTGCTGCTCATCCAGGGCCAGGCCGACCGGGTGGCGCGCCTCGGCGACCGCTTCGCCGTGCTCGGCGACCTGACCGACCAGCAGAGCGACCTGAAAAAAGCCCCCCTCGCGCTGCTGCTGTTTCTCGGGGCGGTGGCGCTGGGGGCGACGGGTGTGGTCCCGCTCGGCGTGGCGGTGGTGGTGGCGGCAGCGCTCAGCCTCATCCTACGCCTGATTACGCCAGAAGAAGCCTATGGGAGCGTGGAATGGCCGGTCATTGTCCTCGTCGCCTGCATGCTCGCCTTCGGCACCGCCTTCGAGCAGACCGGCGCGGCCAAGGTCCTCACCGGAGCGCTCTCGGGCGTGCTGGAACCGCTCGGCCCCTACGGCCTGCTCGGGGCGCTGTTCCTCGTCACGGTCATTCTCACGCAGCCGATGAGCAACCAGGCCGCCGCGCTCGTCATGCTGCCCCTCGCCATCGGCACCGCCAAGGCGCTGGGCTACGACCCCCGGCCCTTCGTCATCGGCATCACGGTGGCGGCGAGCAACTCGTTCATCACCCCGCTGGAGCCGTCGTGCATGCTCGTCTACGGCCCCGGCCACTACACCTTCATGGACTTCGTGCGGGTGGGTGCCGGGCTGACGCTGCTCGCCTTCGCGGTGTCCATGGTGGTGATTCCGCTGGTGTGGCCGTTCTGATACGGTTTCAAATTGAGTCCCGGATATGTCCGGGCGCTATTTGAAACCGTATCAGCTCAATTTCGCCTTGAACTCCTCGTACCCGAACGTCTTGACGCGCTCGTAGCTGCCGTCGGCGTGGAGAATGCCGATGTCGGGGTGCTTGACGCCGTTGAAAAAGGTCGTCTTGACCATGGTGTAGTGAATCATGTCGTCGAAGACCACCCGGCTGCCGACCTTCAGCTCGTGCGGAAAGACGTACTCGCCCACCACGTCCCCGGCGAGGCAGGTGGTGCCGCCGATGATGTAGGGGTAACCGCTGCCAGTGTCCTGCGCCTCGCGGTGGTCGTCGAGCGGTGGGTCGCCTGCGCCGAGGATGCGGGGGCGGTAGGGCATTTCCAGCACGTCGGGCATGTGGGCCGAGACGGAAACGTCGAGCAGCGCGGCGTCCTTGACGTTGTGCACCACGTCGAGCACGCTGCTCACCAGCCAGCCGGTCTGCCAGCCGAAGGCGCTGCCGGGCTCCAGAATGACGTGCACGCCGTGCTTTTCACGGAAGGCCTTCACCACCCGAATCAGGCGCGGAATGTCGTAGCCTTCGCGGGTCATCAGGTGCCCGCCGCCGAAATTGACCCAGTTCATGCGCGGCAAAAACTCGCCAAAGTTGCGCTCCACGACTTCCAGCGTGCGCTCCAGCGTGTCGGAGTCCTTTTCGCACAGGGTGTGGAAATGCAGGCCATCGATGCCGTCCAGCAGGTCCTCGCGGAACTCGCGGCGGGTCACGCCGAGGCGCGAAAACGGCCCAGCGGGGTTGTAGAGGTCGGTTTCCACCTCGGCGTACTCGGGGTTGATGCGGATGCCGACGTGCAGCTCACGGCCCCCGGCGCGGGCGGCCTGCACCTGCGGCCTGAAGCGCTCCCACTGCGCGAACGAGTTGAAGACCAGGTGGTCGGCAAGTTCCAGAATCCGGGGAAAGTCCTCGTCTGAGTAGGCCGGGGCATACACATGCACCTCGCCCTGCATTTCCTCTTTCGCCAGAATCGCCTCGTTCAGGCTGCTCGCGGTGGCCCCGGTGATGCCGTATTCGCGCAGCAGCGGAAAGGTGGACCACATCGAAAAGCCCTTGAAGGCGACGATAATCTGCGCCCCCGACTGCTGCTGCACGTAATTGATGAGCGTCAGGTTGCGCCGCAGCCGCGTTTCGTCGAGCACAAAGGCAGGGCTGGGAATGCGGTCCCAGTCCACCGTCTGCGGGTCGGTCACGGCGGGAAGGTGCAGGTCGGCGGGCAGAGCGGAGGCAGTGGAAAGAGCAGAAGCAGTCACCGCGCCAGTGTAATGGGCGCGGCGAGGCGCGTGCAGGCCCGGTCAGTGGGTGGGGTGGCGCGCGCTCAGGCGCCCCGGCGCAGGGGGCGGGCGGTGGCGGCGTCCCAGTCGCCGTCGTGGGCCGCGCGCAGGGTGTGCAGGGCGCCGGGGTGGTCCTCGGCGGCGGCGCGTTCGAGCAGGTGCCGGGCGTAGTCGAGCCCCTGCTGGCGCGGCTGCCCCCCCGCTGGGCGCGGCGTGCCGTCCTCACCGATGTCGAGCGCCCCGGCCCGCAGCGCCTGCGCCAGCTCGAAGCGGGCGTCGTTTTGCCCGGCGTCGGCGGCGCGCAGCAAGTAGCGCTCGCGTTGCCAGCCTTCGAGCCGGAACTGCTCGCGGTAGGGCGTGAAATTCTGGTAGATGCGCCAGCACATGTCGGGGCTGCCGAGTTCGGCGGCGTGCATCACGTCAATGCGCTTGAGGCTGCTCTCGCGCAGCGCGGCCCGCAGGCCCAGCCCCTCTTCCTGAAGCTGCACGATGGTTTCGGCGGCCTCGCGGCTGCCCTCGTCGCGCGCCCGCAGCAACAGCGGCAGCGGGTCGGGCAGCGCCCAGTGCCGGTTGAGGATGACCAGTCGGCCCAGCACCACGGCGGCTTCGGCGTCGCCCGCGCCCCCCGCCGCGCTCCCGATGGCCCAGCGCCGCAGCAGCTCGGTCACGCGCGGGAGTAGCGGTTCCAGAAAGCGGTCACTGTTGTACAGCGCCCAGCCGAACAGCGGCGGCAGACGCAGCGCCGGGTTGAGTTCCGCCACGTCCAGAAAGCGCTCCAGCGCCCGCTGCCGCTCGGCGTCGGGGGCGAGCGCGCGGGTCAGGGCGGCGAACAGGCCCGCACTGTGCGGCTCGTACAGGTCGGCGGCCAGCCGCGCCCGCTCGACTCCGCCCACCAGGTCGCCGGCAAAATGCACCGTGTGGTGCGCGGCCCAGGCGTGGTAGTCGGCCCATAGGCGGTGGCGGTCGCCCGCGCCGAGCCGCTCCTCCTGCTCCTGCCCGCGCACGAAGGTGAACATCTGCTCGTCGCTGCCGCCCCACTCGGGCCGCAGGTGCCCCAGCATCACTTGCCGCAGGGCGAGGCTGCGCGGATTGTGTGCCAGCGGCTGCACGTACCAGTCGGGAAAACGCCCCGCTCGCACGTCGTCCAGGCTCAGTTGCCCGCCCGCGAGGTTGCGTGCCTGCCCCACCAGCAACCACGCCGTCAGCCGGATTGACGGTCAGACGCAGGGCGAGCCGGGCCACCGCTTCGGCCTCGCCGAGCAGTTGCAGCGTGCCGCGCCAGTCGAGGTCGGACAGCCGGCTCGCGGGCTGGTCCCCACGCAGCGCCGCCGCCCGCGCCAGCAACCACTGCGCCCGCGCCGTCCTTGCCGCGTAGGACACCGGAAAGCGCCGCTCCCATTCGCCGAGCGGTCCCCCGAGCGCCGGGTCGGGCCGGGCAAACGCCGCGAACGCCGCGTGCACCTCGCTGCCCGCGACGTGGCCGCGCTCGAACTCGGCCTGGAGCGTCCCGAACGTCCGTTGCAGTTCGGTGAATTGGCCTCCTTTCAGCTCGCTCAGGGGGTCGGGGGGGCCAGCGCGGTACAGGGTCATGCGCTTCCCATCTTATAAGGCCCGTGCCCTCTTGACCCTTTTCTCATGTGGTCCGGGTCGCCGCGTGGCGTGTTTTTTTGTCTTGCCGGCTCATCTTCATTGGCCCAGAGTCACACGAGCCTTCATGCGCGGCGGCTAGACTGCGGCGTATGTCACAGCCACCACTCCTTTCCGGCCCCGGCGGGCGGCTGCTCGGCGCGGCTCTGCTCATCGGCCTGCTCGCGGGCTGCGGCTCGGTCTCGACCGGCAACGCGGGCAGCGGCACCGTGGGCACCTCGACCACCAGCCGCGCCGACGTGATGACCTTTCAGCCGAGCAGCCTGCCCGTGTCCTACGTGGGTGAAACCTACAACGTGCAAGTGGGCGTCACCGGGGGCGTGGGGCCTTACGGCTACCGCCTCACGGCGGGCACGCTGCCGCCGGGCCTGAAGTTCGCGGGCGGCGCCCTCAGCGGCACGCCGACCAAAGCGGGCAGCTACTCCTTTGCCATTCAGGCCACCGACGCCAACCTCAGCACCCGCGTGCAGGAATACACCATGAACGTGGACGCCCTGCCGCCGCTCGCGCTCAAACCCACGCTGCCTCCTGGCGAGATTCGCGGCGAAACCCGTATCCCGGTGACCATTCAGGCCCCGCGCGCCGTCCGCGCCGCCCGGCTGAGCTGGGACCTCGGCAAGGATGTGCAGGTTACCCGCGTGCAGCCCGCCGACGCTGGCAGTGTGGTGTTCTGGCAACAGCGCGGCAGCGTCCTGACGGTGGACCTCGGCTTCCGCACCGTACCGCGCCCCGACGCCCGCATCGCCCTGATTACCGTCAAGCCCGCCAAGGCCGTGACCCTCAAGGCCGACGCCCTGGGCTACGAAGCCCGCGACGGCAGCGGCAAGATGCTGGTGGACAAGAAGCGCCCCGGCAGCGAACCGGTCAAGCCCGCTGAGCAGCCGGGCGACCCGAAGGTTGACCCGAAAGCCGCCGACCAGAAGGCGACTGACCAGAAGGCCACCGACCCCAAAACTGTGGACCCCAAGACCGTTACCCCCGCCGACACGGTGGAGGGCGGCCCGCTGCCTTCGCCCGCTTTGCCCACGCCGTCGCTGCCGCCCACGCTGCCTCCAGTGACCACGCCCCCAGCCAACACGCCCCCAGTTCCCACCCCAACGCCTCCAGCGAACCAGCCCGCGCCCGCACCCGCTCCCCAGCCGGCTCCAGCTCCTCAACCCACGCCGCCCAGCGGCACGGGGGGCGCGTGAGTCGGCGCTGGCTGACGCCGCTGCTCGCGGCTGGCGTCCTGAGCCTCACGCCCGCGCAGGCGACCACCGCGCCGCCGCTGACCCTCACGCAGCAGGCGCAGAGGGCCGAGGTCATCGTGCGGGCCACCCTCGGCGCCCTCAAGACCGTCAAGGAAGGCGACGTGACCTATCAGGTCTATCCGCTCGACGTGGCCGAAGTGATTGCCGGCGACCCGGCGACGTTGCCGCAGTTCGAGGGCAAACCCGCGCTGTTCGTGTTGCAGGGCACGCAGGACCTGCCCGCGCTGACGCCCAAGCAGGAAGTTATCGCCTTGCTCTATGCCCGGCGCCTCGACAGTCCGCTGGTGGGCTTTTCGCAGGGCTGGTACCCGGTGCAGGGCGGCAAGGTGACGGCGGGCGGCCCGGAGAGCCCCATCACCGACCCCGCCGCGCTGCGTGACGCCATCCGCAAGGCGCGGGGAGCTCAATGAGTCGCCGCTTGAAAGGAACTGCCATGCGAAAAACCCTGTTGCTCGCCGCCCTGCTGCCCGCACTGCTCGGAGGGGCGGACGCCGTGAGCGTCAAACTGCGTCCCCAGGGCGAAGTGCTGACCCGCGCGGTGCAGGCGGCCCTCGCCGAGCTGTCCACCAAAGACCTGCCCGTGACCCTCGACACCGCCAGCGGSRCCACCCTGACCGTGGGCGGCGTGGGCGTGAGCGCCGCGCCCTTCAACCCCGACGTGGCCGCCCGCGTGGTCACGGTGGGCAGCGAGCGCCGCATCGAGTTCAACCCCCAGGGCCCCTTCCGCTGACCGAGGCTGTCCGCGCCGAGTTGCAGCGCGAGCTGGGGCTCAAGGCCTGGACGCCYSCTGGCGCTGCCGCCCGTTTCAGTGGCGCCGACCTCAACAACGACGGGGTGGTGGACCTCGCCGACCTCGCCGTCCTGATGGAAAACTTCGGCAAGACCGGCGCCCTGCCCGGCGACCTCAACGGCGACCGCCGGGTGGACGACGCCGACCTCAAGCTGTTCAGCCGCCAGTACACGCTGCCCTGAACCTTCCAAACACCTGAACAGGCCCGGCCCCGCGCTGCTCTCAGCGTCTCGCCGGGCCTGTGGCGTTGGGCGCGGTGTGCCCTATGCTGCCGCCATGCTTCACATCACCGACGAGGTGCTCGACCTCGGGGGCCGCTCGCTGGCCGTGCGCTGGCTGCGCCATGAGCTGTCCTCCCATGAGCCGTCCGTGCAGGGTCAGGCCGACCGGCGAGCGCCGCTGGTCTTCTTGCACGATTCGCTGGGCTGCACCGCCACCTGGCGCGACTTTCCGGCGCGGCTCGCCGAGCTGACCGGGCGCGACGCCCTGCTCTACGACCGCCTGGGGCATGGGGGGTCCGGTCCCTTCGACCGCCCGCGCGAGCGCGATTATCTGCTGCACGAGGCGGGCGAAGTGCTGCCGGCGGTGCTGGACGCCTGCGGCGTAGAGGGGGCGGCCCTCTTTGGCCACAGCGACGGCGGCTCGATTGCCCTGCTCGCCGCCGCCGCGCTGCCGGAGCGGGTGACCGGGGTCATCGTGGAAGGCGCCCACATCTTCAACGAGCCGGTGACGATTGCCGGGGTCGAGCAGGCCACCAGCGCCTACGCCAGCACCGACATCGCCGCGCGGCTGGTCAAGTACCACGGCGACAAGGTGGACGCCCTCTACCACGCCTGGACCGACACCTGGACGGCGCCCTGGTTCCGTGACTGGTCGGTAGAAGCCCGGCTGCCCGGTATCCAGTGCCCGCTGCTCGTCATTCAGGGCGAGGACGACGAATTCGGCACGCTGGCGCAGGTGCGCGGCATGGTGGACGGCGCGTCGGGGCCGGCGCGGGCGCTGGTGCTGCCAAACTGCGGTCACACCCCCCACCGCGAGGCGCGGGCGGCGGTGGAGGAAGCGGCGGTGAAGTTCTTGCGAGCCGTGGACTGATCGGGCGGCGAGTACACCTGTCCAAACCAAATCCAGACTACTTTCTGTTCCCGGTTCAATTTTGTACCTGCTTGACGTAGGATGACGCCAACCATGGACTCTTCCTCACTTCGGGAGCGGCAGAAAGAACGCCGCCGCGCCCGCATCTATAACGTGGCGATCGACCTCTTCAAACAGGGGGGGTTTCAGGGCACCACCGCCACCGACATCGCGCGGGCGAGCAACGTCTCGCGCGGCACTTTTTTCAACTACTACCCCTACAAGGAAGCGGTGCTGCTCGATTACGGCAGCGAGGTCATGGAGCGGCTGCGCGACCTCGCCGAGCAGCGGCTGGCGCAGGGCGTGCCCGCCATGTCGGTGCTCTACGAAATCTGGGACACGCTGGCCGACGAAAACGCCCGCGAGCGCGACCTGTTTCCGCCGCTCGCCTACGAGGTGATGAACCCCAACCCCGAGCGTGCCCGCACCGCGTATCAGGCGCTGCCGCTGAGCAAGGTGGTCGAGCTGGTGTTGCGCCCGCTGCATCAGGAAGGGCAGATTCGCACCGACCTGAGCCTGCAACGCATCAGCAACCTGATTGCCGACACCTACCTGATGGTCGCGCTGCGCTGGTCGGCTTACGGCACCGAGCGTCCACTCAAAGACGAGATGCGCCTCGCGCTTGGGCTGCTGCTCGAAGGTGCCCTGCGGCGCGACGGCCCCCGCTGAAAACTGGCGGCGAGCGGGGCGGCTGCTAGAGCAGTTCTCCGAATTACGCGTGCGTCGGAAAAGCACCGCCACCCGCTCCATTCTCTGCTTCGCAGCTTTGCAAGTCCGTCCTGCTCTGTGTTTTGTTCTCGCTCTGCTCGCCCAAAAGCTGTGCCATCTTTTTGTCAAATGCTCTAGACTTGACCCCGTGAGTCACAGTTCTGCTTCCCCGGCGCCGGCCCGTGCGGTCAAGCTCGCCCCCAGCATTCTCTCGTGCGATTTCTCGCGGCTGGGAGAGGAGTTGCAGGCCATCGCCGGCGCCGATTGGGCGCATGTGGACGTGATGGACGGGGCCTTCGTGCCCAACATCTCCTTCGGGCTGCCGATTCTGGCGGCGGCGCGGCGGGCCTCGAACCTGCCGATGGACGTGCACCTGATGATCGAGCGGCCCGAGCGCTACCTGCGCGACTTTGCCGAGGCGGGCGCCGACAGCATCACTGTGCATGTGGAAGCCACCCAGCACATTCACCGCGCCGTGCAGCAGATCAAGGAACTCGGCAAAAAGGCGGGCGTGACGCTGAACCCCGGCACCCCGCTGGAAGCCGTGCGCCCACTGCTCGCCGACGTGGACCTCGTGCTGGTGATGAGCGTGAACCCCGGTTTCGGCGGTCAGAAGTTCATCCCCGCGAGCACCGAGCGTGTCCGCACTCTGCGCGGCTGGCTCGACGAGGTGAACCCGCAGGCCGAGTTGCAGGTGGACGGCGGCGTGACGCCCGCCAATGCTCGACTACTCGCCGAGGCCGGGGCCACTTGCCTCGTCGCGGGCAGCGCAGTGTACGGCGCGGACGGCGGCGCGGCGGGCGTGCAGCGGCTGCGTGACGCTCTGGCCTGAGCGCCGAGCGTTCGTTCCCCTCTTCGCCCTTTTTCTGTCCTGCTGCGAGGCCCGCCATGAGACTGCGTGTAGACCTGCTTCCCGACAGCCATTACCCCGACGTGGCCCTGGTCATTGACGTGCTGCGGGCGACCACCACCGCCGTGACCCTGCTGGAGCAGGGCGCCGCCGAACTGCTGCTGACCCGCACGACCGAGGCGGCCCTCGCCGTGCGCGAAACGGTGCCCGACGTGCTGCTCGCGGGTGAACGCGGCGGGCTGACCATTCCCGGCTTCGACCTCGGCAACAGTCCGGTGGAAGTGAGTGGTGGGGCAGTGGCCGGGCGCCGCGTGGTCATGACGACCACCAACGGGACCATTGCCGCTCACCGCGCCGCGCAAACGGCCCGACACGTGGTGCTTGCCGCGCTGGTCAACGCCCACGCGGTGGCCCGGCACGCCCTGGCGGTGGCGAGCGAGGAAATCGCCATCGTGTGTGCGGGAACCGACGGACGGGTGGGGCTCGACGACGTGTACGCTGCCGGAGTCATCGCCGAGTATCTGCTCGCGCTGGGCGACTTTCAGGTAGACGACGGCGCCCGCATTGCCCTCACCATGCGCCGGGGCGGGGGCGATCCGGGCGAGGCTTTGCGGAGCAGCGGACACGGCGCCACCCTGGCCAGACTCGGCCTGAGCTCCGACGTCGACTATGCCGCGCAGCTCAGCACCAGCCGCCTGATTCCCACCCTGGTGCCGGGCGACGACGTGCCCGCGGGGGCCCTGCGCTTCCTGGCGGGCTGAATCTGGTCCCCAGCGAGGTGACAGCTTTGGTGCCACCCTGACCCACCAAAAAACGCCCTGGGCCAACATTCCCGCCGGTTCCCGACCTATCCTGGCGCCCATGCACGGCACCCAAACGCCCGACCAAGTTCGCGCCTTCTACGACGCCCACCGCACGGTCCGCCTCTACCAGACCCAGCCCGACGGCTCGCCCATCCGCATGACAGCAGACGAGCTCGACGCGGTGCTGCACGCCGCTCAGCGGGCGCCCACCGACGCCACTGCACAGCTCTACTCTTATATTCACCTCACCACTCCTGAGCTGCGGGCGCAGGTGGCCGAGCTGACCGGCAACCCCCACATCAACATCGCGTCCGAGGCGTTTATCGCCTGCTCCGACACCCGCCGGGTGGGCAAGATTCTGGAGGCGGCGGGCTATGAGTCGGGCAGTTGGCCTGCCATCGCCGTGCACTTCGGCATCGGGGACATCGTGATGTCCGGTCAGAACCTGCTGACCGCCGCCGAAATGCTCGGCTATCAGGGCTGCTGGATCGGCGGCGTGGTGAACAACATGGACGCCCTGATCACGCTGCTCGGCCTCCCCGAAGGTGTGCTGCCCTTCGCCGCCATCACTGTGGGCCGCCCCGCCGAGGACGCCCCGCTGCGCCCGCGCCTGCCGCGAGAACTCGTCGTCCACACCGGCACCTACCGCGACGGCACCCCCGAGGAACTGCGCGCCGCCACCGAACTCATGAACCCCATCGCCGAGCGCCCCGGCAAGCCCGGCGACTGGGCGCGGCTGCTCAAGATGTACTTCGGCCAGGGCGGCGGCATGGAAGTCCGCGAACCCGGACTGGTGGCCGCCCTCAAGCGTCAGGGCCTGCACAACGGCGAGCAGTGAAGAGTGAAAGCGCTCTGGGCCGGGTCTGGATTAGGGCTCGCTCTGCTCTCGCTGAGCGCCTGCGCCCCGCAGCTCCAGCCGCAGTCAGTTGAGGTGTGGGAGGGCACGGGCCGGGTGCTGCTGCGCGAGCAGAGCTACCGCCTGACCTTCAGCGCCGACCCCCAGAGCCACCAGCTCGCCGGGACGCTGGAAAACCGCAGCAGCGGCGACCGCTTTCAGGCAAGCGGCACGCTGCTCCCCGTCGCGGAGGGCGCCGAACTCACCGCCCAGATCACGGCGAGCAGCGGCGCCCGGCTCAGCGCGAGCGTGCTGGGCTTCGGCGTGAGCGGCGTGGCCCTCAAGTCCGATGCGCTGCTCACCGGGCGGGTGGCTGGCGAGGTCTTCAAGGGTTCGCTACGGGTCAACGGCGTGGCCTACCCGCTGGAACTGCGCCGGGTGCGGTAAGCACCTGCAACCCCCGAAGCTCAGGCCGCCGCGCCTGGGCTTTTTGTGCGCTGGAATACGCATTCCGTTTGTTTCGTGGGTAACCTGGCACGGCACCGGGTTCCCCACTCCACGACCGAAACGCGTTCCCTTCCTTCTCCCTCCGGTCGGATTTCATCCTGTTTTCAACAGGACTCAGTCGGAATCCGTTTAATGCTCTAGCCTCGGGCCATGCCTGACCGCGACGACCTGCTCATCCTCGCTCCTCACCCTTCCGGGCAACTCCCCGCCGACGTGCTGCTCGCCATGCTGGGCGACGACGCCTTTGACACCGAGAAGCGCGAGGCTTTTTTGCGCCGCGTCTTTTTCGAGGGCGACCCTTACACCGACCTGATCTACGCGGTGCCGGGCGCCCGTTTTCTGCAAGCGCCGTGGAGCCGCTTCGCCGTGGACCTCAACCGGGGGCGCGATGACAGCGAGGACAACGGCGTGCTCAAGCAGATGACCTTCGACCGCCAGCCGCTCTACCCGGCGGGCTTTGCCCTGACGCCCCCGGCCCGCGAAGCCCGGCTGCGGCGCCTCTGGGACAGCTTTGACGCTCAGGTGACCCGCGAGCTGGAGGGCGCCCGCTTGATGATCGTCGGGCACTCGATGGCCGAGTTCGGCCCGGCGCTCGGGCCTGACCGGGGAGAGCCGCGCCCCGCGCTTACGCTGATGCTGGGCACCGAGCAACACCCCACCGTGCCCCACCAGCACTGGGACGCGCTGCAAGCCGCCTGCGCCGAGGCGTTCGCGCCTGCGCTGACTGGCAGATACACCCGCGTGGCGGTGGGCGACCCCTGGACCACCGACACCCTCAGCGCCGCGCATCAGGCCCGCACGGGCATTCCCGCCTTCGGCCTGGAAATCAACGTGGCGCTCTACTCCGCCGAGTGGACGGAGCGGCGGGGGGGCGCCCTCAAGGAGTTGCACGACTGCTTCGCGCAGTTCGCGGACCGGGCGCTGGACATCGTGGGCTAGAGCATTTGACAAATGAATGGCCTTGAGCTGTTTGACCCTCTACCCAGGGGAGAGGGCCTGCCAAAGGCAGGGGTGAGGGGTCCTTATTACGTCAAATGCTCTAAAGCTGAGCCTCCTCCGGCGACAGATAAACGTGGACCTGTGGCGTCGTGCCGTCCGGCTCCAACCAGTCCCCGTCTACTGTCGCTACTCGCTGCCAGCCCTGGCGCTCGTACAGGCGCACAGCGGCGAGGTTCCGCTGATGCACGTCGAGCACTGCCCGCCAGCCCTGCGCCCGCGCTGCTGACCAGGCTGCTTGAAACAGTGCCTCGGCCAGCCCCCGCCCCCGTGCCGCTGGCCGCACGAACAGCCGGGACACGACGGCCAGTTCGGCGGCAGGTCGGCCCACCGTCCGCAGCCATTCGGGGAGTGGCTCAGCAGGGCGGCGCAAAACCACTTGCCCAGCCACCTCCCCGCCGCTGAGGGCCACCCAGGCACCCACGTCCGGCGGAGTCAGAAAGGGAAGGGGGTCGTCCGGCCAGGCGGACGGATAGGCGTCGGCAGCGTGGACTTCGCGCAGGGCGACCAGAGCCGGGAGGTCACTGTCCTGGCGCGGGCGGAGGACGCCGCTCACTTCTCCCGCGTCGCCAGTTCGCGTACGCTGGCGAGCAGTGCGGCGGCGGCCTGCGCGTCCGGGGCGTCTGCCAACGCTTTTTCCAGCAGGTCCAGCCCCTCGGCAGCCTGCGCCTGCGCGTAGTCCTGCGCGGCTTCCACGCTGCCGCTTTCCAGCAGCCAGCGGTGAATCTCGTCAATGACGGCGGGGTCCTTGTCGGCGCGGTGCCGGCGCATCTGGTCGAGAAAAATCGCCTTCCGGTCGTCGGGTGCGGTGGTCAGCCAGTCCAGCACGATCAGGGTGCGCTTGCCTTCGAGCAAGTCGCCGCCGATTTCCTTGCCATATTTCACCGGGTCGCCCGCGAGGTTGAGCACGTCGTCCCGAATCTGGAAGGCGGTGCCGAGTGCCAGTCCCGCCGGGGTAAAAGCGTCCTGCGGCGCCATGCCTGCCGCCAATGCCCCCAGCCGCAGCGGCACGATCACCGTGTAGTGCGCGGTTTTCAGGCCCACCATTTGCAGGTAGTCGGCGGGCCGCAGCCCCCACTCGCGGCCCTCCACCCAGGCGAGGTCGAGGTGCTGCCCCTCGGCGGTGCGGTAAACCATCTGCAAGAATTCCTCGAAAGCGCCGGGCACGTTCGCTTTGCCCACCGCCGCCCACATATAGGCGTGCAGCGCGTCGCCCACGTTGAGCGCCACCGGCATCCCGCACAGGTGGTGCAGCGCGGGCCGGCCCCGGCGCTCCTCGGAGTCGTCCTCGATGTCGTCGTGGACCAGCACCCAGTTCTGAAACAGTTCCAGCGCGGCGGCGAGCCACAGGGCGCTCTCCCACCCGGTGTCCGACTCGCTCAGGCCGTGGGCGCGGGCGCTGGCGAGCAGCAGCTCCGAGCGGATGCCCTTGCCGCCGCGCTGCGGGTAGTCGCGCAGCAGCGCGTAGAAGCGGGCGAGTTCGGGCGTGGCGCTGGTTTCGGGCAGCAGCGAGAGCACGCGGGCGAGCAGTTCGGGACGCATAGGGGGAGTGTAGTGGGCGCGGGGACCTGCCGGGGGCCACTTCTCCGCTACACTTCGCTGCGAGATGATGGACAAAGATTTGGGCGCTTCCCCCGCTTCTGCCTACGAACGGGCCGGGGTCAGTATCGACGCCGGGCACCGCGCCGTGGACCTGATGAAAGGAGCGGTGGCCCGCACCCACACCGCCAACGTGCTCGGTGGCCTCGGCGGTTTCGGTGGGCTGTTCCGTGCCGCTTTCGGCGACATGGCGGACCCTGTGCTCGTCGCCAGCACCGACGGCGTGGGCACCAAGACCAAGGTAGCGGTCAAGGTCGGGCAGTTCGGCGGGCTCGGACACGACATCGTGAACCACTGTGTGAACGACATTCTGGTGCAGGGCGCCCGGCCCCTGTTTTTTCTCGATTACGTGGCGATGGGCAAGCTGCGCCCCGAGGCGGTGGCCGAGGTCGTGAGCGGCGCGGCGCAGGCGTGCGAGGCGCTCGGCGTGGCGCTGCTCGGCGGCGAAACCGCAGAGATGCCCGGCGTGTACGTGGACGGCGAACTCGACATCGTAGGCACGATTGTCGGCGTGGTGGACCGGCCCAACCTCATTGACGGGGGGCGCATCGAGGTCGGTGACGCCGTGATTGCCCTCCCGAGCAGCGGCCTGCACACCAACGGCTTCTCGCTCGCCCGCATGGCGCTCGACGCCCTCGACTGGAACGAGGCCCGCAGCGATCTGGGCGGGCAGACCCTCGCCGCCGTGCTGCCGGTTCCGCACCGCTCCTACCTTCCCGCCTACGACGCGCTGGAAAAGGCCGGTGTGGACGTGCGCGGCATGGCCCACATCACCGGGGGCGGGCTGGTGGACAACCCCCCGCGCGTGTTTCCGCAGGGCATCGGGATGCAGGTGGACACCGCGAGCTGGGCGGTGCCGCCCCTCTTCGAACTCATCGTGCGCGAGGCGGGCGTGGAGCGGCAGGAAGCCTTCCGGGCGCTGAACATGGGCGTGGGCTTCTTGTTCATTGTGCCCGCTGCGCAGCGGGAGCAGGCCATGCAGACCCTGCGGGCGGCGGGTGAGCAGCCCTGGGTCATCGGGGAAATGGTCGCCGGGCAGGGCGTCACCTTCAGCGGGGGCGGCGCCTCTTGATCAAGCGCCTTGCTCCCACCGGTTTTTCGGCCCCCGACCGCGCGACCGCCACCGAGTTCTGGGTCGTGCGCCACGGCGAGAGCACCTGGAACGCCGGGGGGCGCTACCAGGGCCAGACGGACGTGCCGCTGTCCGCCGTCGGCCTGTTGCAGGCAGCCTGCCTCGCCGAGCGCCTGACCGGGCAGGTCTTCGACGCGGTGTACTCCAGCGACCTGACCCGCGCCCGCCAGACCGCCGGGGCGGTGGCCGAGCGCCTTGCCGGGGCGCCGCCGGTGCAACTGAGCCCCGAACTGCGCGAAATCGACGTGGGCGAGCTGACCGGGCTGGTCGTCACTGAGATCCGCGAGCGCTATCCCGACTACCTCGCGGCGCTGCAGGCCGACCCCTGGACGACCCAGCGCCCGGGCGGCGAGAGCATGGCCGACCTTTTCGGGCGCTGCGGCGAGGCCTTTCACGCGCTGCGGGCCGCGCATCCCGGGGGGCGGGTGCTGGTCTTTACCCACGGCGGCGTGGTACGGGTGGCAGTGGGACTCGCGCTCGGTGGCGTTCCCGGCCACGCCTGGTCGCGCCTGAGTGTCACCAACACGTCGATTACCCGCGTGCTGCTCGGCGAACACAGCGGCACCCTGCTCGGCTTCAACGACGAGGCGCACCTCGAAGCCCTGCTCGAAGCGACCGAGGCGGACGACGTGCTGGGGCAAGCGCCGTAGAGATGGGCGGAGAAAGGGGGAGGGACCAACTCGACTGCTCCCCCTCTCCCTTTGCGTCAAAGCTCGTTGATTTCCGGTTTGAACCCCACCTGCCGTATGTAGTCCAGATACTCCTGCTCGCTCAGCGCCTCGCGCTTGCCGCTCAGGGCGACGAAAAAGGCCTCCAGCACGTTGGTGGCGAAGTTGCGTTTGCCCATGCGCGGGGTGGTCGTGATCAGGCGGGCGACGCCGTGTTCCTGCATCCAGGTGCGGTCAGCCTCGGTGATGGTCTGGGTCAGCACGGTCTTGCCGCGCAGGTCGCGCGGGGCGTAGCGCTTGACGTAGTGGGTGTCGCCCGCCAGCACGTCGGCCCAGCTGTAGTAGCGCGTGCCCTTGCCTTCCACGCTCTGCTCCTGCTTCTCGCCGGTCGGGTAAAACCAGTCCTGCGGCAGCGTGGTGATGACGGGCAGCGCCAGCCGCGCGACCCGGCGCAACGTGCCGATGTTGCGGATAGGCCGGTCCACGTTCAGGCCGAAAATCAGGTCGCCGTACACCACGTCGGCGCCGTGTTCGGCGAGGGCCTCGGCCATGCCGAAACGGTCCACCGCACTCACCATCAGCACGCGCTGGGTGCGCCAGTTCAGCAGCGGGTCGAGCTGCGCCACCGCCTCGCGTTCCAGGGTATTTTTCAGCCCCGAGCCGTCGAGCACCGGCGTGAGTTTGGCGTTCGCCACCAGCTTGCGGACGTTGCCGAAGGTGTAGCGCCGTCTCCCCGCGATCACGTACAGGTCGGCGCCGCCGAGCCCGAAGGCGTCCACCCGTCCGTCGAGCTCACGAAACAGCCGCGCGGCGAGCGCACTGTCGCCGTCTGTGCCGAGGCGTTCGAGGATGAAAGGCTGGCCCAGCACGTTGATTTCCTCGCGGGCGTTGCGCTTGGAGTTCCCCAGGCTCACGCTCACGACATGTTTAAAACCTGCGGGGGCCGGTTGCCAGCCGCTCAGGGGGTCGGTCATGGCGGGCATTCTAGGCGCAAAAAGTGAGGAAGCCTGCACTCAGACGAATTCCGATTAAGTCCTGTTGTTTTGGGTTCCATCCGAACAGAGTGAATAAGAAAAGAGACGGGTTGCGTGGTATGGAAGCCCAGGCGGCGCTTTTCCGACTGTGCTGGAATGGAGCGCAGCCCGTATCACGCCCCCCACAGCGGCCCATCTGCCATCATGCCGCCATGACAGGATCTTTTCCCCAGGGTGAGGCCGCGCAGCAGACCATCGACTTGCAGGACTTTTTGAAACTTCAGGGCGTCGTCGAAACCGGCGGCGAAGCTAAATTCCGCGTGCAGGGCGGCGAAGTGCGCGTCAACGGCGAAATCGAGACCCGCCGCCGCAAGAAACTGCGCCGGGGCGACGTGGTGGAGTACGCCGGGCACCGCCTGAAGGTGGACTGGTGACCGACGCGGCCTACGCCGACGCCCTGGCCGATTTTCGCCGCCGCAAGGACGAGCATTTCGCTGCCGGACGCGGGCCCATCGCGCTGGATGCTCTGGCTGATTTCCAGGGGCTGAGCTACTATCCTCCCGACCCGGCCTGGCGCTTCGTGCTGCCGCTGGAGGACACTCAGGGTGACGCTGCTGCCGCCGAGTTTCTGCTCGATACCAATACGGGCACCCCGCGTTCTATGGCCCGGCTGGGCGAGGTCGCAGTCCCGCTGCCAGGGGGCGAGCAACGCTTGACCGTGTTTGCACCGCTCGGCGAAGACCAGCCGGCGCGGGCTTTCATCCCCTTCCGAGACGCGACCAGTGGGCAGGCGACTTACGGTGCGGGCCGCTACATTGATGCGCCACTGCGCCGCGATGATGGCGAAACCTGGGTCGAACTCGATTTCAACCTCGCCTACCACCCCTACTGCGCTTACGGCGACGGCTGGACCTGCCCGCTGCCGCCTGCTGGCAATGTGCTGCCGGTGGCGGTGGAAGCAGGCGAAAAGCTGCCCTGAACAGGCAGACTTAGCGCGCTACCGCCGCGTATTTCAGGTCGGTCACGCCCGCCGCGTGCAGGGCGTCCCGGCAGGCCAGGAGCGTGCTGCCGGTCGTCAGCACATCGTCCAGAATGAGGAGGGTGCCTGGCGGCACGGCGCCGCGCACCGCGAAAGCCCCCGCCAGATTGCTGCTGCGCTCGCTGGCGTGCAACTTGGCCTGCTGAGCGGTGGCGCGGGTGCGGGTGAGGAGCGGCAGGCAAGGCACCCCCAGCTCAGCGGCCATCGCCTGCGCCAGCAACTCGGCCTGGTTGTACCCGCGCTCACGCTGGCGCGAAGGATGCAGCGGCACCGGCACCACAGCGGCTATTTGCCAGCTCGCCGGAACCCCCGCTGCGAGCGCCCGCCCCAGCGGCCCGGCCACGTCCCGCGCCCCGCCGTATTTCAGCGCCCGTACCGCCCGGCGGGGGACGCCCTGGTACCGCCCCAGCGTGACCAGATGCGGCGTGGCCTGCGCCGAGAGGGGCGAGTGCCGCTCCACCCGGGGTCGAAGCTCCGCGCGGCAGCGGTCACACAGCCCGGCGGCGCGGCCCAGCTGGGCGCCGCAGCCGGGGCAGGCGCGGGGCAGCAGCACTCGCAGCAGGTCGATCATTGGCCCGGAGTGTAGCGGCGGGGGGATGACAACAATCACACCGCCCGCGCTGGCTCATTCGCGGGCGCGGGCGGTGTGTCATCGGGGGTTGAGATGGATTTCGTCCAATTCCCGAAAACCGTCTGGGCTGCTTCTCACTCCGTTCGGATTGAATCCCGTAACCGGGGGATTCAATTGCAGTCTTACTTCAGATAGGGGCTAAAGCGCGTCAGGTCGTTCGGCGTGGGCTTGCCTGTCGCGTTCGTCAGCGTGTTGCCGGCGAAGGTGAGCAGCAGTCGGTCGCCGGCCTGCCCACGGCTCTGGCCCAGGCGGGTGCTCAGGGCATACGGCCCGCTGATGACCGCCTGCATGGTGTTGGGGTCGAAGACGAGCGCGGCGCCGTTGAGGGTGGGCGCACTGGCCCGCACGCCGCCCTGCGCGACCACGAAGCCGCTGCTGACATACACGGTCACCTGCGCGGCCTGCACGTTTTTCATGCGGGCGTCGGAGTAGCTCACGTTGCCCGACGCGGTCACCACGCCACTTTTCAGGTCGTAGCTCACCTGATTGGCGGTGAGGGTGCCGCCGAACTTGGTCTTGACCGTCGCCCCTTGCGCCTGAAGCAACTCGTTGGGCTTGAGTTGCAAGCGGGCGGCGGTCATGGTCAGGCCGCCCTTGGGGTCGGTCACGGTGCCGCCCTGGGGCATGTCGGTGGCGCCGGTGTCCAGATTGAGATTCTGAGCGCCGCGCGGGGTCACGTTCAGGCCGCCGAAGGTCACGGCGCTCGCGGGCAGCGTGCCCAGGGCCAGCGCCGTCACGGCAAGTAGACGGGAAAAACGGGCAGAAACGAGCTTCATCCCCTCACCTTAGGGCCTCCCGGCTGAGGGGCGTGAGGGGCCGGGTCAGCTGCGCTTCAGCTTGCGCGGTGCTGCTGGGAAGCGGCCAGCCGCGCCACGTCCTCATCTGGTGGACCCATCTCCCAGAAAGCTCCTACCCGCCGGCCTGAGGAAACGTTTAGACTCGGCCCCGTTGTGAAGTGGCGCTTTTTTCTGTTCGTGGTGCTCGCCCTGTGGTCCTCGCTCGCCTGCGCGGCGCCCCGGGTGGGCAGTCATCCTGGGTACACCCGGGTGGTGTTCGACCTGCCGGGTATGCAGCCTATCCGGGTGCAGAGCAAGAAAGTGACGTTGCCCTACCTCACCCTGCGGCTCAACACCCTGCTGCGGGCCGAGCGCGGCAGCTTTCAGGTTCCGGGCGTGGTGGCCTACGCGACGGCGGGCAGCGCGGTCAACGTGACGTTCGCGCCCGGCTACGGTAACCCGCAGATTCAGATCGTGCCCCGCCAGGGCAACCTGCCGCAGCGGCTGGTGATCGACGTGTCAAAGGTTGCCGTGCCTAAACCAGCCCCCAAACCAGTGGTCAAGGCCGCCCCCAAACCCAAGCCGGCGCCCAAACCGAAACCGACTCCCCGGCCCCGTGTGGTGATCGACCCGGGACACGGTGGGATAGACCCCGGCATGGTCAGCAAGCACCTGCGCGAAAAGGACGTGACGCTGGCGGTGGGCCTGCGTGTCAGTGAGCTGCTGCGCGGCAAAGGCGTGGACGTGGTCATGACCCGCACGAGCGACCGGTCCCTGAGCGATAACAAGCGGGCCGACCTCGACGCCCGGTCCAATCTGGCGCGGGCGGGCACGGTCAGTGCCTATATCAGCATTCACGTCAATGCGGGCAGCCCAGGCTCGCGGGGCGTGGAGACCTATTACTTCGGCCAGCCGCTCAGCAGCGACAAACGCGCTCTCGCCATTCAGGAAAACGGTGCAGGCAGCATAGGCCAGGAACTCACGCGCACGGCGGCGGGCACCGCCCAGAACCTGCTCGGCGACATCCTCTCGCAGGCCAAGGTCAGCTTCTCACGCGACCTGGCGAGCAAGGTGCAGGCGAGCCTGCTTCAGCAAACCGGCGCTCCTAACCGGGGCGTGCACACCAACACCTTCTATGTCATTCGCAACCCCAATACCGCCGCCATCCTGACCGAAATCGGCTTCGGCGACAGCGACCAGGAAGGCCCGTTGCTCGCCAACAAGGCCTATCAGGAACGGGTGGCGCGGGGCATCGCAAAGGCGATTCTGGCGTTCTTGCACCTGAAATAAGCGGGCGGACGGCCAAAAAAAGAAGCGCCTCGGCAGTGACCGGGGCGCTCTTTTTGGATCCGTTTACATGTTGTGCAGCACGTTCATGATGTCGCCGTCCTGCATCACGTAGTCCTTGCCTTCGGTGCGGACCCAGCCCTTGGCCTTGGCGGGGGCCCAACCGCCAGCTTCGACCATCTTCTGCCACTCGATCACTTCGGCGCGGATAAAGCCGCGTTCGAGGTCGGAGTGGATTTCGCCCGCCGCTTCGGGGGCTTTTTCGCCCTTGCGAATCGTCCAGGCGCGGACTTCCTTTTCACCGGAGGTGATGAAGGTAATGAGCCCGAGCGTTTCGTACCCGACCTTGACGAGCTGGTCAAGACCGCTTTCCTCAACGCCGAGGTCGTGCAGGAAGGCAGCCGCCTCGTCTTCAGGCATCTCGGCGAGTTCACCTTCGATTTGCGCGCTGATCTTGACGACCTGCGCCCCCTCGGCAGCGGCGTACTCGCGGACCTTTTGGACGTACTCGTTGTCGCCGGTCAGGTCGTCTTCGCCCACGTTGGCGACGTAGATCACGGGCTTGATGGTGATGAGGCCGAAGTCCTTGGGAATCTTGCCCTCATAGCTTCCGGCGCGGGCGGGTTTGCCTTCGCCGAGCACCTGAATGATTTGCTCAGCGAGTTCGAGCTGCTCCTTGGCGTCCTTGTCGCCGCCCTTGGCCTTCTTCTGGAGGTTCTGCGCGCGCTTTTCCAGGCCCGCGAGGTCGGCCAGAATCAGCTCGGTGTTGATGGTTTCGATGTCGTCGAGAGGGTCCACCCGGCCCGCGACGTGCACCACATTGGGGTCCTCGAAGCAGCGCACGACGTGGGCGATGGCGTCCACTTCACGGATGTTGGCTAGGAACTGGTTGCCCAGCCCTTCGCCCTGCGAGGCGCCCTTGACCAGCCCGGCGATGTCCACGAACTCGACGAAGGTGGGGATGATCGGCGGCACCCGCTCGCCCTTGGTAAAGACTTGGCTCAGCGCGCTGAGGCGTTCGTCGGGCACCGTTACGCGGCCCACGTTGGGTTCGATGGTGGCGAAGGGATAGTTGGCGGCGAGCGCCCCGGCGCGGGTGATGGCGTTGAACAGCGTGCTTTTCCCGACATTGGGAAGACCGACGATTCCGATGGCAAGGCCCATGATGTTTCCTCCTCTTTCTGCGCGTCACTCGGACACGGCAACCTCAGCAGTTTAAGGGATGTTCAGGCCCGGTCGCGTCGATGGAGGGTCGGGCGACCAGCAGGGGCGGCCCAAATCCAGTGAAAGTGGTTCCCTTTGCAACAGACAGGAGCAGTGCGAAGCGGCCAACGGTGGGGAGAGGCCCTGAGGCTCCTGAAGGTTCTGGGGCAGCTTCGCCTGATGGCGGTTCTGGCTGACTTTACGCCGCTGCAAGTGGCTGGCTGCCCAGTGCCGCTGACCGGAAAACCATAAACGGCACGCCAAACAAAACCCCGTGCGTGGCAGGCACAGGGTCATGATTTTGCTCTAATTCGTTGCTTTACTGAGCGAGGTTGAACGCGTGGTTCCAGTGCATATGCACCTTGGGCTTGGCGGCCACGATGACCTGTTGCAGCCCTCTGTTGGCGTTCTGCGAGTGGCTGTAGGCGTTGAACAGGTTATAGGTTTCGCGGTGGCTGCTGATCATCTGGCGGCGGTAGAGATTGTCGAAACCGCGGCCCGACGCCTTGAGCGCTTGCAGCATGTCCCACTGCTTGTAGGTGACCGTCGTCGGTAGCTGCATGCCCGGAGCGGCGTTCATGACGGCGGTTTTGACCTGCGCGCCCAGCATGGTGTGGTCGGCGATCATCTGGCGGGCGTAGGTGCGGTTGAACTCCGAACGCGACATCTTCAGCGCGAGCTTAGCGGCTTCAATTTCGAAGTTGTTGCCGCGCACCGCCTTTGCCAGGAACGCCGTATCGGTGCCGGTCAGACCAGCGGCGGAAGCAGAAGCGGTAGCGAGCAGCAGGCCCAGAGCCAGGACTTTTTTCATGCCTCGCACCCTAGGCCGGTGCGGAGTCACATTCGTGAACTTTGGGACCTGACCATCTTAGGAAAGTACGCCGGGCCAACGAAAAGACGTCTTAGGATAATTGCAGGGTCCGTGCCCCTGCCTTCGACTCCGGCCCGCTCTTGCCGCAGCGGGCCGGGGCACGCTTATACTCTGCGCCCATGTCTCCACGCCAACGCCTCTCTTCCGACACCCGTCGGGAGCAAATCCTCGACACCGCCCTCGGCCTCTTCATCGAGCAGGGCTTTGCCCAGGTCAGTCCCCGCGAGATCGCCGCCGCCATCGGCACCTCGCGGCCCAACGTCTACACCTATTTTCCCTCCACCGAGGCCATTCTCGACACGCTGCTCGAACGCCTGACCGCGCAGTATTTCGCGGAACTCGACCGCCGCTTCGCTGAAGTCAAGCGGCCCGACGCGCGGCTGACGTTCGAGGTGCTCCTGACCCAGCGTGACCTGCTGCTGCTGTTGCAAAGTGGCGGCGGCCCACTGTTTCAGGCCACCCGGGCGCGCGTCATGGCCCGCATGGACGAACGCACACGCAACACCGAGCAGCTGATCGGGGCGCCGAAGATGGTGCTGCTCACCCGCGTCATGCTGTTCTCGGTGGCGACGGCCATCTTGCAGAACCCGGACCTCGATGCCGAGCGGTTGGGCGAACTCATTCAGCAGCTCCTCGAAGTCGGCTTCCGCACCGAGTTTGCTCAGGCTTGAACCGGGTCAACGTCAGTCAAGCTGACATTCAGCCAACGCCCTCGCTGCACCGGGCTGTCCTCAGGGAAGGGACGGCTCGGCAAGCGGGCGCCTATAGTCCCCCTCTATGCGATTTTCTTTTTCTCTGCTGCTTAGCCTGACCGGTCTCCTGGCGCTGTCCTCTGTTCAGGCGGCCCCGACCCAGGTGGCGGGCGCCCAATGCAACACTGTGCGTCTTGACGACGGCGGCACCCTCACCGTGCAGGTAAAGGGCAAAACGGTCAGCTTCAATACCCCGCTGAATTTCAAGTGCGGCACCCTCAGTGTGGTGGACGACGGCAAGACGCTCAAGGTGGCGGGCAAGACCCTGACCGAAGCCCTCAGCATCTTTCCGCAGGGCAGCGCCTTCGCGCAGGTGTGGGGCCTGTATGTCGTCGATTTCAGCAAACCCGGCGTCCTGAGCATCGTCGACAGCAGCGACAAGACCGTGCCCACCAAGGCGATGCTGGCCGACATGAAAGACTCCATCGGCGACGCCTCGGCCACCTTCAGCCAGCCGGGGCTGAGCGGTTGGGTCTTCAAGAACGCCCAGCTCCAGAGCGCCCGCTACGACGTGAAAAAGCCGGTGACGGTGACCTTCAAGGACAGCGGGGCCGCTCAGCCTTTCGGCAGCGTGGTCGTGGACGCCAAAAAAGGCACCATTCAGGCGAAGCACAACGCGCTCTGAGTTGCAGGGCGGCTTGACCGACCACTGAAAGCTCCCCGCTCCGGCTAAGTGTGCCGGGGCGGGAGCTCTTCTTTTTCGTAGTGTCTTACTTCGCGGTGGTGTTGATGCTTGAGGGGCGCACACTCGTGACTTCAGTCATGAGTTAGCCCCTCTCGCCCTGAAAAGGGCGATGAAAAGCGGAAGCCTCTAGCTTTTCCAGATGACATATGTTATTCTTCCCCTTGAGATGAAGAAAGGCCGGGGTTACGTCTATCAGCTTGAATACCACCTCATCTGGTGCGTGAAATACCGTCATCAGGTGTTGGTGGGTGAGGTTGCTGATGGACTGAAAGACATCCTGCGTGACATTGCCGCTCAGAACGGGCTGGAAGTCATCACGATGGAAGTCATGCCTGACCACGTTCACCTCCTGCTAAGCGCAACCCCACAGCAAGCCATCCCCGACTTCGTGAAGGCGCTGAAAGGCGCTTCCGCACGTCGGATGTTCGTGGCCTACCCGCAGTTGAAAGAAAAGCTGTGGGGCGGCAATCTCTGGAACCCGTCGTATTGCATCCTGACTGTTTCTGAAAACACCCGCGCTCAGATTCAGAAATACATAGAGAGCCAGCATGATAAGGAATAAGGCTTTCGTGGTCAGGCTGTACCCAAATGCGGCTCAGACTGAACTGATTAACCGCACGCTGGGTAGCGCAAGGTTCGTCTACAACCACTTCCTTGCCCGTCGCATTGCGGCCTACAAGGAAAGCGGGAAGGGACTGACCTACGGGCAAACGAGTAGCGAACTGACCCTTCTGAAGCAGGCTGAAGAAACCTCCTGGCTCTCGGAAGTAGATAAGTTTGCTTTGCAGAACTCGCTGAAAAACCTTGAGACCGCGTACAAGAACTTCTTTCGGACTGTGAAGCAGTCCGGTAAAAAGGTAGGATTCCCACGTTTCAGAAAGAAGCGCACGGGAGAGTCCTACCGGACTCAATTCACCAACAACAACATCCAAATTGGGGAAGGTAGGCTCAAACTTCCTAAGCTGGGATGGGTGAAAACCAAGGGCCAGCAGGATATTCAAGGGAAGATTCTGAATGTCACTGTGCGCCGTATTCACGAAGGCCATTACGAAGCGTCCGTTCTCTGTGAAGTCGAGATTCCCTACCTGCCTGCGGCTCCCAAGTTTGCAGCGGGTGTGGATGTCGGCATCAAGGATTTTGCCATCGTGACCGATGGCGTGAGGTTTAAGCATGAACAGAATCCGAAATATTACCGCTCCACCCTGAAAAGACTTCGTAAAGCTCAGCAAACCCTGTCCAGACGGAAGAAGGGCAGCGCACGTTACGGGAAAGCGAAAACCAAGCTGGCTCGGATTCACAAGCGCATTGTCAATAAGCGTCAGGATTTCCTTCACAAGCTCACCACCTCCCTGGTGCGTGAGTACGAAATCATCGGAACCGAACACCTTAAACCCGACAACATGCGGAAAAATCGCCGCCTTGCACTGAGCATCAGTGATGCGGGCTGGGGTGAGTTCATCCGGCAGTTGGAATACAAGGCAGCGTGGTACGGGCGACTGGTATCTAAAGTCAGCCCCTACTTTCCATCTAGCCAGTTGTGTCATGACTGCGGATTCAAGAATCCCGAAGTGAAGAATCTTGCCGTCCGTACATGGACTTGCCCGAACTGTGGGGAAACCCATGACCGAGACGAGAACGCTGCGCTGAACATTCGGCGTGAAGCGTTGGTGGCTGCGGGAATCTCAGACACCTTAAACGCTCATGGAGGCTATGTCAGACCTGCTTCGGCGGGCAATGGTCTGCGAAGTGAGAATCACGCGACTTTAGTCGTGTGAGGTTCAAGATTAGCCCGATGTGGGTGAAATAGTTGAGCGCCCCGAACAGCAGCCAAACCAGCCCGGACAGCCCCACCCTCCAGCCTGCTGCGCGCACCAGCCCCGACTGGGCCAGGCGGTGAGGGTCTTGGCGCAGGGCCAGCGGAATCAGCAGCGCCGTGAGCCCCACCAGGGCGTAGAGGCCCGAAATGGCGCTCGCTTCCAGCCAGGGCATAGTGGCAAAGCGCCCCGAAATCGGTTCCTCGGGCGGCGCGGCGAACAGCCGGAAGGCCACCCCCGCCGCCGCAATCCCGAGCAGTGACAGCCCCAGCCCGACGAGCAGAAATTGCAGCGGCCTGAGAAACGCCACCATCTCGGCGAGCAGGTCGGGGGAGGAGCGCAGGTGCTCGGCCCGCCGCCACAGGTACGCGGCGGTGCCCAGCAGCAAGACGCCGAAGGCCAGGGACGGTTCCCCGAAAATGATGTTGTCGAAGGGGAAATACTTCGCCAGCGGCCACGTGAGCGTCATATGGGCGCCGGTGAGGGTCATCAACGTCCCCAGAATGCCGAAATTCACCGCCCACGCTTCAGGCACGAACGGCTCGCCCCGCACCGTTTGCCGAGCGAGCGCGACGACCGAGAGCAGTCCCGCGCCCGCCGCGACGGCCATGACGGTGTTGTAGGTGTGCATCTGGGTCCAGTCGATGATGAGGCCGCCTGAAGTTGACATGCCGCACTATAGGAGGCTGACCCTCGCCCCGGCGGCGCCCAACGGTCAGCGTTTTTTCTTGGGCCGAGTTCAAACAACCTTGTCACCTGACCGCATCGGTTCCTGCGCCCGTTACACTCTGTGCCCATGACCAAAACACGTCTTCCGGCGGACCAGCGCCGCGCCGAGATTCTTTCTGCCGCTGCCGGCCTCTTTCTTCGTCACAGGTTCGAGGGCGTCTCCATGGGCATGATCGCGGAAAGCATCGGCACCTCGCGCCCCAACATCTACACCTACTTTCACCACACCGAAGCCATTCTCGACGCCCTGCTCGACGAGCGCCTCGCCGCCATCACGCCGGACCTCCAGGCCTTGATGGTGCCCGGCGAGCCGGTGGATTTCGCGGCCCTGTTTGAGGTGCTCGGCAACCACCGCGAGCTGCTGCTGCTGTCGTGTGGTGGCAGCGCCGAACTGCGTGAGCGCCGCGAAGCCTTCGACGACGCCATGATCGGCGGATTGACTCAGGCCCTCGGCAGTCAGCGGCTGGCGACTTACCCGGTGCTGCTCCCCCTGGTGTCCGGCCTGCTGCGCGGCGTGGTGTACGAAACGGTGGTGCGCGAAACCCCGACCGGCGACCCGCAGGAGGTGGCCCAGCGGTTGAATGCCTTCATTCGTGGGGGCGTGACTGCTGTGGTGGAACAGGAAACGAAGTGACTGCTGACGGTGCTGCCTCGGGACATTGACGCATCTCTAAGGTGGTAAGGGTGTGCATTCCGGCCTGCCTCTGGGCTGAACCGCGTTGCTTTACGAGCCAACAAAAAAGGCCCAGTACTTGCCTGGGCCTTTGCTGCTCGACTTTTAGCCCTGACGGCCCTCGAACAGCGCGCGGTACTGCCCGTAGCCCTGAGCGTCGAGTTCGCTCAGCGGCACGAAGCGCAGCGCCGCCGAGTTGATGCAGTAGCGCAGGCCGCCCCGGTCACGCGGGCCGTCGGGGAAAACGTGCCCGAGGTGAGAGTCGGCGCTCGCCGAACGGACCTCGGTGCGGGCGTAGCCGATCTTGTAGTCGGTGTTCTCGGTGAGCGCCACATCGGGAATGGGCTGGGTAAAGCTGGGCCACCCGCAGCCCGCGTCGTACTTGTCGAGGCTGGAAAACAGCGGCTCGCCCGACACCACGTCCACGTAGATGCCGTCTTCGTCGTGGTCCCAGTACTCGCCGGTAAAGGCCCTCTCGGTGCCCTCATGCTGCGTCACCTGGTACTGAATGGGCGTGAGGCGCTCGCGCAGGTCGTTGTCGCTGGGTTTCTGAAAATCGGTCTTGGTGTCCTGAGTCATACCCCGAGTCTAGGCCGTGGCGAGTAGCCGAACCGTGGGCTGCATTCCCCGTTTCCCAGGAAGACTGGCTCAGCTCTCCAGACTCAGGCCGAGCCCCAGCAGCCGCTCATCCTGCCCGTGGCGGCCCACGAGTTGCACGCCCACATCGGGCACGCTGCTCGGCAACGACAGCACCGGCGCCCCCAGCAGACTGAACGGCGTGTTCAGGCGCAGCACCGCGCGGCGCAGGACTTGCGGGCCTTCGAGGAGCGTCACTTCGTCCTGCCCGATCAGAGGGGGAGGGGTGGGCACGGCGGGGGCGAGCAACACATCGAACTCGGCCAGTAGGCGGTCAAGGAGTACGCGGTATTCGGTCCGGCGCTCGTGCGCGGCCTGCACTTCCTCCTCACTCAGGGCCGCGCCGTTGCGCAGGGACATCAGCGTGAATGGTAGGAAGCCGGGGTCGGGCTGTTGGAGAGCTTCTGCGTGGACCCGCGCCGCCTCGCTGAGCACGATGGGCGAGTAAGCGTCGAGCATTTCCGGGAGGTCCACTGGGGTCACCGTCGCCCCCCGCGCTTTCAGGTCGTCGGCGTAAGCCAGCACTGCGTCTCGCACCGTTTCATCCGTCCAGCCCTCGGGCAGCCACAGGCCCACGCGCACGTCCTGCCAGTCCTGTGGCGTGACGTGACCTCCGCCGAGCGCCTGATACACCCGCACCACCATGCTCAGGTCGCGGGCGAGTGGCCCGGCGTGATCGCAGGTCCAGGAGAGCGGCAGCACACCCTCGGTGCTCCAGGCGGGGTGGCCTTTGGTCGGTTTGTAGCCCACCACGCTGCACCACGCCGCCGGCACCCGAATCGAGCCGCCGGTATCGGTTCCCAGCGCGAAATCCACCTGCCCGAGCGCCACGCTCACCGCTGCTCCGCTCGACGAACCGCCCGGCACCCGCTCGGGGTCACGGGGGTGTGTGGTGCCGCCATAGCCGTTCATCCCGGTAATCCCCAGCGCGACTTCGTGCAGGTGCGTCTTGCCGAGCGCCGCCGCGCCAAGCTCCAGCAGCCGCCCCACCAGCACGCTCGCGCCGGGGTCGGGCACCGGGGCGCGGGTGCTCGCGGTCAGCGGCCAGCCGGGAACGCCGTAGAGGTCTTTGACTGAAAAAGTCAGCCCCGCCAGCGGCCCTGCGTCGTGCGTTTGCAGGGGCTGAGCGGGACGGTACACCCAGGCGCGCTGGGGGTCGGGAAAGGAGGCGGAGTCGGGTGAGGTCATGGCCGTCACTATGCCAGCCGTGAGGCCCCGACAGGGAACACGCTGTTCCTTACTCCTCCTGACTAGTGATAAATGGCAGGTTGCGGTCGAGTTGCGCCCGGTCGAGGCCGTAGCCGTACACGAAGGCGTCGGGGATGGTGAAGCCGAGGTAGTCCACCGGCACTTCCACCTTGCGGCGGCTGGGTTTGCTGAGCAGCGCCGCCACCTTCAGGCTGGCCGGGCCGCGTCCCTGGAGGTAGTGCAGCAGGTAACTCATGGTGATGCCGGTGTCCACGATGTCGTCCACCATGATCACGTGCCGGTCACTGATGGGAAAGGCGAGGTCCTTGACCAGCCGCACTTCGCCGCTCGACTGCTTGGCGGTGCCGTAGCTGCTCGCCTGCATGAAATCGATGGTGGCGGGCATGTCGAGCGCCCGCACCAGATCGGTGTGGAACATGAAAGCGCCGTTGAGCACGCAGATCAGGTGGGGCCGCTGGCCCGCGTAGTCGCTGCGAATCTGCGCCGCGAGTTCCTGAATACGGGCTTTGATCTGCTCCGCGCTGATCTGCACGGGGCCGTTGCCGGGAGGAAGGCTCATATGGGGCGCAGGCTAACAGATCGCGCCCGTTTCCGGTCAGCCCGGCGGGTCAGTCAGCCCAGTGAATCGGTCAACCCAGCACCACCCGCGCCTCGTGCCCGCGCAGCGGCGATTGGGCGGCGGGCTGATCGCCACGGCTGCTCAGAAGCGTTTGCCCCGTGGCGGCCACCGCGCGTTCCTCACCGCGGAAATTCAGCCACACCGTCAACCGCTCGCCGTTCAGTTCACGCTCGAAGGCAAATACGTCGGCGTGCCCGCTGTCCAGGCTGCGGTAGCTGCCGCCCACCAGGGCCGGCTGCTCCTGGCGCAGGCGGGTCAGGGCGCGGAAGTAGTTCAGGTCGCTCTGCGAGTCCTGCTCCTGAACTTGCACGTTCACCTGCGCGAAGTTGTCGGTGAGCGGCAGCCAGGGCTCGGTGCCTGCCGCCGTAAATCCTGCGCCCGGCGCCGCCTCCCACTGCATCGGGGTGCGCTCGGGGTCGCGCCCGGCGTCCGGGCTGTCGGGCTGTTGCAGGCCGGAGGGGTCCACCATCTTCTCCGGGGGAACGGGCACATTTTCCATACCGATCTCGTCGCCGTAGTACACCGTCGGCGTGCCGCGCAGCGTGAGCAGCAGCGTTTGCGCGACCCGGTACTGCGCCGCGCCCACCCGCGTCTTGAAGCGGTGCTGGTCGTGGTTGCCAAGCACCCAATTGGGCCACGCCCCCGCCGCGTTGCTCGCTGCGTCGTACTCGTCGGCGAACTGCCGGATGGTTTGCGCGTCCCACGGCAGCAGAATCAGGTGAAAGTTGAACGGCAGATGCACCATCGGCGCCTCGGGCGTGCCGGAGTAGGGCAGCAGTTTGTCGAGCGGCAGGTAGATTTCACCGACCATCATCCGGTCGTCGAACTCGTCGATCACCCGGCGCATCTCGCGCACATAGTCGTGCGTCTCGGGCTGGTCCTGCGTGTAGATGTGCAGCAGCGTACTGTGTTCGATCTGCCCGCCAACGACTTCGCGGTCGGCGTCGGGGTTTTCCGGCTCGTCCAGAAACCGCTCGTCCTCGGCCAGCAGCCAGATGACGTCCACCCGGAAGCCGTCCACGCCCCGGCGCATCCAGAACCGCAGCACATCAAACATCGCCGCCCGCACGTCGGGATTGCGCCAGTTGAGGTCCGGCTGTGAGGGCAAAAACTGGTGCAGGTAATACTGCCCGCTCGCCTCGTCCAGCGTCCATGCCGGGCCGCCGAAGAAGGATTTCCAGTTGTTCGGCAGCCCGCCGTCCGGGGCAGGGTCGCGCCATACGTACCAGTCGCGTTTGGCGCTGGCCTTGCCCGTGAGCGCCTCTTGGAACCAGGCGTGGTCGCTGCTGGTGTGGTTGGGCACGTAGTCGAGCATGACCTTCAGCCCCAGCCGGTGCGCCTCGGCCACCAACGCATCGAACTGCTCCAGCGTGCCGAACACCGGGTCAATGTCGCAGTAATCCGCCACGTCGTATCCGAAATCGCGCATCGGGCTTTTGAAAATGGGGGAGAGCCACACCGCCTGCACCCCCAGACTCGCGACATACGGCAGCCGCGCCGTGATACCGGGCAGGTCGCCCACGCCGTCGCCGTTGCTGTCCTGATAGGAACGTGGGTAAATCTGGTAAATGATGCCGCTTTGCCACCATTTCAGCTCGCCTTGCAGGGAAGTCATGCTCAAGTTTAGGGTGGACTGAATCGTTTCAGATGAGAATTGCGACGCCGGAAAATATTTTTTATATGAAATAGAAGACACGGGATTCAAAGGGAAGAGGAGCCCCTACTCCGACAGATGCAACAGCACTGTCCCTTCCGCTGTAGCTAAGGCTTGCCACTTCCCTTCCACCACTCGAAAGGTCTCACCTGCTCGCAGCTTCACGAAATCTCCTGTCGGCAGGTCCACCACGACTTCACCAGCGAGGCAGATGAGATAGCCCGGCGCCGTCCCAGCCACGCGCCCTGTCAACCCCAAGACTCGCGCCGCGGAGCCCGGCAACGACACCCATTGCCCTGCCATGCTTTGTGCGAGGCGCGGGAGATGCAGCGGCGCGGGAGGTGCCGGGCGACGAGTCATGGGCATGGAGCTAGAGCCGAACTCCGCTGTTTTTGAAAAGGTGACTCACCCGGACTTATCCGCCCCGCGCTGCCTGATTCAGCTTCTTGCTCGCTTGCAGCGCCATGCCCTTGGCTTTTTTCACGTCCAGGCCGAGTTCGGGGGCCACGTCCTCTACCTTACGGCCCTGCTCGCGGGTGGCCGTGACCAGCGCGCGTTCCGGCTCGCTCAGCACGCCCACGAAGGGCTTGAGTTGCGCCCAGGTCAGCGGTGCGGCTTTGGCGGCTGGAGTTTTAGCAGATTTACTGGCGGCCTTTTTCGGTGCCGCTTTTTTCGCCGCTGGCTTGGCTGCCGCTTTCTTGGGCGCAGTTTTGCTGGCCGCAGCTTTAGCGGGGGCCTTACTCGCTGCCGCCTTTTTCGTGCCTGCCTTGCCGGGCTTCTTCTGCGGCTCTTTGCCGCGCTCTTCCAGAATGTCACGTGCCCGCTGCGGGTCGAGGGTGTTCAGGTCCTCGCCCTTACGCAAGGTGGCATTTTTCTCGCCATCGGTAAGGTACGGCCCGAAGCGGCCCGACTTGAGCAGAATCGGCGTGCGGCCTTCGTACTCGTAGGTGGCGAGCGGCGCGGCGGCCACGCCCCGGCCCCGGAACTTGGGCTGCTGAAACAGAGCCTCGGCTTCGGGCAGCGTCACCGTGAAAAGCTGTTCGTGGGTCGCCAGACTGCGCGAGTCACTGCCGCGCTTGAGGTACGGCCCGAACTTGCCGTTGTGCGCCCAGACCTCTTCACCTTCGCTGGTGCCGATGAGCCGGGGCAGCGTGAGCAGTTGCAGCGCCCGCTCCAGCGTCATGTCTTCCAGTTTCTCGCCGGGGAAGAGGCTCGCCGAACGCAGCGGCGGGTTCTCGTTGCCCAGCGTCACGTAAGGACCGTAGCGTCCGGCGCGGGCCAGGACCGGGTGACCGCTCTCCGGGTCTTCGCCCAGCACCCGGTCGCCCTGCGGACGGCTGAACAGTTCCTCGGCGACTTCCAGCGTCAGTTCGTCGGGCGTCATGCCTTCGGGCAGGTTGGCCTTGTCCTCGCCGCGCTGCATGTACGGCCCGTAGCGGCCTACTCGCACCTCGATGCCGCTGCCTTCGAGCTTCGGCACCTTGATGGTGGCAATACCGCGTGCGTCGATCTCGCCCATCTGCCGCTCAATCAGCGGCTTGAGCGCCATCCCCTCGCCCTCTTCACCGAGGTAGAAGCGGCGCAGGTAGGGCACGCGGTGCTCGCGCCCGCCCGCGATTTCGTCGAGGTCCTCTTCCATCTTGGCGGTGAAGTCGTAGTCCACCAGCGTGCCGAAATGGTGCTCCAACAGCGCCGAGGTCGCAAACGCCGTCCACGACGGCACCAGCGCCGTGCCCTTTTTCAGCGCGTAGCCCCGGTCTTGAATGGTCCCCAGGATGCTCGCGTAGGTCGAGGGCCGCCCGATGCCCGCGCCTTCGAGGGCCTGCACCAGACTGGCCTCGGTGTAGCGAGCAGGGGGCTGCGTTTCATGGTCCTCGGCCTTCACGTCCTGTGCCCGCACCGCGTCCCCGGNTTTCAGCGGCGGCAGCGGCGTGTCCCGGTCCTCAAGCGCGGCGGCGGGGTCGTCGCTGCCTTCCACATAAGCCCGCAGGAAACCAGGGAAATCGATGGTGCGGCCCGAGGCGTTCAGCACGACGGGCACGCTGTCCGCCGTCTGCCCACTTGCAGTTTGGCCACCCAGCCGCACGCGCAGGCTACGGCCCCGGGCGTCGGACATCTGCGAGGCCACCGTCCGCTTCCAGATCAGGTCATAGAGCCGCCACTCGTCGCCGCTCAGCTCGCCGCGCAGTTGCTCCGGCGTGCGGAAGGTGCTCCCCGCCGGGCGAATCGCCTCGTGGGCCTCCTGCGCGTTCTTCGACTTCTTGGCGTACACCCGGGGCTGCGGCGAGAGGTACGGTGCGCCGTACATGTCCTTGACCTGACCGCGCGCCGCGTTCACCGCCTCGCTGCTGAGGTTGGTGGAGTCGGTGCGCATATAGGTGATGTAGCCGCCCTCGTAGAGCCGCTGCGCCGTGCGCATGGTCGTCTGGGCCGACATCCGCAGCTTGCGGCTGCCTTCCTGTTGCAAGGTGGACGTAATAAAAGGAGCGGGCGGACGCGAGGTGAAGGGCTTTTCCTCCGCCGTGAGCACCTTGAGCGTCTGCCCCTTCAGCCCCTCGGAGATGGCGAGTGCTTCGGCTTCCCCAAGCAGCCGCACGCCCGCGCCGGGCCGCAACTGTCCGGTCAACGGGTCGAAGTCCTTGCCCGCCGCCAGCCGCTCGCCCTGCACCTCGGTCAGCCGGGCGGGGAAGGTCTGCTCCCCAGCCTGCGCGGTAAGTGCCTGGGCCGTGACCACCACATCCCACCACGTCGCCGCCACGAAGCGCATCCGCTCACGCTCACGCTCGACCAGCATCCGGGTCGCCACCGACTGCACCCGGCCCGCCGAGAGCTTGGGCGCGACCTTACGCCACAGCACCGGGCTGACCTCGTAGCCGTAGAGCCGGTCCACTGCGCGGCGGGCTTCCTGCGCCTCGACCAGATTGCGGTCAATCTGCCGGGGGGCGGCAATCGCGGCCTGAATCGCCTCGCGGGTGATTTCGTGAAACACCATCCGCTTGACCGGCACCTTGGGCTTGAGTTCCTGATACAGGTGCCAGGCGATGCTTTCGCCCTCGCGGTCATCGTCGGTCGCCAGGATGATTTCGTCGGCCTCGGCGGCGAGCTTGCGCAGCTGCGCGACCTTCTGTTTTTTCTCGGGCGAGACGACATACAGCGGCTGAAAGTCGTGCTCGACATCGAGACCGAGCCGCGCCCATGCCTGCCCCTTGTACTTCTCGGGAATGTCGGCGGCGCTGCGCGGCAGGTCACGGATGTGGCCGACCGAGGACTCGACGGCGTAGCCCTGACCGAGGTACTTCTCGATGGTCTTGGCCTTGGCGGGCGACTCGACGATCACCAGCGTTTTGGACGGGGAAGTTTTGGGCATGGGCATAGTCAGGACCTTCGCTGGGGGCTTGAAGTTGCGGTGAGCGTACACGCACCTGCCCGCTGCCCCAGCGGGACCTTTGCCCTGCGGCTGGCCTACACTGGGACCGCCCATGCCAACTCCTGCTTCTGCGTCCACACCCCTGCGGCTGGCCTCGCTGGTCGCCAGCAACTCCGATATCCTGGCCGCGCTCGGCCTCAGCAGCTGGGTGGTGGCGGTAGACAATCACTCGGACGCGCCGGGCCTGGAAAGCGCGCGGCGGGTGGGCCTGGATCTTGACATAGACGTGCCAGCACTCGCGCAGACGCGCCCCGATCTGGTGCTCGCCAGCCTGAGCGTGCCTGGGCAAGACCGCGTGGTGGCTGAAGTCCAAGCGGCAGGGTTGCCCACCGCCGTTTTCGACCCGGTGACGCTGCCCGAAATTCTGGCCGACATCCGCCGGATAGGGGAGCTGACAGGTCAGGGCGCCCGCGCCGAACAGGTCGTGCAGGCGTTTGAGACTGAGCTGCGCGCGCTGTATACCGACTTTCCCCGCTCTCCACGGGTGCTGGTGGAATGGTGGCCCCGGCCCATCATCGCCGCAACCCGCGACTCCTGGGTGACTGACCTGCTCGCGGCCCTGGGCGCCGTCAACGCTCTGGCAGACGAGCCGGGCCGTTCCCGCCCCCTCACCTTGGACGAAGTTCGCGCTGCCCGTCCCGACCTCATTGTCTGCTCGTGGTGCGGCGCCAAAAAACTGCGCCCGGAAGTCATCGAAGCCCGGGGCCTCGGCGTTCCTGTGGTCGCCATCCACGAGAGTGGTCTGGGCCGCCCTGGCCCCCGCCTGATTGAAGGTGCCCGACAACTTGCCACTGCATTACGCATGCTGTCATAAAAATATTTTATATGAAAACCTAGGGGGAAGTACAAAAGAGAGGGAAGACTACTCTTCTCCTCAAAACACCGATAAAGGCGCCTGCTTCCACACCCCCTGGGTCAAAGTAAAAGGCCCAAACGTCGGCTGTCCCAGCGGGCCGAGGTCAGCCGTCAGAGTTCCGTCCAACCGGTAGCTCACCTCTTGCCCACGCGCAATGTTGAGAAAAGTGGTCGCCGTCTTGAACGTCACCGGCAACGTGAGCTGCGCCACCTGCCGCGCCCGCCCTTGCCCCGGCAAACGGATATCGGGAACGGTTACGGTTCCAGCTTCCTGACCGTCGAGCACCAGCACTCCGGCCAGTTGCACCAGCCGAACAGGCAATGGATTGGGATTGTCCACATTAAGTTCCAGCCTTACTCCCGCAACAGCTGCCCGCCCCGGTGCCGGCAAACTGAAACTCGTGAGCTGGATTCGCTCAACCTCGACAGTCGGCGGGTAAACCAGCCGTTGCTGCTGCGCCGGCGCGCAGGCCACCAATCCAAGAGCGATTGCCGCAAAAGCCATCTTCTTCATAGCTCCACCATAGCGCGAGCTTTTTAGAAAAATTTATATTAAAAAAGGAAAGGAGATGCTGTTTCTCAAATACCCTAACACCATGTCCCGCCCCCTCATCCCCCTGTTCCTCGCCCTCAGCAGCAGCGTCGCCCAAGCCACCGACCTCCAGCTCAGCACCCAATTCTCCACCTCCAACCGCCCCTTCCTCGAAGCCGCCGTCACCGACCTCCCTACCGGCCCAGGGCAGACCCGCTTCGGCGTCTCCACCCACGCCATCCGCGCCAGCTATCGCCAGAGCCTCAGCCTGCCCGCCCTGGGCGCCGTGCAGGGCGACGCGGAACTCAGCCACCCCTGGAGCGGCGGCCTGCGCCTACGCGGCCAGCTGGGCGGCAGCGTCGGCCCTGTGGCCCTGGGCATCGGGGGAGAGGTCTTCAATGCACCCCTCAGCACCGAAGCGCCGCTCGCGCCCTGGCAGGAGGAAGCCCACGACCTACGACCACAAGGCTGGAACGTCAACCTCGACGCCCGCTACCGCCTCAGCCGCTTTCTGACCGCGCACGGCCACAGCGAACTCGGTGCCCAAGCGAACACGCTCGCCGAACTCGAATGGCGCCGCGCCCCCGCCGCAGACGCCGACCCCGACAACGTCCTGCTGCTGCGCGGCGGCGTGCGGGCCGGGCAGGATGTTCTCGGCCTGAGCACTGGCGTGACCTACCGCACCGGCAGTGGCCTGAGCCTCAGCGCCGACGCCCTGCTGGGAGCCCAACCCAGCCTCAGCGCCCGGCTGAACCTGCCGCCGCTGGGCGATACCGAACTGTCCGCCTACGCCAGCTACGAGCCCTGGCGCCGCTTCAGTGCGCCGCTGCGCTACGGCGCCGACCTCAGCCGCCCCCTGGGGCGCGGGCAACTCGGCGTGTCCCTGCGGGGCGGTCAGGGTCTGGACGGGCAGCCCGGTTTCGGGGCCGCCCTCCAGTACAGCCTGCCGCTGGGCCAGCAAGGCGACGACACCCCCTGACCTCAACCTTGCATCAGCCAGGGCGCGGCCTTCTCATGGCGGAGCCGCCCATACTGACGGCATGCGCAAGACCCTGCCTCTTTTCCTTGCCCTGACCCTGGGAGCCGCCGGCGCCCAGAGTGCCCAGGACATTCTTAACCGTGTCGACAGCGCCCAGAAGGCCGTCAAAGACCTCTCGTTCCGCGTCAACGGCACCGCGAACGCCGACAGCGGCAATCAGACCATCGACCTGACGGTACGTGCCATTCCCGCCCAGAACCTCGCGCGGCTCCAGTTCGCCGCCCCCGACGCCCTGGCCGACAACATCGTCGTGGCCGACCGCAAGGAAGTGCGTCAGTACCTCTTCCTGACCAACCAGATCACGGTTATGCCGCTGAGCAAGGCGACGGGCCAGAGCGGCCTGGGCGACCTCGACTTCACGCAGCTGAGCAACCCCGCCTCGCTGCTCGCGGGCTACAACGTCAAACTGCTCGGCACCAGCGGCAGCGCGGGCCAGCGCACCTTCCAGCTCGAAGCGCAGCCCAAGAACGGCGGCACCGACCGCACCCGCGTCTGGATCACTGAAGCCGGCTGGCGCCCCACCCGCGTGCAGCTCCTCAGCAGCGGCAAGACAGTCGCCGACCTTAACGTCAGCAACTACAAGACCAACAGTGGCCTCAACGCCGCGGCCCTGCGGCAGTTGCCCAAGAGCGCCCAGATCATCCGCCAGTAACCTCACGACAAGCACGCCAGGCCGCCTGTCCCCCCGGACGACGGCCTGGCCGTTTTTATTTCTCGTCGTCCAGCTGGGCCACCTCGCCGTGCCGTCCCAGGAGGGGCCGCGCTTCGGGCGCCGCGTCCCCGGCATAGACCGGCACCGCGTCGGGCAGCCCCTGCAACACGTCCACCGATTTGAGCGCCAGCGGACGCGGCAAACCATCGGTGAGTCCCGGCGTCCCACTCACCGGCGTTGCCTCTGCGCCAAGCAACGCGGCGGCCAACTCCGGCGGCACCTCCGACAGCGCCCCCACCACATCCGGCGTCACCCGCGCAGCGCCGGGCGCCCCACCCAACGACTCCGCCGGCTCGTCTGCCGCTCCCGACAGAGAAGAGAGCGGCAACGGCGCGTCCTCCGGCAGCGTGTGGCGCAGGCTCAGCTCACCGAACGACGCGAGCAGCGCCCGGTACGCACTCAGGAACTGGGCGTATTCCTGCCGAGCCGCGCCCAGCCGTCCGGAGAGGTCCTGATGCCGGGCATGAAACTGCCGCTCGAGGTCGGCGAGCCGCTCACCCTGCTCGCGCTCGCGGGCGAGCAGCCAGTCATGGTGGTCGCGCTCGAGTTCGGCGTAGCGGTTGCGAAAGGCGGTGTCGAGCTCGGCGAGCCGCTGCTCGTGCCGGCGCTCGGCGTCCCCACCACGCCGCTCCTGCTCGGCCTGAAGTTCCGCGCCGCGCGCCCGGGTCTCTTCGAGCAGCACCTTCGCCTCCCGCGCGGCGTTCTCGCGCAGCTCGTGGGCCATGCGCTCGGCCGAGACGATGGCGCGGCGAATCTCGTCCTCGGCCTGTTTTTTCTCCTGAAGCTCGGTCTGCAACTCGGCGAGGCGCTCGCGTTGCTGACGGTTTTCCTGCAGCAGCGCCTCGACCCGGTGCGCCACGTCGTTCAGGTAAGCGCGCACCTGCCCCTTGTCGTAGCCGCTCATGCGTCCGTCGAAAGACTGGTGGGTGATGTCGCGCGGCGAGAGTTTGCCCGACGGATTATTGTTATTGGGCGAGCTCATGCGAACAGACTCCGACCGACCCGCACCAGGGTGGCCCCCGCCGCGACCGCGAGGGGATAATCGCCGCTCATGCCCATGCTGAGCTCCACGAGCCCCAGGTCCTGGGCCTGCCGCGCCGTGTCGGCAAACACTTGCGCCGCCCGCGCCTCGTCGTCGTAAGGCGCCATCGCCATCAGGCCGCGCACCTCCAGCCCCGTCGCCCGCACCTCGCGCAGGACGGCGGGCAGGTCGTCAGGCAACACGCCGTGCTTTTGCCCCTCGCCGTTGTGACGCTGCAACAGCACGGCGGGCGCCTGGCCCCACTCCGCTGCCGCGTCGGCAATGGCCTGCGCCTGCCAGGGCTCCTCGATGGAATGCACCAGCGTCACACCGCGCAGGTACTTGATCTTGTTGCGCTGCAAAGGCCCGATGAAATGCCACTCGGCCCCGGGCAACCCGGCCACCTTGTCGCGCAGCTCCTGACCCCGGTTCTCGGCCAGCGGAAAGTCGCCGTGGGCGAGGACCTGCCCGCGAATCTCGTCGAGCGAATGCCCCTTCGTCACCGCGACGAGGCGCACCGTGCCCGCCGCGCGCCCGGCCTGCGCCTCGGCCTCCCGGATGCCCGCCAGAACCGCCGGCACACTCACTGTTCCCCCTGCTTCTGCACGCCCTCCATTGTGGCGGCTTCCCCGCTCAGGCTCAAGGCGGGGCCAACTGACCCCCTCACCTCACGGCAACTGCCCCCAGGTGCGGGGCCAGCCTCGTCCTAAGCTGCGCCGCATGACCGAACAGCAGACCGGAACGCCGCAGCTCAAGCAGGGCTTCGCCGAGATGTTCAAGGGCGGCGTCATCATGGACGTGGTGACCGCCGACCAGGCCCGCATCGCCGAGGCGGCGGGCGCGACCGCCGTGATGGCGCTCGAGCGCGTGCCCGCCGACATCCGCAAGGACGGCGGCGTGGCGCGCATGAGCGATCCCAAGATGATCCGGGAAATCATGGCGGCCGTGAGCATTCCCGTCATGGCCAAAGTCCGCATCGGGCACGTCGTGGAGGCGCAGATTCTGCAGGCCATCGGGGTGGACTTCATCGACGAGTCCGAGGTGCTGACCCCCGCCGACGAGCAGTTTCACATCCTCAAACGCGACTTCAAGGTGCCCTTCGTCTGCGGCGCCAAGAACCTCGGCGAGGCGCTGCGCCGGGTGGGCGAGGGCGCGAGCATGATCCGCACCAAGGGCGAAGCCGGCACCGGCAACGTGGTCGAGGCCGTGCGGCACGCCCGCGCCGTGCTCGGCGACATCCGCGCCGTCCAATCTCGCCCCGCCGAGGAACTGATGACGGTGGCCCGCGACCTGCAAGCGCCCTACGACCTCGTGCAGTACGTCCACGCACACGGCCAACTGCCGGTCGTGAACTTCGCTGCCGGCGGCGTGGCCACCCCCGCCGACGCGGCGCTGATGATGCAGCTCGGCCTCGACGGCGTGTTCGTGGGCAGCGGCATCTTCAAGTCGGCCAATCCCGAGCGCCGCGCGCAGGCCATCGTCCGCGCCGTGACGCACTTTCAGAACCCCGACATTCTCGCCGAAGTGAGCGAGGACCTCGGCGCCCCGATGACCGGGATCAACATCGACGAGCTGATTCCGGAGGCGCGGCTGGCGTCGCGCGGCTGGTGACCGTCGGCGTTCTCGCGCTGCAAGGCGCCTTTCGCGAGCACCGCCAGCGCCTCGAGCAGCTCGGCGCCGGGGTCCGCGAGGTGCGCCTGCCCGCCGATCTCGCCGGCCTGAGCGGGCTGATCCTGCCGGGCGGCGAGTCCACGACGATGGTCCGGCTGCTCACGGAAGGCGGCCTCTGGCACCCCCTGCGCGACTTTCATGCCGCCGGCGGGGCGCTGTGGGGCACCTGCGCGGGCGCCATCGTGCTGGCGCGCGAGGTGATGGGCGGCAGTCCCTCGCTGCCGCCGCAGCCGGGGCTGGGGCTGCTCGACATCACCGTGCAGCGCAACGCCTTCGGGCGGCAGGTGGACTCGTTCACCGCCCCACTCGACATTGCCGGGCTCGACGCGCCGTTTCCCGCCGTCTTTATCCGCGCCCCGGTCATCACGCGGGTGGGCCCGGCGGCGCGGGCCCTCGCGACCCTCGGCGACCGGACCGCGCACGTGCAGCAGGGCCGCGTCCTGGCGAGTGCTTTTCATCCTGAACTGACGGAAGACACACGTCTGCACCGGGTGTTTCTCGGCCTCGCGGGCGAGCGGGCATACTAGGCGGCATGAGCCAACCCCAGCCTCCCTCCCGCCTCCTCGTCATGAAATTCGGCGGCACCAACATGCAAAGCGCCCACGCCATCCGCCACAGCGCCTCGCTCGCCGGGCGCAGCGTCCGGGAAGGCGTGAAGGTGGTGGTGGTGGTCAGCGCCATGGCCGGCGTGACCAACGGCCTGCTGCACCTCGCCGACGCCGCGCAGTCGGGCGACATCGCGCGCGCCAACGACGAGATCGCCGCGCTGCGCACCCGGCACTTCACGGCGGCGCAGGAACTCGGGGCGGCGCCCGACTCGGAAACCGTGCGCGAACTGCGCGAACTGCACGAGACGCTGCGGCAGGCCGTCTACGGCGTGTACCTGCTGCGCGAACTCACCCCGCGCAGCCGCGACCTGATCGTGGCCTTCGGCGAGCGGCTTTCGGCCCCCTTGATGAGCCTCGCGCTCGAGCAGTCGGGCCTGCGCGCCCGGCACCTGACCGGCGGCGAGGCGGGCATCCTGACCGACACCAACTTCGGCAACGCCCGGCCGCTGCCCGGCACCTACGAGCGCGTGGGCGACCGCCTCAGCGGCTTTCTGAGCGCCGGCGTCACGCCGGTGATCGCCGGTTTCATGGGCGAAACCGAGCAGGGCGCGATCACCACCCTCGGGCGCGGCGGCACCGATTTCTCGGCGACCATCGTGGGCAAGGCGCTCGGGGCGGACGAGGTGTGGGCCTGGAAGGACGTGGACGGCGTGATGTCGGCCGACCCGCGTGTGGTGGGGGACGCGAGCAACATCGGGGTGCTGAGCTACGGCGAGGTGATGGAGCTCGCCTATTTCGGCGCCAAGGTGCTGCACCCGCTCGCGGTCACGCCCCTGCAAGACAGCGGGATTCCCCTGCGCGTCAAGAGCGCCGCCGACCCCGACTTCGCCGGCACACTGGTGCGCTCGCAGGCCGAGGAAATTCCGGGCCGCCCGGTCAAGGCCGTGACCGCCATCAAGAACGTCAGCCTGCTCACCGTCACCGGCGCCGGGGTCCTGGGGGTGCCCGAAGTCATCGCGAGCGTCTTCACCGCCATCGCCCGCGAGAACATCACCCTGCTGATGGTGTCCCAGAGCAGTTCGATGAGCAACGTCTCGCTCGCGGTGCCGAGCGCCGACGCCGCCCGAGCCTTGCAGGCGCTGCGCGCGGGGCTGTCGAGCGAGCTCAACGTCGAGGAAACGAACGGCGTGGCGGTCCTCGCCATCGTCGGCAGCGGCATGCGCGGTCAGCAGGGCGTCTCGGCGCGGCTGTTCACGGCGCTCGCGAGCGAGGACATCAACATCCTGATGATCTCGCAGGGCTCGAGCGAGCTCAACATATCGGTGGCGCTCAGCGGCGAAGAAGTCGACCGCGCCACCGCCGCCGTCCACGCCGCGTTCACCCTCAGCCAGCCCGTCGGCGCCTGAGCCCCGGCTTTCTCAGCGGAGCTTGTGCCTCCGCTGCTTTTTCAGTCAATTTAGAGAAAATAATCACCTCATACCAAACAAAATATTTTTTTCACAATCACATGCCAAAAACAGGGAGCCCACCGCTCCCCCCGTCCCTCAGCGAACGCTGACGCGCAGGCCCGTCGAGCGCTTGCCACCGACTTCGACAAAGAGCCACGAGCCACCCGCCGGCATCCCTTCGGGCACCTTGAGGACGATTTCGGTGTCGCTCCAGCTCTGCACGGCGCTGGCCGGGAAAGCGGTGCCGCCCTGACCGTTTTCGTCGGCGCCGATGATGACGCGGGCGGTCTGGGCGTTGCCGAGGTAGCGGCCCTGGATGGTGAGGGTGTCACCGGGAGCGGCGCCCTCGGAGACCTTGATAAGCACCGGGGTGACGGTCACGCCGGCAACGGTGGTGACGCGCGGGGTACAGGACGCGAGCAGACCGGTCAACAGTAAAGAAGCACAGAAGAAACGCAGCATGGATAGCCCTCCGCCGGGCAGTCTAATAAGCTGGAGATGACGGGTCAAACTGCCCCCCCCGCACGCCGGATGCTGGTCGTGTTCAACCCCAAGAGCGGTCAAGGCGAAAGTGGCCTGAGCGAATTCGTCGAGCACCTGCGCGCCGCGGGCGCCGAAGTCACCGAGCGCGAGCTGGCAGAAGGCGTCCCGATGCAGGACTACGTCCGTGACCTATCCCAGTTCGACGTGCTGGTCGGCGCCGGGGGAGACGGCACGGTCAGCAGCCTCGCCTACGCGGCGCGCGGGCAGGACGTGCCGCTGCTCGCCTACCCGGCAGGCACCGCCAACCTGATCGCGCAGAACCTCGACCTGCCGCGTGACCCGGCCGAACTCGCCCGAATCGCGCTTGCCGGACACGCGGTGCAGGTGGACCTCGGCGAGGTGGAAGTGCGCGGCGAGAAGAATGGCTTTTGCATGTTGGCCGGGGCCGGCGCCGACGCGGCAATGATCCGCGATTCCGAAGACCTCAAGGAACGTTTTGGGGCCCTCGCCTACGTCATGAGCGCGATGAAGCAGCTCAACCCGAAAAAGACCCGCTTTTCCCTGACCATCGACGGCGAGCGGCGTGAATTCGAGGGCATCGGCGTGATGGTCGCCAATTTCGGGATGGCGACCTACCGCCTGCCGATCACCGACGACATCAGCCCGAGCGACGGGCGCTTCACGGTCATCTTGCTGCGCGCCGGCAACATCCTGCGCCTGGTCCCCAACCTGATCGACTCGGTGCGCGGCAAATTCGGCCTCGGCGACCCCATGTTTGCGGGCAACCTCGAAACCCTGGAAGCCCGCGAGGTCACGGTGGACGCCGCCGACCCCTTTCCGCTCCAGTACGACGGCGAGCTGCACGTGGAAACCACGCCGTTTACCGCCCGCATCCTGCCCGGCGCCATCCGGCTGCTGACCCAGGTGGGGCGCGACGAACTCGACACCTGAGTTAGAGCCGCTCGACCGTTCCTCTAAGCCGCGCCCGCTCCGCCGCGAAGGCCAGCCGGTGCGAATCGAGCGACTCGGCGAGCGGCGTGGGCACGGGCGCCTCACCCCGCAGAAAACGCAGCCAGGCGGCGACCAGCCCGGCGTCCCCGCCGCCGTGATTTCCAGTGACCGGAACGTGCCAGCGCTCGACCTGCCCAGAGGCGAAGTCGTGCAGCTCAAGCTCGCCGAGATCCATGTGTGCCCGCACTTCTCCGTGCGTCCCAAGCAGCTTCAGCGTCCGCGTGTTGTTGTGCGTGAAAGCACTCACCGTGAGCTGCGCCGTGACCCCGCCCGCGAAGGTGGCAGTCACGGCCTGATGGTCAACGACATTGTTCTGCCCGTTGTAGACGCACTCGCCGTAAGGCCCGTGCGCGAGGGCGTCTTCCACGCTCAGGTCGCCCGCCGTCAGCACCGTGTTCGGCCAGGCGTCCAGCGGAAAGCGGCTATAAATGCGCCGGGCGTCATAGGGGCAAGCGGTCAGCGGACACGCCACGCAGCGCCGCGCAGCCCCCGGTGGGGCATTCTCAGGCCGGAAATGCACCAATGCGCCCGCACTGCTCACCGTCTGCGGGGCTGCCCCCGCAAACCAGCGCAGCAGGTCGAGGTCGTGCACGCTCTTGGCGAGCAAAAACGGCGCGGCGGGAGGCGACTGCCGCCAGTTGCCGCGCACGTAGGAGTGCGCGTAGTGCCAGAAAGCGACGTTCTCGGCGTGCTGAATCCCGACCAGCCGCCCGAGCCGTCCGCTGGTCAGCACCTCGTAGACCGCCTGAAAGAAAGCAGTCGCCCGCAGCACATGGCAGACCGTGACCTGCCCGCCCGAGGCCGCCTCCGCCCTGAGCAGCCGCTCCAGGTCTTCTTCCACCAGACACACCGGCTTTTCGAGCAGCACGTCGTACCCGAGCGCCAGTGCGTCGAGGCACGGCCCCACGTGCTGGTCGTCCGGCGTGGCGATGACCACCGCGTCGGCCACCCGCCCGAGCGCGAAAAAAGCGGCAGCGTTGGCAAAACAAGCCTGCTCCGGCACTCCAAACCGCGCAGCAACCTCCCGCAACCGGGCCGGGCGCGGGTCCACCAGCCACCCCACCTGCGCCCCCTGCGCCGTCAGGTGCCGGGCGTAGACATCGGCGCCCCGGTTGCCGCAGCCGATCACCGCGACCCGGATCACGTGGGCCACCGCCCGTACCCGCGCAGCGAGGCGAGCAGCCGCCCGCCGTAGTCGCCTTCACCGAGGGTGTCCACCGACACCGCCATCGCCGTCGCGTTGGCGTGGACCATGCGCCGCCCGTCCAGCATCAGCCCGACGTGCCCCGGAAAGAAGGCGAGGTCGCCGCGCTGTGGCACCGCCACCCGTTGCAGCGCCGCTTCCTGCTGGTCGGCGTCGCGGGGCAGCGCGGCGCCGCACGCCGCATACGCCAGTTGCGTGAGCCCCGAGCAATCCAGCCCCCACGCGCTGCGCCCGCCCCAGACGTAGGGCGCCCCAAGCAGCGACAGCGCGAAGGTCGCCGGGTCAGACACGTCCACCTTCGCCAGAATCACCTCTTGCACCCACGCCGCCTGCCCGTCCGGTAGCGTAACTGGCTGCCAGCAGCGGTGGTCCTCGGTAACGCGCTCGCCTGCGCCGCGTGAGAGCCGGGCGCCCCGGCACAGCTCGGCGACGATCAACGCACTGACACGGGGCTCGGCGTAAGCGTGTGCCCGCAGCGCCGTGACCGTCAGCTCGGGTGCCCAGGCGGGGCCGACCTCCTGCTGCCGCACCCAGCCCAGGTAGCCGTCGTGCGGGGTGCGGACCCAGGCCCACTCGCCCTCGTCGGCCAGCCGCTCGAGGGCCTCGCCGGGCAACGCCTCGCTGACCTGCGTGGCCCGTGCGTCCGGGGCGGCGCGCAGCGAGGTGCGCGCCTGGGCGCGGGCCAGGGCCGGGTGCAGCTCGCGCCAGCCGTCCGGGGCGGGCGCCTCGGACCAGCGGCGCCGGGGGTCGTGGGCGAACAGGCGTGGGTCGGCGGGGGGCAGGGGGGACATCACGGGCAGAGTAGAGCCAAAGTGCATTAGGATGGCAACACCTTGCGAATCGCCTTTCTCAGTGACCTCCACGGTAATATCCATGCCCTGACCGCGGTCAAGCGCTTCCTGAACGAGCAGATTGTCAATCAGGTGGTGGTCGTCGGGGACCTGGTGGGCTACGGCGCCTCACCGGGGCCGGTGATCGATTTCGTGCAGCGCGAGGGCTGGCCGGCGAGCATGGGCAGCAGCGACCTGCGGGTGGCGCTGGATTTCGGCGAGCGCGAGGGCCGGCGCGGGGTGGCCGATCAGGTGTTGCAGTGGACGCGTAAGACGCTCTCGCCCGCCCAACTCGACTTTCTGCGCCGCTTGCCCCCGGGCGGGCGCCTGACCACCCCGATCGGTCGCGTGCGCTATTTCCACGGCTCGCCGCACGACCCCGAGCAGCGCCTCGACCTGATGAGCAGCGAAACCGAGCTGCGGCGGCTGGCCGAACCCCTCGCCGCGCGGGTGATCGTGGTGGGCGGCACCCACGTCCCCTTCGTGCGGACGGTGGACGAAACGACCTTCGTCGACCCCGGCAGCGTGGGGCTCTCGCTCAACCACGAGCCGGGTGCTGACGTCGCCATCGTGGACTGCGTGGGCCGCAAGCCCAAGATCAGCCTGCACAAGGTGCCTTACGACTACTCGTCGAGCGCCTTCGACATCATGGCCTGGAACCTGCCGCCAGTGATTGCCGACGTGATCCGCAGCGGCAAGATGGGCTGAAAAGAATGGAAGGCGAGGTTCAAGTCCTCGCCTCCCTCCTTGCCCTAACTCAGAACGCCGGAACGATGGCCCCGCCGTACTTTTTCAGAATAAAGGCCTTCGTCTCCTTGCTCTGAAGGACCCTGACCAGCTTGAGGTAATCGGGGTTTTTCAGGGTGGCGGGCTTGGCGGCGAGCACGTTGGCGTAGGGGCTGTTCTTGTCTTCGAGCTTCAGCGCGTCTTTCAGGGGGTTGAGGCCCGCTTCGAGCGCGTAATTGGTGTTGATGACGGCGGCGTCCACGTCTCCGAGGGCACGCGGGAGCTGCGCCGCTTCGAGCTCGCGGAATTTCAGGCGCTTGAGGTTGGTCGTGATGTCCCGCACCGTGGCGCTGATGCCCGCCGAGGGTTTCAGGCGAATCAGGCCCGCCCGTTCGAGGAGTTTCAGGGCGCGGCCACTGTTGCTCGGGTCGTTCGGCAGCGCGATGGTGGCGCCGTTTTTGAGGTCGCTCAGCTTCCTGACGCGCTTGCTGTAGACGCCCATCGGCTCCACGTGCACCTTCGCCCCGGCGACGATGCCGAGCGGACGATTTTGCTGGAAGCTGTTCAGGTACGGGACGTGCTGGAAGAAGTTCACGTCGATGGCCCCGTCCGCGAGCGCCACATTGGGCTGCACGTAATCGGTAAATTCGCGGATTTCGAGCTTGACGCCCTGCTTGGCGAGCAGGGGCTTGACGAATTCGAGCAGCTCGGCGTGCGGCACCGGGCTCGCTCCGACGCGCAGGGTGCCCGCCGCAGCGGTGGAGGGAAGGAGCAGGGCGGCCAGCATCAGAGTTTTACGCATGGTGATTTCCTTTGGAGTGGAGAGAAAGAGCTCAGAACGCCGGAATCACGCTGCCGCCGTACTTCTTCAGCAGCCAGGCTTTCGCCTCCGGGCTGGTGAGCGCGGCGGTGAGCTTTTTCAGGTCGGGGTTGTTCAGGTTGGCCTTGGTGGTCGCCAGAATGTTGACGTACGGGCTGTTTTTGCCCTCGTGAAACAGGGCGTCTTTGGTCGGGTCGAGGCCGATGTCGAGCGCGTAGTTCGCGTTGACGATGGCGGCGTCGACGTCCTGCAACGAGCGCGGCAACTGCGCGGCTTCGAGTTCGCGGAACTTGAGCCCCTTGATGTTGCTGATGATGTCTTTGGGCGTGGCACTCACCCCAGCGCCGGCGCGCAGGCGAATCAGGCCCGCTTTTTCGAGCAGCAGCAGGGCGCGCGCCTCGTTGCTCGGGTCGTTGGGCAGGGCGATGGTGGCACCCTTTGCCAACTCGGTGACCTTGCTCACGCGTTTGCTGTAGAGCCCGAGCGGCGGCAGGTAGATCTTTTTCACCGGGACGATGCCAAGCGGGCGGTTTTGCTGAAAGGCATTGAGATACGGCGTGTGCTGAAAAAGGTTGGCGTCCACGCTGCCTTCGCCGAGGGCCACGTTGGGCTGCACGTAGTCGGTAAATTCACGGATTTCGAGCTTGACGCCCTGTTTGGCGAGGATGGGCTTGACGAATTCGAGCAGTTCCCCCGCCGGCACTGGCGTCGCGGCGACGCGCAGGGTGCCCGCGCTGGCAAGCGAGGCGAAAGCGAAGGTGGACAGAGCAAAAATCTTACGCATGGTCGGCTCCTTGAGGGGGTCAGCGGTGGTCGGCGCGGGCGGCGGCGCGGTCGCCGAGCCACTGCGCGCCCTGCACCAGCAGCAGCAACACGAGAACGGTGGCGATCATCACGCCGGTTTCGAAGCGCTGGTAGCCGTAGCGAATCGCCAGGTCACCCAGCCCCCCGCCACCGATGGCCCCGGCCATGGCCGAGTACCCGATGAGGCTGACAAACATGACGGTGAACGAGTGAATGAGCGCGGGCCGCGCCTCGGGAAGCAGCACCTTGCCGACGACCTGAGCGGTGCTCGCGCCCATCGCGCGGGCGGCCTCGGTCACGCCGTGCGGCACGTCGCGCAGGGCGCCGTCCACCAGCCGGGCCACGAAGGGAATCGCGGCGATGGTCAGCGGCACGATGGCGGCGGTGGAGCCGATGGAGGTGCCCGTCACCAGGCGGGTCAGCGGAATGAGCAGCACCAGCAGGATGATGAACGGCAGGCTGCGTCCGATATTGACCAGGGCGTCGAGCACCCGAAAGACCACGCCGTTCGCCTTGAGCCCGCCGGGCCGCGTCAGCGTGAGCAGCACCCCCAGCGCCACGCCGAGCACCTCGGCAATCAGCGCGGCGGGGAGCACCATCCACAGCGTTTCCAGCGTGCCCTGCCACAGCAGCGGCCCGAGCTCGGCCCAACTCATGCGCTCACCGGCGCGGGCGTCCAGACCTCAGCCGAGGGCCGCAGCGCGGACAGGTCGCCCGCGTCCTCGCGCACGACCAGCCAAGCGTCCACGCCCTGCGGGTGGGCCTCGGCCTGCACCAGCCGCGCGCCGAGCCGGGCCAGTGCCGCAAGCGTCTGGGCGCCGAGGTCGTCCAGATTGACGTGCCGCAGCACTTCTCCGGCGCCGAGCGTGACCTCGGGGCGGTGGGCGTCGAGCAGCGCGCGCGTCACCTCGTGCTGCGGCTGCGCAAGCAGGTGTCGGGTAGGGCCCTGCTCCACCAGTCGCCCCCGGTCGAGCACCGCGACGTGGGTGGTCGCCGCCCGCACGACTTCGAGCTGGTGCGTGACGATAAGCAGCGTCAGGTCGCGCTCGCGCTGCAAGCGGGTGAGCAGGTCCAGAATCCCGGCGCTCGTCTCGGGGTCGAGCGCACTCGTCGCCTCGTCGGCGAGCAGCAGGTCGGGGCCAGTCACCAGCGCGCGCGCAATGCCGACGCGCTGCTTTTGCCCGCCGGACAGTTGCGCGGGGTAGCGGCGGGCGAAATCGGCCAGACCCACCTGTTCGAGCAGTTCCAGCGCGCGTTGTTCCCGCTGCGCGCGGGGCTGCCCGGCGAGTTCGAGCGGCAGGGTCACGTTGCCGAGCACCGTGGGCTGCGCGAGCAGGTTGAAGTGCTGAAAGACCAGTCCGGTGCGCGCCTGACGCTGGCGCTGCTCGGCGCGGCCCAGCCGGGTCACGTCCTGGCCCTGCACGAGCAGCCGGCCCGCATCGGGCGTTTCGAGCCCGGAAATCAGCCGCACCAGCGTGCTTTTGCCTGCGCCGCTGCGTCCGATGATGCCGGTGCGGCTGCCGCGCGCAACGGTGAGGGTCAAATCGCTCAGCGCCGGCGCCGGCTGGCCGGGGTAGGTTTTGCTGACGCCTTCGAAGTGCAAGGCTGGGGGGGAGGACGGTAAGGTCACGGGGCGGGCCTCCGGTGGGGAGAGCGGAGAGGTCGGCCCAAAACGGGCGTCCCCTTCCTGGACGAAAAGAAGTCTGGAAGGGGACGCCCAGGGCTGAGCCGTCCGTTGGAACCCGCGAAGAGGACCCGCCTTCCTTTATCGTTCCCGCGGCGCCGCCCATCGTCGGGCGCTGCTCGCGCGGGTCTGGAAAGCACCGCTGCCGTGATGAGGGCCGGTTGCTGCGGCGGTCATGGGGCCAGGTCCCTGCGCCGACTCTGGATAAAGGTGACCCTGCACGTGCCAGGGCCGAACACCAACTCTAGAAAAGAAGACGAATTCTGTCAACTACTTTTCATCTGCTGGGCGGACTGCGGGCCGCTTGAGCGGAGGCCGGGTGTCGTGCTCGCCCGCCGGAGCGCGGCGCAGCGCCGGCCAGCGCTGGCCCATCGTCAGGTAGAGGCCGAACACCCAGGCCGTACTCGCCAGAAAGCCCGCGAGCACGTCGCTCGGGTAATGCACGCCGAGGTAATTGCGGCTCGCGCCGACGAGCAGCGCCCACAGCACGCCGAACACGACGAGCGGCCACCCGGCCTTCGAGCGCCAGAAGGCGAGCGCGAGCGCAATTCCGAAGGCCGCGTTCGCCATCGCGTGCCCGCTGGGAAAGGAAAATCCTGGCTCGCGCAGCACGGCGATGAGTTCGTCGGGCCGGGGCCGGTGAAACATCACCTTGGCGAGCACGTTGAGCAGCGTGGCCCCCGCCACCGCCAGCACCAGAAACGCCGCGTGCACGTTGGCGCGCGCGCGGTGCAGGCCCCAGGCGACGAGCAGCGTGATGATCGGCAGCCCGCCCACCCCGGCGACGAGCGCGAGCACCTGCGCCGCCTGCGTCAGCCCCGGTGTACGGCGCGCGGCGTACCACTCCAGAATCGTCCGGTCCCAAACAAACCCGCCGTGTTTGAGCACGTCGTCGGCGAGGTCGGCAAACAGCAGCAGCGGCGCCAGCACCGCGAGCAGCAGCAACAGCACGGTGCGCCCGTGCTGCCGGATGATGTGCTGAGGCGGCGGCGTCGGGGCCGGGCTGACTGGGTTAGGCGGGCTTGAAGTGGGGGGCGTGGGCGCGGCGGGCATCCCGCCATTGTCCCCTGAAGATCAGCCTGCTGTCAGCGCCCCGGCCTGAAGCCAGCGTGAAGGAAGGGGGCCCCCTCCGCCATTTGGCGCAGCGAGCCCCCGCCAGGAGGCGCATGTGCGCGCTCCCCCCGGCCCGGCATCCTGTGAGGCAGGAGGAGACCGCCCATGACCTACTTTTTCGACCCTGAAGCCCACGCCGCCGCCCTGCGGGCCGAAGCCGCGCAGCGCCGCCTCGCTGCACTTGGGCGCACCACCCGTTGGCCCCGGCTGCGAAACTGGCTGATGCGAAGGGGGCTCAGCCTCCTGCGCGCGGCAACTGGGCTTCGCGCGCCTGCAAAAACTCTTTGACGCTTTGCGCCGCCCTCAAGGTCATCCCCGGCACGGCGGCGATGTGCTCAACGGGGGCGGCGGCGAGGTCTTCCAAGCTGGTGAAATGCTCGAGCAGGGCGTCGCGCCGCTTTTGCCCGATGCCCGGCAGGTCGTCGAAGACCGAGCGCAACATCCCCTCGCCGCGCAGCTTGCGGTGGTAGCTCACCGCGTAGTTGTGCACCTCGTCGCGCACGCCGATGAGCATCCGCAGCGCCGGGTGGGTGTGCGGGAGCAGCAGCTCGCGGTCCACGCCGACCTCGGTCCCCGTTTCCAGCCACCACTGCGCCCCGTAGCGCCCCGGCAAAATCAGGCGCTCCTCGCGCTTGGCGAGGCCGACGACCGGCACCTGCACGCCGGCTTCCTTGAGGGCGTCGAGCGCGGCGTTCACCTGCCCGCGCCCGCCGTCGATCAGCATCAGGTCGGGCAGCGGCAGCTTGTCGGCGAGCGAACCGGTGAAGCGGCGGTAAATCGTCTGCTTCATCGACTCGTAGTCGTCGGGGTGCTCGAGTCCGCGCACCTTGAAGCGGCGGTGCTCGCCCCGGCGCGAGCGCCCGCCCTCGAAGACCACCATGCCTGAGACGATGTTGGTGCCAAACAGGTTCGAGTTGTCGTAGCCCTCGATGCGCCAGGGCCGCTCGGGCAGCGCGAGCACGTCCTTGAGCGCATCCAACCCCGGATGGTCGCCCCGGCGTTCGAGCAGCGCCATTTCCGAGTCGAGCCCCACCGCCGCGTTGCGCTGGGCCATCTCGATCAGGTCGGTCTTGTCGCCGCGCTTGGGGGTGCGCATCTCGACGCGCCGGCCCGCCTGCCGCGAGAGAAACTCGCTCCACAGCGCGGCGTCCTCGTACTCGGCGGGCAGCAAAATCAGCGGCGGCACGTGCGTCGCCTGGGTGTAGTAGTCGGCAACGAAGGCGCCGATGATTTCGCCGAGGCCCGTTTCGTCGGCCCCCGTCAGGAAGCGTTTGTCGCGCCCCACCACGCGCCCGCCGCGCATCCGGAACAGCTGCACCATCGCAAACTCGCCCGCCTGCGCCGCCCCCAGAAAGTCGAGGTCGGTTTCCTCACTGACAAAGGCGTGCTGCTCGGTGCCGAAAAGCTTTTCCACCGCCTGCACCCGGTCACGCAGCCGCGCCGCCTGCTCGAAATCCTGGCCCTGCGCCGCCACCTTCATGTCCTCTTTCAGCCGGGCGATGACCGGCGCGGCGCGGCCTTCGAGCAGCGCTTTGACGTCCTCGACCGCCTGCCGGTATTCATCGGGCTGCGCGGCGTCGATGCACGGTCCCAGGCAGCGGCCCATGTGGTAATTCAGGCAGGGGCGCGGCTTTTTCTGCATCGGCAGGCCCGAATTTTTACGCAGCGGAAACATGGTGTCGATCAGGTGCTTGACCCGCCGCACCGCCGAGGCGTCGGGATACGGCCCGTAGTAGTTCGCCCCGTCCTTGAGCACCCGGCGCGTGACCACGAGCATCGGGTACGCCTCGTTCGTCAGCTTCAGGAACGGATAGTGCTTGTCGTCCTTGAGCAGCACGTTGTAGTGCGGGCGGTGCTGCTTGATGAGGTTGGCTTCGAGCACGAGTGCCTCGACCTCGTTGGCGGCGCTGATGAATTCGAGCGACTCGGCGAGCTTGGTGAACTTGCCGCTCTTGCCGCCCGCCTTGAAGTGCTGCGACACCCGCGAACGCAGGTTGTTCGCCTTGCCGATATAAATCGGCACGCCCCCCTTGCGAAAGATGTACACGCCGGGAGTGGTGGGCAGCACGGGCAGGTCGTCGAAATGCACGCCGCCAGCATAGGGGAGGGCCGGCCCCCAACAAAAGCAAGGGACTCACAGATGCCCGGCCGAGACCCCTCACCCTTCCGGCACGTACACTCGGTGCCGATGCCGCGCCGCCCGCACCTGCCGCCCCCCGCCGTGTCCGCCCTGCTCGGGGTGGCCCTCGCGCTGACGATGCCGCCGCTCAAGACGGGACTGCTCGCGCCGTTTGTCCTCGCCGCGCTGCTGTGGTACGCCGCGCAAGCCCCCGCCCCCCGGCAGGTCGCGGGCCGGGTGTGGTGGGCGGTCTTCGCCCTGACGACCATTCACCTGTGGTGGCTGACCGCCTTTCTGGGCAACATCTTCAGCTTTCCGCCCGCCGGGGTGCTGGCGTTCGCGCTCTACGCCCTCGAAGGCGGATTCTTTGCGCTGATGGCGTATGTGGTCGCCCGGCTCGTTCACTCGCCGCGGGGCCGCGTCTGGGCGCTCGCGGGCGGCTGGGGCGTGGTCGAATACCTGCGCTTTCTCGGCCCGCTCGCCTTTCCCTGGCCGACGCTCGGGTATGCGCTGCTGCCCACGCCGCTGATTCAGGTGGCCGACCTCGGCGGGGTGCTGCTGGCGAGCGTGCTGATTCTCGGCCTCGCGGCGGCGCTGGCGAGTCGGTCTAAAAAGGGCGTCCTGACCGTGAGCCTGGTCTGGCTCGCGGCCCTCGGCTATGGCCTGACGCGCACGCCGGGGGAGGGCCCCGAGCAGCCGATGCGGGTGCTGCGGACGACTTTCGATTCGTTTGGGCGGGCAACTGGGTATGTTTCGCCTGAGCAGCAATTCTCCCAGATGCTCCCGGTCAGTCAGAGCCGCCCGCCCGGCAGCGTCCTCGTCTGGAGCGAAACGGCGCTGATGCTTCCTGCACCTCCGAGCACCGTGCCGCAGTTCCCGGCTCCGGGCATTACCGGCCTGCGTACCCTGACGCCTGACCAGAACAGTGTGATTTCCGTGAACACTGACGGTCAGGTGACTGGACAGAATGTCAAGGCCAAGCTCGTGCCCTTCGGCGAGGAATTCCCATTTTACCGCATTCTGAAACCCGTCTACGGCCTTTTCGAGAAAGCGCTCGGCTTCGAGTTCGGTTCTCTGGAAGCGGCCAGGACCGTGCAGCCCCTCAGCCTGAACGGCGTCAAATACGGCACCTACGTCTGCTACGACTCGGTGTTTCCCTGGGTCGCCCGGCAACTTGCCCGCCAGGGCGCCGGGCTGCTCGTCAACCCGTCCAACGACGGCTGGTACCAGGGCTGGGGGGTGCAGCAGCATTTCTGGATGGGCCGGGTGCGCGCCATCGAGCAGCGGCGCTGGCTGGTGCGCAGCGTGAACCTCGGCGTGGCCGGCGCGGTGGACGACCTCGGGCGCCCGGTGCAGACCGTGGACCGGGGCGACGCCGTGCAGTCGCTCGACGTGCGCCCGAAGCTCCTCGGCAGGCAGACGCTCTACGCCCGGCTGGGCGACACGCCGGCGCTGGCGCTGCTGCTGGCACTGGTGGGCGTGGGGGTCTGGCGCCGCCGTGAAGGCATTCACTCCTAAGAGGGATTAGGTAAGAATGTCCATCGCTGACCGTTCGTTCCCGGTTCAGGCCGTATGCTGGGCCGCGTGAAGGTCGAGGAATACCGCGAAGGGGCCGCCACCCTGCGCTATCAGGTGTCGGGGACAGGCGGTGACCCGGTGGTGCTCATTCATGGCCTGAGCGGCTCGTGGCGCTGGTGGCGGCGGCAACTGCCGGTGCTCGCCGCGCGTCACCGGGTGTACGTCGTGGACCTGACCGGCTACGGCCACCACGCCGCGTGGCGGCAGCGTTCGCTCGGGGTGCGCGAGGACGCCGCGCTGATCGCCCGCTGGCTCGCGGCGCAGGGCCTCGAGCACGTCACCCTCATCGGGCACTCGATGGGCGGGCACATCGCCGTGCATGTCGCGGCGCTCGCGCCCGAGCGGGTCAGCGGGCTGGTCCTCGCCTGCGCGAGCGGGCTGCTGCGGGACCACCCGGTGCGCGCCGCGCTGCATCTCCCCCGGGCGGCGCTCACCGGGCGACCCTCCTTTTTGCCGGTGATTCTCGCCGACTCGGCGCGGGCGGGGCTGCCCAACCTGTGGCGCTCGGCGACGCAACTGCTGCGTGACAGCGTGCTTGAGCTGCTGCCCGACATCCATGCCCGCACGCTGGTCGTGTGGGGCGGGCGCGACGCCCTGATTCCGGTGGCGCTGGGGCGGCAGCTCGCGGCGAGCATTCCGGGGGCGCAGTACGTCGAGCTGCCGCGCGCCGGGCACGTGGTGATGGTGGACGACCCGGCGGGGTTCAACCGGGCGGTGCTCGAGTTTCTGGCCCAGGATGCAGAGACCCAGGACCCAGGAACTCAGGTGCCGGGTGCGTAACGGCCACTCGCAGTGGACGCTCGTTGACGGCCTGTGGACCCACGCCCGGGTGCTCGGCAGTGGGCCGCCGCTCGTCGTGGTGCCGGGGCTGGGCTGCGCGTCGTGGATGTACGAGCGCGTCGGGCGGCACCTCGCGCGCACGCGCACGGTCTACCTCTACGACCCGCCGGGGCACGGCGACAGCCAGGGGCGCCCCGGTGAACCGGCCTGCATCGCGGACCTCACCGACCACCTCGCAGCGTGGCTGAACGCGAGCGGGCTGCGCTGCGCCCCGCTGTTCGGGCATTCGCTCGGCGGCGAAGTCATTTTCGACCTCGCGGCGCGCCATCCGCGCTGCACCACCGGGCTGATCGCCTGCGCCCCCACCGGCATTCCCGAGAACCCCAGCGTGGCCGCGCAGCTCGTGCGGCTGCTCCGCGACCTGCCGCGCGAGCGCCCCGGGTTGTGGCCCGGCGGCCTGCGGGCGTACGGGCGCGCCGGCCCCGGCACCATGTACCGCCTCGCCCACGACCAGAGTCAGCACCACACCGGCGCCCTCTTGCCCCACATCCGGGTGCCCACGCTGCTGCTTGACGGCGACCGCGACCCGGTGATTCGCGGCTGGACCGTCGAGGAAATCCAGCGCGGCATCCCCCACGCCGTCATCCGCGTCATTCACGGCGGCACCCACGCCCTGACCGACAGCCACCCCCGCGCGGTGGCGAGCTACGCACGCGACTTTCTGGAGCTGCTCGGCGACCACCACCTCCACACCGGGGCGCAGTATGACCGGGCTTTGAAGCAATAATGTTGCGTATTATGTGTCCGATAAGCACAAAAGAGCAATAAAGTTGCGCGCTTAGGCCTGCGGGGCTAGACTCTTCCGGTGATGTTCGAGGATACCCACGACGAGCACGTTCTGCTGACCCCCGGCCCGACGCCGATTCACCCGCGCGCGCAAAAGGCGCTGATTCGCTCGATGCTGGGGCACATGGACCCCGAGGTCTTTGCGCTCAACAGCGAGATTCAGCGCGACCTGCGCGAGATGTACGGCACCGAGCCGGAGGGCTTTACGGCGCTTCTCGCCGGCACGGGCTCGCTCGGGATGGAAGCGGGCTTCGCCAATCTGGTGGAAGCGGGCGACGAGGTGCTGGTGTGCGCCAACGGCAGCTTCGGGCGCCGCATGGCCGAGATGGCGGCGCGCTACGGCGCCAAAGTCCGCCTCGTGACTGCGCCGCTGGGCGAGGCGATCAAGCCGGCGGATGTGGCCGCGCACCTCGACGACGACATTTCGATGGTGGCCGTCGTTCACGGCGAAACGAGCACCGGCGTCCTGAATCCGGTGCCCGAGATTGCCGAACTCGTGCGCGGCAGCGGGGCGCTGCTCACGGTGGACGCGGTGACCACGGCGGGCATGGAACCCTTTCATATGCAGCAGTGGGGCGTGGACTACGCCTACACCGGGGCGCAAAAGTGCCTCTCGGCCCCTCCCGGCCTGGCCCCGGTGGCGATCAGCGAGCGCGCCTTCTCGCGCTTCGCCGCCCGGCGCACCCAGACGCCGCTGTGGTACTGCGATTTCGAGGGACTGCGCGACTACTGGGTGAACCACACCTACCACCACACCGTGCCGGTCAACCTGCACTTTGCGTTCCACGCGGCGCTGCGGGCGGCCCTGGAAGAAGGCCTGGAGGCCCGGCAGGCTCGCGTGCGCCTGATGGGCCGCGTGATCGAGCGCACCCTGGCGCCGCTGGGCTTCTCGCACTACGTTCGCCGCCCTGAAGACCGCCTGCCGACCGTGCTCGCGTTGCGGCTGCCCGAGGGCTTCGACGACGCTGGCCTGCGCCAGGCCCTGAGACAGCGCGAAATCAGCGTGACCGGCGGCCTTGGCCCCACGGCGGGCGTGATCTGGCGCCTGGGCCTGATGGGCGAGTCGGCGCGGCCCGGCCCCTACCACCGCCTGATGACCGAACTCGAGGATCTGCTCGGGGCGCCGGGGCTGCTTGACCGTTACGAAGCCGTGCTCGCCGAGGAGCAGCGGGGCGAACTGGCGCTGGCCTGAGCGTCTGCGTGCGGGGCCGCTGGGAGAACCCTGGCGGCCTTTTTCTCGTTTAAGCCATCTGGCCTTGGCCCCGCGCGCGTCCGGGCGCTTACACTCTGCGAATGGCGATTCAGCGTCCCAAAGGCACCAACGACCTCCTGCCGAGCGGCAGTCCCAAGACCGAAGCGTTTCAACGGGCCGCGGCCCACGAGTGGCTGATCGCGCAGGCCCGTGAAGTGCTCGAACGCGCCGGGGCGCAGCGCATCGACACGCCGATGTTCGAGGAAGCCGAACTCGTCAAGCGCGGGGTGGGCGGCTCGACCGACATCGTGCGCAAGGAGATGTTTACCGTCTACTACTTCGGCGACCACGGCGGCTACGTGCTGCGTCCCGAGGGCACGGCGAGCATCGTGCGGGCGTATCTGGAGAACGGGCTCAAGCAACTGCCCGCGCCGCTCAAGCTCTGGACCTCGGGGCCGATGTTCCGCGCCGAGCGGCACCAGAAGGGCCGCTACCGCCAGTTCACGCAGGTGGATTACGAGGTGCTGGGCTCCGCCGACGCGCTCGTCGACGCCGAGGCGATTGCGCTGATGGTGGCGGTGGTGCAAAAGCTGGGGCTGCGGGGCGTGCGCGTCAAGCTCGGGTCCATCGGCGACCCGGAGGACCGCGAGCGCTACAACGCGTACCTGCGTGATTTGTTCTCGCCGCACTTGGGGCGCCTCTCCGACGATTCCAAAGACCGCCTGGAGCGCAACCCGATGCGGATTCTGGATTCCAAGAGCGCGAGTGACCAGGAACTGCTGGCCGAGCTCAGCGTGCGGCCCATGCTCGACTTCCTCGGCGAAGGCGCCGCCGCCGACTTCCGGCAGGTGCAGGCCTACCTGAGCGACTGGGGCGTGCCGTTCGACCTCGACCCGAGCATCGTGCGCGGGCTGGACTATTACCGCCGCACCGCCTGGGAACTCCACTACGAGGGCATCGGCGCCAAGTCGGCCCTGGGCGGCGGCGGGCGCTACGACGGCCTGAGTGAACAACTCGGCGGCGGCAGCGTGCCGGGCATCGGCTGGGCGTTCGGCGTCGAGCGGCTGTTGCTGGCGCTCGAGCAGGAAGGCATCGAGATTCCGGGCAGCGGCGGGCCGCAGCTCTACGTCGCGGCGCTGGACGAAGAAAACGTGCCGCTGGCGGCGCGGGTGGCGCTCGCGGCCCGCGCGTCTTGCCGCGCCGAGTTCGCCTACCGCGCCATGAAACCGGGCAGCGCCTTCAAGGACGCCGAGCGCCGGGGCGCCGTGTGGGTGGGCCTCATCGGGTCGGAGGAAGCCGCCGCCGGGACCCTGAGCCTGAAAAACCTGCACACCGGCGAGCAAAAGACCGTGCCGGTCGGGGAGCTGGGACAGGCCCTTGCTTGAGCGCCGCCCGCTTTCTTTACGCGTCGCCAACGTCCGGCTCACTGGCAGCTCTGGATCAGCGCGCACGATAAGTCCATGAACACCGATCAGATCAAGGAACACATGCCGATCATCTGCGCCGATGGAAAAAACCACGGCGAAGTGGACCACCTCGACGGCGAATACATCAAGATCGCCAAGGACGCCCAGGGCCAGCACCACTGGCTGCCGCTGAGCGCGGTGGACCATGTGGATGAGCATGTTCACCTCAAGCTCTCGCACGAGCAGGTGCATCAGCAGATGCTCAGCGAAGACCCGCACCCCGAGCACCGGAAGTAAAACGCCCCCTGAAGAGCGGCAGCCGCCCACGCGCTGCCGCCTTTTCATGTTTGGCGCATAATCGGGGGTGATGAAACGCACGTCCCTGATCGGCCAGCTCGGCCAAGCGCAGCAACAACAAACCGTCACCCTGCAAGGCTGGGTCAGCCGCCGCCGCGACCTGGGCGGCCTGATTTTTCTAGAGCTGCGCGACCGCTCCGGCACCGTGCAGGTGCAGGTCGAGCCCGATTCTCCCGCTTTTGCCGAGGCCGACCGCCTGCGCGCCGAGTACGTGGCCGAAATCGAGGGCACCTTTCAACCCCGCCCCGAGTCGCAGCGCAAGGGGGGCCTGGCCGACTTCGAGGTCATTGCCAGCCGGGTCAAGGTGTTGAACGCCGCCAAGACGCCGCCTTTTGAACTCGACAAGGGCGAGAGCGTGGCTGAGGATATTCGACTGAAGTACCGCTACCTCGACCTGCGCCGCCCGGAGATGCAGCGCGCCCTGATGCTGCGCTCCAAGGCCGTGACCGCCGTCACCGAATTTCTCGACGCCGAGGGCTTTATTCAGGTCGAAACGCCGATGCTCACCAAGTCCACGCCCGAGGGCGCGCGTGACTTTCTGGTGCCCTCGCGCCTGAATCCCGGTGAATTCTACGCGCTGCCGCAGAGCCCGCAGCTGTTCAAGCAACTGCTGATGATCGCGGGCTTCGACCGCTACTACCAGCTCGCCCGCTGCTTCCGCGACGAGGACCTGCGCGCCGACCGCCAGCCCGACTTCACGCAGCTCGATATGGAGATGAGCTTTGTCGAGCAGGACGACGTGCTCGAAGTGCAGGAGCGGCTGCTCGCGCACGTGTTCAGGCGGGTGCTGGACGTGGAGTTGCCTCTCCCCTTTCCGCGCATGAGCTACTTCGACGCGATGGACCGCTACGGCTCCGACAAGCCGGATTTGCGCTTCGACTCGGCCTTTACCGACGTGACCGGGCTGTTCCGGGGCGGGGAATTTGCGGCGTTTGCAAGTGCCCCGAGCGTCAAAGTCCTCGTCGCGCCCGAGCTGACGCGCAAGCAGATCGACGAACTCGAGCGCGTCGCCAAGCAAAACGGCGCGGGCGGTCTGGCCTGGCTGCGGCGTGACGGTGAAGGGTTTACGGGCGGCATCTCCAAGTTCGTGGGCGGGATTGCCCCGCAGCTGATCGAGCAGACCGGCGTCGCGCAGGGCGGCACGCTGCTGTTCGCGGCGGGCGAGTGGAAAAAAGCGGTCACGGCGCTGGGAGCGGTGCGCCTCGCGCTGCGGGACCTGTTCGACCTGGCGGCGGGCGGGCCGCAGTTTCATGTGTCCTGGGTGGTGGACTTTCCGCAGCTCGAATTCGACGAGGACTCGCAGAGCTGGACCTACATGCACCACCCCTTCACCGCGCCGCACCCGGGCGACGTGGCGCTGTTCGGCACCGAGCGGCAGGGCGAGATGCGCGCGCAGGCCTACGACCTCGTGATGAACGGCTTTGAAATCGGCGGCGGCTCGGTGCGTATTCACGACCCCGAGGTGCAGGCGAAGATGTTCCAGGCCATCGGCTTTTCCGAGGAGGCTGCGCGCGAGAAGTTCGGCTTCTTTCTCGACGCGTTGGAATACGGCACGCCTCCGCACGGCGGCATCGCCTGGGGCTTTGACCGCCTGCTGATGCTGATGAGCGGCGCGGGCAGCATCCGCGAAGTCATCGCCTTCCCCAAAAACAACCGCGGCGCCGATCTGATGGCGCAGGCCCCCTCCCCCGTCGAGGATGCGCAGCTCGCCGAAGTGGGCGTGCAGGTTCGGGGCGAATAAAAAGCGGGGAGCGTAGGCTCCCTCTCTTTTGGGTTCGATTGTGAAAAGAAACGCTTGGTATCTAACTTGAGAAAAGATGCTCAAGCAGCCAGCGTTGCCAGTTCTCGCCTCGGACGCCGGCCTGTGCTTCTTGTGGCAGCAGGTCGAGAAAGCGCGTGAGGTCACGGTAGCGGTCGATGCCTGCCGGGGTCTTCTCGGCCCCGAAGCCGCCGTCGAGGTCGCTGCCCAGGCCGAGGTGCTCCCAGCCGACCAGCGCGGCGAAGTGCTCGGCGTGGCGCACCAGGTCGCCGAGCGGGGCGCGCTCGGCGCCGGGGCGCCAGCCGGGGCGGGTGAATTTGCTGTGGACGACCATGCCCAGCACGCCGCCAGTGGAGACGATGTGCCGCGCCATCTCGTCGCTGAGCTGCCGGTTGCCGGGCACCAGGGCGCGGGCGTTGGCGTGGGTGGAGACCATCCGCACCCCCAGTTCGGCGGCGTCCCAGAAAGAGACGTCGTCGAGGTGGGAGGCGTCGAGGGTCAGGCCGAGGTCGCGCATCGCCTGCACCAGCTCGCGGCCTTCCGGGGTGAGTGGGCCGGGCGCGTCGGTGCCGCCGGCATGGCGGGTGCGGCCCCAGCCGGGCCGATGAGGCGCACGCCGCGCTCCTGCCAGAAANGGAGGTCGTCTGGCCCCGCCACCGGGTCGGCGCCTTCCATCAGCAGCACCACGCCGAGGCTTTCGGAGGGCGCGCCGAGGTGCTCGCGGAGGTCGGCGCGGGTGCGTAACAGCCGCAGCCAGCCTTCTTCCTGCCAGCGTTCGTACTGCGCGAGTTGCGCGAGGGCCTGCGCCCGTGCTCCGGCGTGGTCCACGTAGCCGTCGTGCTCGGTCGTTTGGGGCAGCGCGAAGAGGGTGCCGAACGCCACCCGCAGGCCCGCCGCCGCGAGTTCGGGAAAGGTGACGGTGGCCGTCTGTGTGGGGGCGAGGGGATCGGTGCGGCGCAGTTCGGTGAGCTCCTGCGTCAGGTCGCGGCCCTGCCCCGCGTTCCAGGCGAGGTCGAGGTGGCTGTCGATCAGCACAGCTCGAGCACCTCCCTTAGGTCGCTCAGGGCGCCGGGTGTCTGGCCGCTGTGGTCGATCAGCGCCGCGCGCATCCCCACCGCCTGCGCCGCGCTGACGTTTTCGGGCCGGTCGTCGATGAAGAGCACTTCCTCGGGCCGGCAACCCAGCGCCTCGGCGGCGAGGGTAAAGGCGCGGGCTTCGGGCTTGTGCACCCCGAGCAGGCAGGTCGCCAGCGGCACGTCGATCAGGTCGGCGAGGCCCAGGGCGTCCAGCGTGCGGTCGATGCTCGGCAGGGTGTTGCTCAGCACGCCGGTTTTCAGCCCGCGGCGGCGCAGTTCGCTCAGCACCTCGCGGGCGCCCGCGACTGGCTTCATGTAGCGCTCGTAGGGGTAGGCGGCCATCACTTCGGCGGCGGCCTCGGGGCCCAGGCCTAGGCGGGCGGTCAGGTCGCTGCCGTACTCTTCCCAGAACTGCTCCTCGTCCTCGTGCGAGCGCAGGTCCCACCAGTCGTTCATGCGTTCTTCCCAGACCTGCGCCAGCGTGTGCCCGGCCTGCCGGGGGTCGAGCCCGAAGCGCTCCTGCATCCACAGCGCCGCTTCGCGGTACACGGCGGGGTCGGTGAGGGCGAGGGTGTCGTCGCGGTCGAAAAGCACCGCTTGGAGGGGGGGGGCGGCTGTCATGCGGGCCAGTGTACGGCGCCGTGTCTGGCGGGGCGCGTTCCCGCCGCCGGGACGGCAAACGTGAGGTTTGTGGTTAAACTGTGTGCTGCGAGGCGCACAACGTGATACAGGGTTGGCCCTCAGACCCGGAGGTCTCTCATGAAAGTAGGCATCAACGGCTTTGGCCGCATCGGTCGGCTGGTTTTCCGCATCCTCGAAGCGCGCGGCGTCGAAGTGGTCGCCATCAACGACCTGACCGACAACCACACGCTGGCGCACCTGCTCAAGTACGACTCGACCGCCGGGCGCTTTGACGGCACCGTGGAGTACGACGAAAGCAGCCTGACGGTCAACGGCAAGAAGATTCAGGCCATCGCCGAGCGCGACCCCGCCAACATCAAGTGGGGCGAGTACGGCGCCGACATCGTGATCGAATCCACCGGCATCTTCACCAGCCGCGAAGGGGCCTCCAAGCACATGCAGGGCGGGGCCAAGAAGGTCATCATCACCGCGCCGGCCAAGGGCGAGGACTTCTCCATCGTGCTGGGCGTGAACGACGAGCAGTACGACCCCGCCAACCACCACATCATCTCCAATGCCAGCTGCACCACCAACAGCCTCGGCGTGCCGATGAAGGTCATCGACGAGGCGTTCGGCATCGAGAAGGCCATCATGACCACCGTGCACAGCTACACCAACGACCAGCGCGTGCTGGACCTGCCGCACAGCGACCTGCGCCGCGCCCGCGCCGCTGCGATCAACATCATTCCCACCTCGACCGGCGCCGCCAAGGCTGTGTCGCAGGTGTACCCCGCGCTGAAGGGCAAGTTCGACGGCACCAGCCTGCGCGTGCCCACGCCCACCGGCTCGATCAGCGACGTGAGCGTGATCCTGGGGCGCGACGTGACTGTCGAGGAAGTCAACAACGTCTTCCGTGAAGCCGCGAACGGCAAGTACAAAGGCATCATGGCCTACACCGAAGACCCCATTGTGCTGACCGACATTCAGGGCGACCCGCACAGCGCGATCATTGACGGCGGCCTGACCATGGCGATGGGCAACCTCGTCAAGTTCTTCTCGTGGTACGACAACGAGTGGGGCTACAGCAACCGCATCGCGGACCTGGTGCAGCTCGTTCAGAACAAAGGCTAAACGTTGAGAGGTGATGGTTGATGGTTGACGGGTTTGTGCCCGCTCCATCAACCATCACCTCTTGACCATCCACATTCCGGAGGAACACCCATGCAAAACCTCAGTCAATTGGATGTCAAGGGCAAGCGCGTCCTGGTGCGCGTGGACTACAACGTGCCGGTTGGGGACGGCGTGGTACAGGACGACACCCGCATCACGGCGAGCGTGCCGACCATCAAGAAGCTGCTTGACGGCGGCGCCAGCGTCGTGCTGATGAGCCACTTCGGACGGCCCAAGAATGGCCCCGAGGACAAGTACAGCCTGAAGCCGGTGGCTGAGGCCGTCAGCCGCGCACTCGGGCAGGACGTGAAGTTCATTCCCAGCCTGCCAGGCAGCGACGAAACCCTCCAGGCCGTGCAGGCGCTCAGGCCCGGTGAAGTCGCGCTGCTGGAAAACGTGCGCTTCGAGGCGGGCGAGGAAAAGAACGATGCGGCGCTGAACGACAAGCTGGCCAAGCTGGGTGACGCCTTCGTCCTCGACGCGTTTGGCTCGGCGCACCGGGCGCACTCGTCGGTCAGCGGCGTGGCCGGCAAGCTACCGCACGCGGCGGGCGGGCTGCTCCAGAGCGAAGTGGACGCGCTCGGCAAGTTGCTGCACGCGCCGGAGCATCCCTACGTGGTCATCATCGGCGGGGCGAAAGTCAGCGACAAGATCAAGGTGATCGAGAACCTGCTGCCCAAAGTGGACCGCATGCTGATCGGCGGCGGAATGATGTTCACCTTCATCAAGGCGCGCGGCGGGCAGATCGGCAACAGTCTGGTGGAAGACGACCAGCTTGACCTGGCGAAGGGGTTGCTGGAGAAGTACGGTGACAAGCTGCTGCTTCCGACCGACGCGGTGGCCGCCGACAAATTCGCCGCCGATGCTCAGAGCAAAGTCGTCCCTGCCGACCAGATTCCTGACGGCTGGATGGGCCTCGATATCGGGCCTGACACGCAGCGGGCGTATGCCGACGCCTTGCAGGGCGCCAAAACTGTCTTCTGGAACGGTCCGATGGGCGTGTTCGAGTTCGACCAGTTCGCGGCAGGCACCAACGCGGTGGCGGCGGCGGTGGGGAGCCTGAAAGACCAGGCCTACACCGTGGTCGGCGGCGGCGACTCGGTGAGCGCCATCAACAAGAGCGGCAAGGCCGACCAGATCGACCACATCTCCACCGGCGGCGGTGCGAGCCTGGAACTGCTGGAAGGCAAGGAGCTGCCCGGCGTCGTGGCGATGGCGTGAGCGAACCTGACCTTGTCCCGGAACTGGCGGTGGCCGACCTGGCCACCAGTCTGGGCTTCTGGGTCAACCTGCTGGGCTTTGGGCTGAAGTACGAGCGCCCGGAGGAGGGTTTTGCCTATCTGACGCTGGGCAATGCCCACAGCATGCTCGACCAGATTGGGCAGTCCCGCACCTGGGAAACGGCGCCGCTGCAACGGCCACTGGGCCGGGGAATCAACTTTGAGATTAGTGTTTCAGATCTTGACGTGCCTCTGGCCCGCCTGATGGCGGCAGACTGGCCGCTGTTTCTGGCCCCCGAAGAAAAATGGTACAGAGCAGGCGACCACGAGACAGGCGTGAGGCAATTTCTGGTGCAAGACCCCGACGGGTATCTGGTGCGCCTGTCCATAAGTCTGGGGCAGTGCCCGCTCCTGCAGGAGGCCACACGATGAATATCAATGACGCCCGCGACCTGATCACCCGTCTCTTTACCATCATCGACAGCGCGGATTATGACCGCCTGGGCGACGTTTTTGCTGCCGACGCCGTCTACGAGCGCCCCGGCTATGAGCCTTTGCAGGGGCTGCCGCGCATCGAGCAGTTTTACCGTCACGAACGGGTCATCGGCTCGGGCCGACACACCGTGGAAGATGTGACCTGCTCGGAGACGGGCAGTGCCGTGTCGTTCGGCGTTTTCCGGGGAACCAGCCGCGCAGGCGAGGCTCTTGAAGAACGCTTTGCCGACGTGTACCGCGTGCAAGACGGAAAAATCGTGCAGCGCACGACCTATTTTTTCCGGCCCGCCATTTAATTCGGCAAAGCCGCAGGCGTGAGTTGGTCTCCCCTGCGGCTTTGCTTCTCAAGGAGAAACTATGCAGACCCTCTTGGCTCTCAACTGGAAAATGAACAAGACGCCCACCGAAGCGCGGTCGTGGGCGGAAGAACTGACCACCAAGTACGCCCCCGCCGAGGGTGTGGACCTCGCCGTGCTGGCCCCGGCGCTGGACCTCTCGGCGCTGGCGGCCAACCTCCCGGCAGGCATCGCCTTCGGCGGGCAGGACGTTTCGGCCCACGAGTCGGGCGCCTACACCGGCGAAATCAGCGCGGCGATGCTGAAAGACGCGGGCGCAAGCTGCGTGGTCGTCGGTCACTCCGAGCGCCGCGAGTACCACGATGAAAGCGACGCGRATGTGGCCGCCAAAGCGCGTCAGGCGCAGGCAAACGGGCTGCTGCCGATTGTTTGCGTGGGTGAAAACTTGGATGTGCGCGAGCGCGGCGAGCACGTGCCGCAGACGCTGGCGCAACTGCGTGGCAGCCTGGAAGGCGTGGGCGCCGACGTGGTCGTGGCTTACGAGCCAGTCTGGGCCATCGGCACCGGCAAGACGGCCACAGCGGACGACGCCGAGGAACTCGCTGCCGCCATTCGTGGGGCGCTACGCGAGCAATACGGTGCCCGCGCTGAAGGCATTCGCGTGCTGTACGGCGGCAGCGTGAAGCCGGAGAATATCGCCGAGATTTGCGGTAAGCCCAACGTGAACGGCGCGCTGGTCGGCGGTGCGAGCCTCAAGGTACCGGATGTGCTGGGGATGCTGGACGCGTTGAGGTGATGTTTTGGTCTTCCCTGGCGTAAGTGGGGGCTGGGGAAGGCTGTTTATTTACCATGCCTTCCAATCTTTTTCATATAAAATTTTTTACCTCTCGAACAATGTAAAAGGCATGAGCTTCCGCCCATGCCCCACAAAAAAGCTTTAGCCAGCCAGGGCAGCCAGGAACTCGACGTTGTTGCGCGTCTTGCCCATGCGGCCCAGCAGCATTTCCATCGCGTCGGCGGGGTCCATGTCGCTGATGACCTTACGCAGCAGCCACATTTTCTTGAGGACCTCGGGCTGAAGCAGCAGCTCCTCGCGGCGGGTGCCCGATTTGAGGATGTCGAGCGCCGGAAAGATTCGCCTCTCCTCCAGGCGGCGCGACAGGACGAGTTCGGCGTTGCCGGTGCCCTTGAACTCCTCGAAAATCACGTCGTCCATGCGGCTGCCGGTTTCCACCAGCGCGGTCGCCAGGATGGTCAGGCTGCCGCCCTCGCGGATGTTGCGGGCGGCCCCCAGAAAACGCTTGGGCCAGTGCAGCGCGTTGGAGTCCAGACCGCCCGAGAGCGTGCGGCCCGTGGGGGGCGTGACGAGGTTGTTGGCGCGGGCGAGGCGGGTGATGGAGTCGAGCAGAATCACGACATGCCCCCCCTCCTCCACGATGCGGCGGGCGCGTTCGTGGACGAACTCAGCGACGCGGACGTGGTGCTGCGGCGGCTCGTCGAAGGTCGAGGCGATGACCTGGGCGCCCTGCACGCTCTCGCGGAAATCGGTGACTTCTTCGGGGCGCTCGTCGACCAGGAGGACCATCACCGTCACGTCGGGATAATTCTTGGTGATGGAGTTGGCGATTTTCTTGAGCAGCGTGGTCTTCCCTGCTTTGGGAGGCGCCACGATCAGCGCCCGCTGCCCCCGCCCGATGGGCACGAGCAGGTCCACCACGCGCAGGCTCAGGCCGTCATCAGTGCTGGGGTCTTCGAGCACGAGCTGCTGGTCGGGGAACGTCGGGGTCAGGTCGTCGAAGCGCGGGCGCTGCCGGGCGGCTTCGGGGTCCAGGCCGTTGACGGCTTCGACGCGCACGAGCGAGCCGTAACGCTCGTTTTCACGCGGCTTGCGGGCACGCCCGATGACCTCGTCACCGGTTCGCAGGTGATACTGCTTGATGACGCCCGCCGTGACGAGCACCGAGCGGCTGGCCGGGTCGAGCAGGTCGGCCTGCAAGAAGCCGTAGCCGTCCGACGTGATGTCGAGGTAGCCGCGTGCGAGGCTCTGGCCCTCGGCGTCGGCCTGCTTTTCCATGATGGCGAGCGCCAGAGCGTCTTTCTTCAGCTTGCGGTAGTTTTCGATGCCCAGCCCGGCGGCGAGCAGGTGCAGTTCAGGCAGAATCTTTTCCTGAAGCTCCTGAAAGGGCAGGGCCTGGGGAGCGACCTCAGTCACAGTCATCCTTCTTTCTTGACCGGGTTGGTGCCGGCTTCACTGGGGGGCGTTTCCGGGCTGGCACCCTGGCGCTTGGCCCAGTCGGCCATGAAGCTGTCGAGGCCTGCCTGGGTCAGCGGGTGCTTGACCATCTGGGTAAAGACCTTGTAGGGAATGGTCGCCACGTCGGCGCCGGCAAGCGCGGCCTGCACCACGTGCTGCGGGTGCCGGATGCTGGCGGCGAGCACCTTGGTCTGGATATCGCCGAGCACGAAGGCTTCCTTGATCTGACGGATGAGTTCCGAGCCGTCCCAGCCGGTGTCGTCCACCCGGCCCACGAAGGGCGAGACGTAGGTCGCCCCGGCGCGGGCGGCGAGCAGCGCCTGCGGTACGCTGAAGCACAGGGTCACGTTGGTCTTGATGCCTTCGCTCGTAAGCGCTTTGCACGCTTGCAGCCCGGCGGGGGTCAGCGGGAGCTTAACGACGACCTGCTTGTGCCAGGCGGCCACGTCTTTGCCTTCCTTGATCATACCCTCGGCGTCGAGCGCGGTGACTTCGGCGCTGATGGCGCCGCCGGGCACCAGCTCGGCGATCTCACCGATGACTTCCTTGAAATCGCGGCCCGAGGCGACGATCAGGCTGGGGTTGGTCGTCACGCCCGAGAGCACGCCCCAGGCGTTGATTTCCCTGATTTCGTCCACGATGGCGGTGTCGATGAAAAATTCCATGTGAGTCCTCCTGAGTGGCACAGCCGGGCCAGCGCCGCTTTTGCCCTGCCTGACCTGTGCCGGATGCCTCCAGCATACGCCGCCCCGGTCAGAAAAAAAGGGGCCGGGTGCCCCCTGTTCAGGTGCAACGGGCGCTCGACCTTCAGGCCAGCCCACCGCCTTTTTCCCGCTGCGCCCACTGCGCGAGCGCGGCGCTGCCCCAGCCGAGCAGCAGACCCCACAGCGCTCCGCCGATATTCAGAAAACTGAAACCGGCAGCGGTACAGGCGAAGGCGAGCAGCGCCCCCTCGCGCCAGCGCGGGTCGCTCAGGGCATTTTGCAGGCCGCTGAGCACCGAGCCGAGGAGCGCGAGTCCTGCCAGCAGTTGCATCAGCGGCGCGGGGAAACTTCCGGCGAGGCCGAGCAGGGCGCCCGCGCACAGGCCCAGGACGAGGTAACCGCCCGCGCAGGCCAGCCCCGCGACGTAGTGGCGGTTCGGGTCGGGGTGAACGTCCGGGCCCATGCAGATGGCCGCTGTGATGGCCCCCATGTTCATGGTCACGCTGCCGAGCGGCGCGGCGAGGGCAGACGCGGCGCCCGTGACCGTGACGAGCAGCGCGGGCGGCACCTGCCGGTAACCGTGGGTGTGCAACACCGCCATACCCGCCAGATGCTGCGAGGTCAGCGCCAGGATAGTGCAGGGCAGCGCCAGGGTGAGCAGCGCCTGAGAGCTGAACGTGGGAGTGATCCACTCGGGCCGTGCCAGCAGCGACGTATGGCCCAGGGCGCTCAAATGCAGTTGCCCAGTCAGGGCCGCCACCGTTACCCCGGTCACCAGTGCCAGCGGCACCGCCCAGCGCGGCGCGAACACGCGGGCCAGCAGGTAGGCGAGCAGGGTGGGCAGGGTGAGCGCCGGAGCCTGCGGAATGGCCGCCAGTCCACGCAGCACGAACGGCAGCAGCACCCCGGCCAGCAGCGCCAAGGCCAGCGGCAACGGCAGGGTGCGGGCCAGCCAGTCGAAGGCCCGGCTCAGGCCCACCAGTGCCAGCACCGCCCCGCTGACGAGCAGCGCCCCCACGACTTCCGCCGCCGTGAACCGGCCCGCCGAGGCGATCAGAACCGCCAGCCCCGGCGTGTTCCAGCCGAGAACCACCGGCACCCGGTAGCGCCAGCACAGGGTCATGCCCATCACGCCCAGGAGCAGGTACATGCTCGCCAGGGCGCTGGCCCCCTGCGCGGGCGAGGAGTGCGCCGCCGCGAAGCCACCAGCGCCCCAGTCGGAAAGCCCCCGGCGGGCGGCGCGGGGGAAGTAGGGGGCTGGGACACGGCCTCCACCTACGGTGCAGGGCTGGGCCGGCGCGGGCAGCGGGCCGGGGGGCTGTCTAAACGCTGCCCCGCGCTTCCGTGCGGTCCTCCGCTGAATGGCGCATTGACCCCTGGCCCCGCCCCGCCTTAACATGCCCGGACAACCCAGGCGAACGTGAGGCCAGTAGCCTCGGACACGGGGGCAAGAGCGAGTCAGGGACGGTGAGAGCCTGACCGCCCCCGACCGAGCCGCGAAGATCCCCTCCCGCGCCGGCAGAAGAACGGCCTGCGGCCCACTAGACCTGCCCGGACGCCCCCCGGCAGAGGGCCTTGGAATGAGACCGCCAAATATGGGCGGTGAAGTTGGGTGGTACCACGCGGCAAGCTCCAGCGCGTCCCGGCAAGTGCTCAGGCGAAGGTCTGAATGCGCGGCTGGGGCGGGGTTTTTGCTGATGGGTGATGGGAGACGGTTGAGAGAGACTGCTTCTTCTGCCCTCACGAAAGCTCCATCCACCATCACCCATCAACTCTCAACGGAGCATTCATGACCAAACGTACCTTCGCCCCTGTCCCCACGCAGCCTAACTTCCGCCAATTGGAAGCCGACATCCTCCAGAAATGGAAGGATGAGCAGGTCTTCGAGCAGACGCAGACCCGCCCCGCTCCGGCAGGCGAGTTCGTGTTCTATGAAGGGCCGCCCACCGCCAACGGCAAGCCCGCCCTCCACCACGTGCTCGCCCGCTCGTTCAAGGACCTCTTTCCCCGCTTCAAGGTGATGCAGGGCCACCACGTCACCCGCAAGGGCGGCTGGGACACCCACGGCCTGCCGGTGGAAATCAGCGTGGAAAAAAAGCTCGGCTGGCTGGGCCGCAACCACGGGGCGAGCCGCGAGGAACTCGAGGAATTCAACCGCCTGTGCCGCACGTCCGTCTGGGAAACCATTCAGGACTGGAACGAACTCACCGAGCGCATGGGCTACTGGCTCGACCTGGGCGACCCCTACATCACCTACCAGAACAGCTACGTGGAGTCGGTGTGGAACTTGCTGCGGCGCCTGCACGAAAAGGGTCTGGTCGCGCAAGATTACAAAGTGGTGCCGCTCTCGCCGCGCATCTCCTCTACCCTGTCGCGTGCCGAGCTCGGTGAAGTGGACTCTTACCGCATGGTGGACGACCCGAGCGTGTATGTTCGCCTCCCCATCGTCTGGGACACGTTGCCCGAGCGGGCACACGCCGCACTCAGCAGTCTCAGTGGTGAGCAGCGCCAGGGCCTGAGCCTGCTGGTGTGGACGACGACCCCCTGGACGCTGCCGAGCAACACCCTGGCTGCCGTCAACCCGGATCTCGACTACGTGGTCGCCGACAGCCCGAGCGGGCGCGTCATCGTCGCCGAGGGCGCGGTGGAACGGCTCTCGGCGCTGCACAAGGACGCGGCTCCGCTGGAAGTCCTCGCGCGTTTCAAGGGTCGCGATCTGGAATGGGTGGAATACGAACCGCCCTTCCCCGAAGTAGCGTCTCAACTCGGCGTCGTGTCGGAGCTCCACGAGCGGCGTGACGGCAAGCCGGTCCTGCACTTCGTGGTGATGGCCGACTTCGTGAGCGATGTGGACGGCTCCGGGGTGGCGCATGAGGCGCCCGCTTACGGCGCGGAGGACTTGGAGGTCGCCCGCGCGTACGGCGTGCCGCTGATGTTCGGGGTGGACGACCACGGCATCCTGCAAGTCACGCACGAGCAAGGCAAGTTCTTCAAGGACGCCGACAAGGGCCTCATCGCCGACATGAAGGCGCGCGGCCTGATGTTCTGGGCCGGTACCTTGAAACACCGCTATCCCTTCCACGACCGCACCGGCGACCCCATCCTCTACTTCGCCAAGAAGGGCTGGTACATCCGCACGTCGCAGGTGGCGGGCGAGATGCTGGCGCAGAACGAAAAGATCAACTGGGTGCCGGGCAACATCAAGCACGGGCGCTTCGGCAACTGGCTGGAGGGCAACGTGGACTGGGCCATCTCCCGCGAACGCTACTGGGGCACGCCGCTGCCCTTCTGGCAGTCCGAGAGCGGCCAGCTGCGCGTGATCGGCAGCGTGGCGGAACTCTCCGAGCTGGCGGGGCGCGACCTGAGCGACCTCGACCTTCACCGGCCTTACATCGACGACATCACCTTTACGCTCGACGGTGAGGAGTACCGCCGCGTGCCCGAGGTGCTCGACGTGTGGTTCGACTCGGGGTCGATGCCCTACGCGCAGTGGGGACTGCTGCTGAACGAACAGGGCGAAGCGGTGCGCGGCGCCGAGCAATTTGCCAAGCACTATCCCGCCGACTACATCTGCGAGGCGATCGACCAGACGCGCGGGTGGTTCTACTCGCTGCACGCCATCTCGACGATGCTCTACGACCAGCCGGCGTACAAGAACGTCATCTGCCTGGGGCACATCGTGGACGAGAAGGGCCTGAAGATGTCCAAGAGCAAGGGCAACGTGGTGGCGCCGCTGCCGCTCTTCGACCAGTACGGCGCGGACTCGGTGCGCTGGTACATGTTCATGGCGTCGGACCCCGGCGACCAGAAGCGCTTTTCCGAGCGTCTGGTCGCCGAGGCGCAGCGCAGCTACGTGAACACGCTGTGGAACGTCTATTCGTTCTTCGTGCTGTACGCGAACCTCGACCAACCTGACCTCGCCGCTGCTCCCGCCGTGGCCGAGCGGCCCGAGATGGACCGCTGGCTGCTTGCCCGCCTGGAAGAAACGGTGCGCGACGTGACGGCGGCGCTCGAAAGCTATGACGCCCGCAGTGGGGGCCGCGCCCTGGAAGGGTTCGTGGACGACCTGAGCAACTGGTACGTGCGCCGCAGTCGCAGCCGCTTCTGGGGTGAGGGCGGCACCGTGGACACCGCCGCCTACGCCACGCTGCACGAGGCGCTGCTGGTGGTGTCGCAACTGACCGCGCCGTTCACACCTTTCCTGGCCGACGCGCTCTACCGCAACCTGTCGGGCGAGGAGTCGTCGGTGCACCTGACGCCGTGGCCGACCGTCCGCGCCGAGCGGCTCGACCGCAAGCTGACCGCCGACATGGCCGCCGTGATGAAAGTCGTGGAACTGGGCCGCGCCGTGCGGGGGGCGCACAACCTCAAGACCCGGCAGCCGCTCGCCGGGGTGCAGGTACGCGCCGCCTCGCCCGAAGCGCTGGACGCGCTGAAGCGCTCGCAGACGCAGATCATGGAAGAACTGAACGTCAAAGCCGTGACCTTCCTAGAAGGCGACACCGACCTCGTGCAGTACAGCCTGCGCCCGAACCTGCCGGTGGTGGGCAAGCAGTACGGCAAGCAGCTTCCGGTGCTGAAAAAGGCCCTGACAGAGGCGGACGCCCGCGCCGTCGCCACGGCGGTGCAGGCCGGTCAGGGCTTCAGCGTGCAGGCCGACGGCGTGACCTTCGACCTGACGCCGGGGAGCGTGCTGGTGGACGCCAAGGCGCCCGAAGGTGTGGCGGCTGCCGAGGACGCTGGGTATCTGGTGGCCTTCGATACCGCCCTGACCCCTGAACTGGTACGCGAGGGGCTGGCCCGTGATCTCGTTCGCGCCATTCAGGAGGCCCGCAAGGCGGCGGGCTTCGAGGTGCAGGACCGGATTGCCCTCGCGCTGGAACTGGATGGCGAGGCGCTGGAAGCGGCGCAGGCGTGGCAGGACTTCATTGCCGGTGAGGTGCTGGCGGAGCAGGTGGCCTACGGCTCCGGCGAAGGCTTCCGCGCCGAGGTGGAAGGCGGAGCGGTGACGCTCAAGAAGCTTTGAGTATGGGAAGGGGGATGGGTTTTTCCTCTCCTCCCTTTCCTTTCAATGGTTCGTGCAGTTTTGAGGTCACAAAGAAAGACCCACCGAAAATGGGGCTGTGAACACACCGCTTCCAATGGGTCTAATGGCTATCCTACAGTACGTTCTCAGCGCGGTCCCGCTGCGCAAGACGCAGCGGAATTTTCTGACCGTGCTGCTTAGCGTATTTCTCGCTGTTCCTGGACGGCTGAACGTCCTGAACCTCTCCCGATATGCGGCCTGCTCAGAGAGTACGATCCGTCGTTGGCTGCACCGAAGTGACCCCGGGGCCATTCCCTGGGGCGCAGTACACCGGGCGACTGTGAGCACGGCGATTGAGAGTGGGCTGATCAGCCCACTGTGCGTTCTGGCCATCGACGCCTCTTTTCACCGCAAATCTGGTCAGCACACCGCACACCTCGGCTCGTTCTGGAATGGCTGTGCCGCACGGACCGAACGTGGGATCGAGCAATCCTGCTGTGCCCTGATTGACGTCCAGCACCGACAGGCATTTACGGTCGATGTCCGTCAGACCCGGACCGGGTCTGAGGCCCCGAGTCGTCTGGAACAGGCCGCTGACCAGCTGGATGACGTGTTGCTTGATCTCCAGACTGTTCCACGGCTTGATCTGGCCGCTGTGGTTGCGGATGGGAACTATGCGAAAGAATCCATGGTGGAGACCGTGACCGGTCACGGTCTCCCATTCATCTCCAGATTTCCTCGCAACGCCAACCTCAAGTATCTCTATACCGGCGAGCATCCCAGACGACGCGGACGGCCAAAAAAGTTCGACGGCAAGGTGGATTTCAGCGACTTGCAGCGCTTTGACCTCGTTTCTGAAACGTCGACCGAGCGGGTGTGGACTCAGGTGGTCTGGAGCGTGCAGTGGGCGCGAGAAGTGCGTGCAGTCGTCATCCAGCAGGTCGGTAAAAAGGGTCAAGTGACGGGTTACGCGGTGCTGTTCAGCACCGCTGTGACGATGCCCGCTCATGAGGTCATTGCGCTGTACCGGAGCCGTTTCGAGATTGAACTGATCTTCCGGGATGCCAAGCAGTTCCTGGGAGGCCAGGATGTGCAATTGCGGTCACAGCCAGGCATTGAGGCGCATTGGAACGTGGTCTTGCTGACCCTGAACCTCTGTCGCCTTGAGGCCCTGCGAGCAGCAGAGGGCGGACAGAATCTGGTGTTCAGTCTCGAAGACATGAAACGCAGGGCGTATAACGCCCTGCTGGCCCAAGTGATTTTGTCCAAGTTGGATCTCTCGGCCCGCTTTGAAGAATTAGAACATCTGCCGTCCAGTCCGCTAAATTTCGGCCTCAAAGCCGCCTAAAACTGCACGAACCATTGTTCCTTTCTTTGTGCATTGTTTTCATATAAAAATAAATTTTCTATATAGGAGCTGTGGCATGAGGGCCCGCCGCTACACTTCGCTGCATGTCTCCCATATCTGAACCTTCCCGGCTTGACCCCGTGCGGCCCGGCCAACTGCTGATGATCGACCTTCCCGGCCCCGAACTCGACAAAGACACCGCTGCTTATTTGCGCGAACACGGCATCGGCGCAGTGTGCCTGTTTGGGAAAAACGTGGAGAGCGCCGAGCAACTGCGACGCCTCTGCGCGGACCTGCGCGAGGTGATGGGTGAGCACGCGCTGATCGCCATCGACCACGAGGGGGGGGCGATTACCCGGCCCGAGTTCTGGCCGTTCGCGCCGAGTGCGATGAGCCTGGGGGCGGCGGACGACCAGCAGCTCACCGAGGACGTGAACGCAGCGCTGGCACGGCAACTGCGCTCGGTGGGGATCAACTGGAACTTCACGCCGGTGCTCGACATCAACGTGAATCCAGCCAATCCGGTGATCGGGGACCGCGCTTACGGCTCGGACGCGGCGCGGGTCACGCGGCATGGGCGGGCCGCGCTCGCCGGACACACGCGGGAGGGGGTGGCGCCCTGCGCCAAGCATTTTCCCGGTCACGGCGACACCCACCAGGACAGTCACCTCGCCCTGCCACGCGTGAGCAAAAGCCGCGCCGAGCTGGACGCGGGCGAACTCGCGCCCTTCCGTGCTCTGCTGCCCGAGACGCCCGCCATCATGACCGCGCACATCGTGTACGACGCGCTCGACGCCGAGCATCCGGCGACCCTTTCGCCGCGCATTCTGACCGGGCTGCTGCGCGAGGAGTGGGGCTACGACGGCGTCATCGTGACCGACAGCATGGGAATGCAAGCGATCGACGCGAACTATGGCCGGGGCGAGGCGGCGGTGCGGGCGCTGCGGGCGGGGGCCGATCTGGTCATGGCGCTGGGTCGCCGCGAGGTGCAGCAGGCGACGCTGGCAGCGGTGGCGGAGTATGTGCCCGAGAATCAGGCGGCGGTGGCGACCAAGCGGGAACGGCTGCGTGCCCTCGCCCGGCGCTTTCCGGCGCAGGCGGACGAAACCCTCGACCCGCAGGCGGACGCTGCGCTGCTCGCAGATGCCTGAGCGCGGGGCCTGACGGCGTGGCCCGACGCGCAGGGCCGCCTGCCGCAGCCGCCCACGCCCGGCTCGCGGGTGCTGCTCGTCGCGTGGCGGCAACCGCAGCGCGAGACGGTGAGCGAGGCCGCCGCCGACGCACAGACGCTCGCGCGTGAGCTGGGGCAGGTGTACGACGTGGAGTTGCACGCCGTCGACGACGCGGCGGACCTCAACTGGGCGGCGCTGCGGGGCCGGGGCCTGCCGCTGATTCTGGCGACCACCTTCCGGCACAGGCAAACGGCGCTGGCGGGAGCGCGGCCCGACCTTCACCTCGCGCTCTACAACCCTTACGCCGTGCTCGACGTGGACGCGCCCGCCGTGTTGAGCTACGGCTTTCGCCCCGAGGCGCGGGGCCGCCGTGCTCGGCTGGTGCGCGGCGAGCGGGGGCTGCCGGGTGAAGCAGCCTTTCTGGCGCCAACAGTGGCCGATTGCTAAAGCCTGTTCAGATGCCTCTCCGGGCGGGGGCGTGACAACATCGGAAATGCAGGCGGCAGCTTCTGTCCCCCCGCTCGCCGCCGCAAGGAGACCTGCCATGACCGATCCCGGTGATCTCGCCACCACCGACAGCAACGTCGCTGCCGACCTGCCCGACGCCACCTCTGAGAACATCAACCCCGGACTCGGCGGCGAAGGCAAGCAGGAAGTCATCAAGGAAAACGAAAAGGACCAGGCCAAAATCGCCACCGAAAGCCCGGACCCGCTCGACCTGTAACCTCTTCCCCACTCCTCTCCACCCGGCTCCGCGCCTGGGTGGTTTTTTTATGGGCACAGAAGAACCGGCCCGGAAGTTCTACACTGCCCCCATGACGCGTTATGCCGAAGTTGCTGCTTTCACCACTGTGCCCGGCCAGGGGAACCGGGCGGGGGTGGTGCTGGACGCGGGCGAACTGACAGGCGAGCAGATGCAGCGGCTCGCGGCCTTTCTGGAAGCGCCCGAGACGGTGTTCGTGACGCGGCTGAGTGACGGTCTGGGGCGGGTGCGCTACTTCACGCCCACGCAGGAGGTGGACTTTTGCGGGCACGCGACGGTGGCGCTCGGGCGGGTGCTGGCGCAGGCGGGCCGCTGGCGGGGCGAGGCGCTGGAACTCGAAACCCTGGCCGGGCGCATTCCGCTGCGGCTGGTGCTGGATGCGGGCGGCGGCGAGTGCCGGGTGTGGATGCACCAACCCGCCTTTGGAACCCGCGCCGTGGGGCGAGGCTGGCACCGCGAACTCGCCGAGGCGCTGGGCCTGAGCGACCGCCTGCTGCACCGGGGGCTGCCCCTGGCGGCGGCGAGCACCGGGCTGTGGAGCGTCTTTTTGCCGCTGCTCGACGCCTCCTTGCTCGAAGGACTGGAACCCGACCTTCCGCGCATTGCCGAGCTGAGCCGCGAGCTCGGCGTGGTCAGCGTGTACGCCTACGCGCCGGTGGGCGTCAACCGCTTTGCCGCCCGTGATTTTGCGCCCTTGGTGGGGATTCCTGAAGACCCGGTCACGGGCAGCGCGGGCGGGGCACTGCTGGCGCTGCTGGCAAGCGAGGGCCGCTTGCCCCTGCGTGGGAACCGGGCCTCCGGGCTGATTTACCAGGGCCACGCGCTCGGCACCCCCGGCGAAATCGAAGTCGAGGTGGAGGTGCGCGGCACACGGGTGGAGGCGGTGCAGGTGGGCGGCTGCGCGGCGGTGGAGCGCGAAGGGGTCTGGCCGGGCTGAGGCCACTACACTGGGCGCCATGCTGGGAATGATCTGCATAGACGTAGACGGCACCCTGATCGGGACCGACAACCGGGTGCGGGACGACGTATGGGCGGCCCTGGAAGGCGCCAGAGCGCAGGGGGTGCGGCTGGTGCTGTGCAGCGGGCGCCCGGCGTTCGGCAACGCGCTGAACTACGCCCGGCGGCTCGACCCCGACGGCTGGCACGTCTTCCAGAACGGCGCGACCTGTATGCGGGTGGACACTGGCGAGAGCCTCTCCACCCCACTGCCGCCCGAGGTGTTGCCCGCGCTGCTCGCCCAGGCGCAGCGCAGCGGACAACTGCTGGAGGTCTACACCGACACCGAGTACGCCTTCACGCCGCCGGGCGAGTACGCCGAGCAGCACGCCCGCTTGCTGGGGGTGCCCTACCAGCCCCGGCAGCCCGAGGACCTGCCCGGCACCATCGTGCGGGCGCAGTGGGTGGTGCCCCGCGCCGAGGAAGCGGCGCTGCTCGCCCACCCGCAGCCCGGCACCGACCAGCACCCGTCGGTCAGCCCGGCCATGCCCGGCATCAGCTTTCTGAGTATCACGGCGGCGGGCACCAGCAAGGGCAGCGCGGTGCGGCGGGCGGCCCAGGCNTACGGGCTGGACCTGGAGCGCGTGATGATGGTGGGCGACGCCGCCAACGATGTGACGGCCTTGCAAGTGGTCGGGCACCCGGTGGCGATGGGCAACGCCGACGATGTGGCCCGCGCCGCCTCGCGCTATCAGGTCGGGCATGTGGACGCGGGCGGCCTCGCCGAAGCGGTCGCGCTGGCACTGAAGCTGTAAGTCCTCACAGACAGACATGCTGGAAAGCTTGGAACAGTTCGTCAAAGTGGGCGCGATGAACGTGGCGCGGCTGGCCGAACTTTCGGCGGTGCTGATCATTGCGGCGGCGGTGCTGGAGGGGCTATGGCGCTCGGTCCGCATCTTCGCGCGCCGCGACCACGCGCCCGACGAGGTGAAGGAAAGCCTGCGCCTTCAACTCGGGCGCTGGCTTGCCATCTCGCTGGAATTTCTGCTCGCCGCCGACATTTTGCTCACCGCCATCGCGCCCACTTGGGATGACATCGGCAAGCTGGGCGCCATCGCGTTCATCCGCACAGCGCTGAACTACTTTCTACAAAAGGAAATCGAAGCTTACGAGCGGCATCACGGCGGCTCAGCGCGTACCGACTGAGCCGCCGTGTCTGAAACAGCGCTAGGCTCCTTGCCCCTGCTCCACCGGCGCCGGCACCGTCGGCAGAGCAGGCTGACGAGGAAGGCCGCCGCCACCAGCCCCAGCGCGAGGAAATAGGCGCGGCGCAGACCCTCGGCGAGTTCGATGCCGCCGACGCCGATGGCGTGCGAGCCGATGAGCAGGGCCATCAGCGCGGTGCCGAGTGCCCCGCCCATCTGCCGGGCGAACATCACCCCGCTGGTAACGGCGCCGAGTTCGCCGCGCGAGGCGGCTTGCTGCGCGGCGAGCAGCAGGCTCAGCATCGAAAAGCCCATGCCCATGCCGACCGCGAAACCGAGCGCACTCGTGACCCACAGCGGCGAGTGAACGGTAAAGGTGAGCGCCAGAAACATCAACGTGAGCAGTGCGAAACCGATTTGCGAGAGCCGGGCCAGCGGGATAAAACGAATGAGCTGCGCCGAGAGGATGCTCGTCAGCGTCCAGCCCACCAGCATCGGCGTGAGGATGGCGCCCGCCGCCGTCGCGCCCTTACCCGAGACGCCCTGGGCGTAGAGCGGCAGGTAAGCAATCACGCCGAAGTAAGCCGCGCCGCCCAGAAAGTTCCCGGCGAAGGCCACGGCGGGCGTCCGTTCGCGCAGCGCCCGCATCGGCAGCAGCGGGGCGGGGTGACGCAGTTCGAGCAGCACCGCCCCCACCAGGGTCGCGACTCCGAGCCCCACGAGCGACCACAGCTTCATTTCCAGACCCCAGATGGTCAGCCCGCTGCCCAGGGTAAACAGCGCGGCGCCAGCCCAGTCGAGCTGCGCGGCGCGGCGTTCGCCTGTTTCGTGCAAAAAGCGCGACACCATGAACAGCGCCAGGAGGCCAAACGGGAGCGACACGTAAAAGGTCCAACGCCAGGAGAGCGTCTCGGTCAGCCAGCCGCCGAGCAGCGGCCCCGCCAGCCCCGAGATGCCCCACACCGCGCTGATAAAGGCCTGCACCCGGCTGCGCTCCTGAAGCGAGTACAGTTCGCCCACGATGGTCATGGAAAGTGTGAGCAGCGCCCCGGCCCCCAGCCCTTGCAGCGCCCGCGCCCCGATCAGCCAGCCCATGCTCTGCGCCGCGCCGCACAAGGCGCTGCCGACCAGAAACAGCACCGCGCCCACGAGGTACAGCCGCTTGCGCCCCACGAGGTCCGACGCGCGCCCCCACAGCGGACTGCCGACGGTGGAGGTCAGCAGGTACATGGCGAAGGGCAGGGCGTAGAGCGACTGGCCGTGCAGGTCGTTGATGACACTTGGCATGGCGGTGGCGACCACGCTCGATTCGAGGGCGTTGAGAAACACCCCCACAATGAGGCCGACGGTGGCGAGCAGGCGCGCACGCTGGGCGGGAAGAGACAGGGACGGCGCAGGCTGAGTCATCGGCCCAGAGCATAGGCCGCGCCGGCCCCGGCAACGTCACGCCGGGACACAGAACCGTAGATGTACAACAGCGCAGCTCAGGGCTGAGACGCGTGCGGAGGCAACTGGTCTATGAAGGTTTCCACCGCCTGCACGATTTCGCGCTCGGCCCGCGCCCGGCTGACGGTGGGCACGCCGTCGCCCTGCTGCGGGCCGTAGCGTCCGAAAAAGGAGTGGACCGCGCCAGGCAAGACCGTCAGCCGGGTGTTTTTGGGCAGCCGTTCCAGACCGCCGCGCACCAGCCCGGCGTCGGCCACCCCGTCTTTCTCGGCGAGCAGCGAGAGCGCGGGAAAGCGGGCGTCGTGCAGGTTGACGTTGGGGGCCGGGTAAGCGGCGAGCAGCAGCAGGCCGTCAATCTTGTCCGGGCGCAGGGCGGCGTACTGCGCGGCGACGGTGCCGCCGAGCGAGTGCCCCGCCAGCACCACCCGTTTGCCGGCGCCATAGCGGGCGATCAGGCCCTCGGCACGCTCGGTGCCCGTAATCGCAAGGTCCAGCGGAAAGGCCGGAATGACGGTCTGCACCCCCCGGACCGCCAGCGCGCGGCCCAGCCACTCGTAGGCCTGAGGCCGCACGCGCCCGCCTGGGTAAAAGACCAGCAAGGTCTTCACCTCGGCACTGGCGGGCACAATGTTGATGAACGGCTGCGGGTCGTGTTCGAGCGTGACCCGCGCCAGAGCGCTGGCCGGTGTGCTCACCGCGTCCTGGCCGAGCACGAGCGGGGGCCGCACCGCGAGTTCGCGGACGTTGGAAATTACGTAGCCACTCGCCAGCGACAGCAGCGACGCGAACCAGATCTTGACGCGGTTGGACAGGTGCAGCAGCGGGCGGCGCCGGGGCCGAGAAGCCTGAGCTTGGGCTGGCGGGGGCTGCGGTGGCTCTCTCTGAGGGGGCTGGGGCGCAGGTGAAGGAGCAGACATGAGGCTCAGAGTAAACGAGCGGCGGGCGCGGCCTGTGGCCAGCTTCGGACCCGCTCCGCGCTCAGTGCGCTCAGTAGTTCGCCAGCGCGTCCATCATCACGCGGCGGGCACCCAGGTAACGAGTGCTCCAGTATTTGTCGCTTTTGAACTTGTCCACCACGACCTTGCCGTAGTAGCTGTTGGCATTGATAAAGCTGTCGTTGCCGAGGTAGATGCCGACGTGGGTCACAGAGCCCGCACCCACCGTGTCGAAAAACAGCAGGTCGCCGGGGCGCAGGTCGTCGTCGTCCACCGACACGCCCGCGCGGGCCTGATCGGCGCTGCGGCGCGGCAGCTTGACGCCCAGCGGCGTCATGACCTGAAGCACGAAGCCGCTGCAGTCGATGCCCTTGCGCGAGGTGCCGCCGAGCACGTAGGGCGTGCCGAGCAGCGACATGGCGTTCTGGTACCAGCTCGCGCCGCTGCTGTCAGTTTCGCTCTGGCTTCCCTGGGCAACGGTCGCCAGCGAGGGTAGACCGAGGGCGCTCGGCGAGGGAAGCGGCGCGGCGGGCGCAGCGATCATAGGCGCGGCAGCGTCAAGGCCGACCGGGAGTTGCAGCACCTGCCCGACTTCCAGTTTGGTGTCGCGGGGCAGGGTGTTGGCGGCGAGCAGCGCGTCCACACTCACGCCGTACATGCGCGAGAGACCGTAGATGGTGTCGCCGCGCTGCGCGGTGTGGGTGGGCGGACGCAGCCGCAGCACCTGCCCCACTTCGATGTCGGGCGAGGCGAGGTTGTTGTAGGCGAGCAGCAGGTCCACCGTCAGGCCGTTGCGCCGGGCAATGGAGTAGGCGGTGTCACCGCGCTGCACGGTCAGGGTCGCTTCGGGCGAAGACGCGAGCTGCGCCGTCTGCGCTTTCACCTCCCCACTCAAGATCAGGGTGGTCAGGAGCGAGGCGAAAATGGAAAAGCGGAAACGGGCAGCAACTTGGGTCATCGGGCTGTCTCTCAGGGGAAGGCACTCGTCAGCGGCTGAGGGCTGAAGCGAGGAAGAGCGGCAGGGCCACCGGTCGGCCTGTGGGAAGATTTACGTTCGCTAAAGTAACATGAACCTCTTTAGTTTGACTACCCAATTTTGAAAATTTTCTCATTTTCTACCCCCATCTCCCCCATTGCACGTCGGCAGGCTGGTTTTTCGCTTATGCGGAGGCGAGTCGTCTGGCCGCAGTCAGACCTATACCAGCCGCTCATTTAGGAGTTTTCACAGCAAGCTCCCATGAAGACGGGCGGGGTGAGGAAGGTGCGGGGCGGGCGCTTATGCTGGGCCGGTGCTGAACAGCTTCAACGCCTGGCGCTCACGAACCTTCGGGGCGCTGCGCTTTCCCGAGTACCGCCGCTACTGGTTTTCGCAACTTCTCTCGCTGATCGGCTCGTGGATGCAGTCCACCGCGCAGCAGTACCTCGTGCTGGAACTCTCGGGCAACAGCAGCGCCGCGCTCGCGCAGGTCACCATCGCGCAGTTTTTGCCTAGCTTGCTGCTCTCGCTGTTTGCCGGCGCGGTGGTGGACCGCGTGCCCCGGCGGCGGGTGCTGCTCACGACCCAGATCACCCTGATGACGACCGCCATCGCCCTGGCCGTGACCACCCATCAGGGCAGCGTGAGTGTGCCGCTGGTGATGGTGTTCGCCTTCATCTCGGGCATCGCCAACGCCTTTGACATGCCCGCCCGGCAGACGATGGTGGTGGACTTCGTGCCGCGTGAGCAGGTGTCGAACGCGGTGGCGCTCAACAGCTTGTCGTTCAACGTGAGCCGCACCATTGGGCAAGCCCTCTTCGGCGTGGTGGCCGCGCTGGGCGTGTCGCTGCTCGCCGGGGGCAACCCCGACAGCGTGGCGCGGCTGGCGCTGCCGTTTTACCTCAACGTGGTGTCCTTTCTGGTCGTGCTGTTCGTCATCGCCACGCTGCCCTTCCCGCCGGTGCAGGAACGCGGCAACCACAGCATGGTGGACGACGTGCGCGAGGGCCTGCGCTACGTCAAGACCCACCCCGGCGTGCGGAATGTGATGCTGCTGGTGGGTGCCCTGAGCCTGACGGTCATCAACTTCAACGTGATCATTCCCTACTACGCCCGCGTGGTGTACGGCGCGCGCGAAGCGACGTTCGGACTGCTCTCGGCGGGCTTCGGCATCGGGGCGATGGCGGGGGCACTGTGGCAGGCGAGCAAGCCCAATCCGGTGCGGAACCTGCGGCTGGGCGCCACTCTGGTCATGCTCAGCAGCCTCGCCCTGAGTGCGGTGCCTTCGGCGGCCCTCGCGCTGCCAGTGCTCGCGGCGTGCGGGTTCGGGATGCTGACCTTCCTGATCAGCGCGAACTCGACGGTGCAGCTCAGCATTCCCGACGCCCTGCGTGGCCGGGTGATGAGCCTGTATTCCTTCGTGCTGGTGGGCATGGGCCCGGCGGGGGCGGCGCTCGCCAGTACGCTGATCAGCCGCGAGGGGCCGCTGGGGCCGCGCTGGGGTCTGGTGACGCTGGTCGTGCTCGGCGCAATCGCCCTGGCCCTGCTGTGGACCCGACTGCCGCGCGAGCTTCCCAGCCAGCGCGAAGTGCAGAGCGGCGCGTAAAGCTGCCGAGAGCGCGGCGGGCCGCTTCTGCTACCCTGCGCCCCATGCCCGTCATTGCCGCCGACAAGCCCCTGCATCTCACCTCGCACGACGTGGTGAACCGGGCGCGGCGGGCGCTGGGCACCAAGCGGGTGGGCCACACCGGCACGCTGGACCCGCTGGCGACCGGCGTGGTCGTGCTGTGCGTGGACGACTCCACCAAACTGGTGCAGTTCATGGAGCATGACACCAAGGAGTACCTCGCCTGGGTGAGCCTGGGCGCGGGCACCCCGACGCTTGACGCCGAGGGGCCTATCGAGCAGCAGGCCGAGGTGCCGCCGCTGGATGAGGACCACCTCCGCGAAGTGCTGAAGGGCTTCCTGGGGCCGCAACAACAAATTCCCCCGCAGTACAGCGCCATTCAAATTGGCGGTCAGCGGGCCTACGCGGTGGCGCGGGCCGGGGGGCAACTCGACCTTCCCGCCCGCGACGTGGAGATTCACGAGCTGGAATTGATCGGCATGTTTCCGAGCGTGCAGGCGGCGCCGCGCACCTTCGACCCGCAGAGTTGGACTCCGGCTGCGGCAGGACTGACCTTCACCCTCCCCGAACCGCTCGGCGAGTTTCCCACGCTGCTGCTGCGGGCGCACGTCGGCAGCGGCACTTACCTGCGCTCGCTGGCACGTGACCTGGGGGCGGCGCTCGGCGTGCCCGCGCACCTCGGCGGGCTGGTCCGCACCCGCGCGGGGCGCTACAGCCTGCGGGACGCGGTGAGCCTGGAGAACCTGACTGAAGCCCCCACCATTCCCGACCTGGACGCGCTGGACTTTCCGCGCATCGAGGCCGACGAGCGCCTCGCCCGCGAGCTGCGGCAAGGCAAACGGCCCGCGCACCCGCAGCGGGGCCGCGCTGTGGTCACCCTCGGCGGCGAGCTGGTCGCGGTGGTGGACGGCGACGGCGAGCACCTGAAGGTCGTGCGCGCCTGGGCGTGAGCGGCAGCGTCCCATTTTTCTGAACCGATTCAGGCCCGGAGGCGTACACTGACGGGCTGATGCCTGCCGCGCCCCCCCTTGCCCCTGACGACCTTTCCCCCGCCGCCGCTTTACCCGAAGTCTCGATTGCCGGCACCTGCCGCAGATTGCCCGGTTGCCGCACGCGCTAGGCCTCACGCTCGCGGTGCTGCTGCTGGGGCTGGCGACCTCGCTTGCCGGGCCGTTCATGTCGCTGTTTGCCGTGCAGCAGGTGGGGATGACCCCGCTGCAACTGGGGCTTTTTCTGACCTTCAACGCCCTGAGCGCCGTGCTGGTCAGCACCCGGCTGGGGCGCTGGGCCGACCGCCGCAGCGACCGCAAACCGCTGGTGCTGCTCACGCTGGCGGCGGGCGTGCTCGCCTACCTCGCGCTGAGCGGCGTGCGCTCGGTCTACGGCGTGATGGCGACGGGCGTGCTGCTGCTGGCGGTGAGTTCGGCGGCCTTTCCGCAGGTCTTCGCCTTTGCCCGCTCGGGCTTCGCGCAGGCGCCGGGTGACCTGCCGGAAAAGGCGGTCACGGTGCTGCGGGCAGTCTTTTCCTTCGCCTGGGTGGTGGGGCCGGGGGTGGGCGCCGCCGTGCTGGGCCGCTGGTCGTTCAGCGGGGTGTTTCTGCTCGCGGCGCTCTGCTACGCGCTCGCCGGGCTGCCCCTGCTGTTTATTCGCCCGCCCGCGCCAGCCCCCGCACAGCCGAACAGCGCGCCCTCGCCGCTCACCCAGGAACTCGGCGCTCCGCCCGCGCCGCCGATGGGCTGGGTGGTGGCGGCGTTTACCCTCTACGGCATGGCGATGCACATGGGAATGGTCATGTTTTCGTTGTTCGTGACCGAAACCCTGCACGGCACCAGCGCTCAGGTGGGCTTTCTGGTCGGATTGTGTGCACTGCTGGAAATCCCGGTGATGCTGCTCTTCGTCCTTTCCAAGCGGCTGCCGGGGGTGGAGTGGCTCATCAAGGCCGGCCTGCTGCTGTTCGTGGTGCACTTCGCGCTGATTTATCTGGCGCAGGGGATGCCGCTGCTCATCGCCACCCAGGTGCTGCGCGCCGCCGTGCTCGCGGTGATGGCGGGGCTGGGCATGACGTATTTCCAGCAGCTCATGCCGGGGCGCTTCAGCGCGGCCACCACGCTGTATTCCAACACCTCGGTGGTCGGCTCCATGCTTTCGGGCATCGTGGCGGGGGCGTGGGCGCAGGTGTTCGGCTACCGCCCGGTCTTTTTGCTGTGCGCCGCTCTCAGCCTCGCCGCCTGGGGCATGATGCTGTGGGCCACCCGGCGTCCGAAGCTCGCCTGAGCCGGGGCGTTTCTTAACTTTTCCCCTGCTACCATGCCCCGCGTGTCTGAGCCGCCCGCACCCCCTTCTCCCCTGCGCGAGTTCTGGAGGACCTGGATTCTGGGCGCCCTGCTGCCCGCTTATCTGCTGACCACTTTCGCCTTCACGCTCGCGCGGGTGGACGGCGAGAGCATGGAGCCCAGCCTGCACAGCCGCGAGCTGCTGCTGCTGCTGAAATACCCGCGCTGGCTGCGTGCCTGGGGTCTGGGCGGTGACTATCTCCAACACGGCGACGTGGTGATTTTCAAGGCCCCTGCCGATAGCCCCTACGCCTATGAAACGCTCTACGGCGTGCGGCACCGGCCCTACAACATCAAGCGGGTCATCGGGCTGCCCGGCGACCTCATCGCCTTTCGGGACGGCGAACTGTGGCGCAACGGTCACAAGGTGGCCGAGAGTTACGCGAGCACCGAAGGCTACGTCAACGACGAGGGGCCGCTCCGGGTGCCGCCCGGCAAGGTGTGGGTGATGGGCGACAACCGCCGCACCGGGGCCAGCCTGGACTCGCGCAGCTACGGCCCGGTGGACCTGCGCGACGTGGCGGGGCCGGTGGCGTGGCGGCTGTGGCCCGCGCCGGGGGCCCTCGCGCGGCATACGGCGTCCTGAACGGCCTCATCAGAAACGGCTCACCTGCCGCTGCTAGCTTGCCCCCCATGACGCTCCACCGTTTCGCTCCCCTGGCCCTCGCCGCGCTTGGTCTTGCGGCGGCGCAGGCCGACCAGACCAAACTCGTGCCCTTCAGCGACGCCCGGCTGCCTTTCTCCATCAGCGCGCCGAGCAACTGGTACGGCATCGACCTCGGCGACGGCGCCGTGGGCCTGAGCATGGTGTCGGCCAAGACCAAGCCCGCGACCATGATTCGGCTGCTGTTTGCCGAGAAAGACAATGGCGAGAAGGTCAACCTGAGCACCGAGGCCGACAACTACGAGGCCGACCTGAAAAGCACCAAGCTGACCGTCAAGCGCCTGAGCAGCAAGGACGCGACTTACGGCGGCGTCAAGGGCCTAGAGCGCGAGTACCAGCTCAGCGGCGGCGGCAGCGATGTCCGGCTGCGCGTCTGGTTCGGCGACAACGCCAAGAACCTCTTCTCCTTCCAGCTCACCGACACCGCGCCCCGGTACGCGGCGGCGAGCGACCTGTTCAGCAAGATGCTGGCGACGGTCAAGTTCAAGTAAAACCCAACACTACTGAGCCTGTCGCCTCTGTCGGGGCGCGGGCTCATTTTTGTGGGCTGACTGTCACCCAAAGACACGGCAACGCGGGCGACAATGGAACATGCCACTCCTGACTTCCGGCTTCCTCGCTTTTGTGCTTCCTGCTGCGGGTGCCCTCGCGCCGACGCCAGCCATCACGCAGATTCGCGCCAATTATGCGGCGGTCAATGCCCAAATTGAGGCCGGACACTACCGGCGGCAACACCGCGACAGTCAGGGCTGCGGCGACAGCACCGGCAGCTACGACCGCTGGCTCGACAGGAACGGAAAGACGCGGCGGCTGCGCAGCGAGGTCACGTTCGAAGATACGCCCGGCGGCATGACCGCCCTGACCTCGGTCTGGTTCGATGCGGCGGGCCGCCCCGATTTCGTGCTTTACCAGAACACCGAATACAAGTACGACATTCAGGTCAACAAGGACGGCAGCATCACCGACCGGGGTGTCAAAAGTAGGGCCCAGACCGCCGAAATGCGCGTGTACTTCGACGACCAGGGCCGGGTCATTCGGCAACTCAACAAGTTCCCGATGACGAAGCAGGAAGCGGGCGCCCTCCTTCAGGAGTTCCGCACGCTGATCGGGACGCCCTGGGCACAACTCCGCGTGGGCTGCTGACCGACGAAAAGGGCGGGCACCCCGTAGAGGCCCGTCCCTTTCCTTTTGCGCTGCTGGGAGTTACTTCAGCAGGCCACGGCTGATGACCACGCGCTGAATTTCGCTGGTGCCTTCGTAGATCATGTTGAGCTTCACGTCGCGCAGCAGCTTCTCGACCGGGTACTCGCCGACGTAGCCGTAGCCGCCGTGAATCTGAATCGCTTCGTTGGCGGCGTTGAAGGCCATTTCCGAGCAGTACGCCTTGGCGATGGCACTTTCGGCGCCGTGGGTGTGCCCCTGGTCCACCAGCCACGCAGCCTTCTGGTACATCAGGCGGCCCGTTTCGACGCCAATCGCCATGTCGGCCAGCTTGAACTGAATGGCCTGGAACTGTGAAATAGGCGTGCCGAAGCGTTCGCGCTGCTTGGCGTACTTGACGCTTTCTTCCAGCGCGCGCCGGGCGAGGCCCACCGACCCGGCGGCGACCGGAATCCGGGTCTTGTCGAGCGTCTTCATGGCGATCTTAAAGCCGTCGCCCAGGCCGCCGAGCTGGTTTTCCTTGGGCACGCGCACATTCTCGAAGACCAGTTCGCTGGTCAGCGAAGCGCGCTGGCCCATCTTGTGCTTGATCTTGTTGTACGAAAAGCCGGGGGCGTCCTTGGGCACCACGAGCGCGACGGTGGCGCGGTGGCCGCCCTGCTTGTCGGTGGTGGCGAAAACCACGGTCACTTCGGCGATGCCGCCGTTGCTGATCCACATCTTGGTGCCGTTGATGACCCACTCGTCGCCGTCGAGGTAAGCGGTGGTGTGCATCCCGGCGGCGTCGGAGCCGTTGTTGGGTTCAGACAGCGCGAAGGCGGCCAGACCGGGCTTTTCGGTGAGCGGCCCCAGGAAGCGCTTTTGCTGCTCTTCGGTGCCGCCGACCAGAATCGGGGTAATCCCCAGTTCGGAGGCCATCAAGATGGTGTAGATGCCCATGCAGCCGTAGCCGATTTCCTCGCCGATGAGGGTTTCGTCCACCATGCCCAGGCCCAGGCCGCCGGCATGTTCGGGGATAGACGCATTGAGCAGGCCCACTTCAAAGGCCTTTTCGACGACCTGCCAGGGCAGTTCTTCTTTCTGGTCGTACTCGGCGGCAATCGGGATGATTTCCTTGCGGGTAAAGTCACGGGCGAGCTGCTGCAACTGGCGTTGTTCGTCGGTCAGGGTGAAATCCATGTCGGCTCCTGTCGGCCACTCCACGGCGGGAGCAGCGGGAAAATTCTTGAACTGAGTCAAAGCCTATCAACGTTGCGAAATGCAGCTTCAGTCTACTGCTCGCCGCTTCTCTGGGAACGTCAGAGGACCAAACGTTACGGGGCCAGTGGCAGGGCTGAGTGACAGACAAGCAGCGACAAGGCAGCAAAACGCCCCAGCCGGGGCCGGGGCCTACAGCACTGAAAAACGCCTGACTTACTTGTTGTTGGTGTCGGTGGTCGTCGTGCTGGTCGTGGTCGTGCCAGTGTTCTGACCGGTGGAGTCGGTGCTCTTGGTCGTGGTGGTGGAAGTCGAGGTGTTGCTGTCGGCCTGCTTCTGGCAACCGGAGAGCGACAGGGCGAGCAGCAGGGCAGGAACGGCGAGGACAGCTTTTTTCATGGCGCCATTGTCGAAAGCCGCCAGGGAGCGTGCATGAGAACGTGAGCAACGCACCCTTAGACTCGGCGAGCGTCGCTCAGAGCGGGATGTTCCCGTGCTTCTTGAAAGGCCGCGTTTCTTCCTTGTTCGCCAGCATCTCGAAGGTGCGAATCAGGCGCTCGCGGGTCTCTTCCATCGGAATCACGTCGTCGATGTAGCCTTTGGCCGCCGCCACGTAGGGGTTGTCAAAGGCTTCCTTGTACTCGGCAATCTTCTCGGCGCGGGTGGCCGCCGGGTTCTCCGAGTCCTTGATATCCTTGCGGTAGACGATGTTGGCGGCGCCCTCAGCGCCCATCACAGCCACCGTCGCCGTCGGCCAGGCGTAGACCACGTCGGCGCCCATGTCGCGGCTGTTCATGGCGAGGTAAGCGCCGCCGTAGCTCTTGCGCGTAATCAGCGTGACCTTGGGGACCGTCGCCTCGGCGTAGGCGTAGAGCATCTTGGCGCCGTGGCGGATGATACCGCCGTACTCCTGCTGCACGCCGGGCAGGAAGCCCGACACGTCCACCAGCGTCAGAATCGGCACGTTATAGCAGTCGCAGGTGCGGATAAAACGCGCGGCTTTGTCGCTGGCGTCGATGTTGAGCGAGCCCGACAGCGCCTTGGGGTTGTTGGCGACGATGCCTACGCTCTGCCCGTTGAGCCGCGCGAAGCCCACGATGATGTTCTTGGCCCAGTCGGGCTGAATTTCCAGAAAGGTGCCGTCGTCCACCAGTTCCCGAATCACGTCCTGCATGGCGTAGGGCCTGCGCTGGTCGGGCGTGACGATGTCGAGCAGCTTCTCGTTGCGGCGGTCTGCCGGGTCGCTCGTGGGCTTGACCGGCGCCTTCTCACGGGCGTTTTGCGGCAGGTAGCCGAGCAGGTCCTTGATGCCGTCAATGACCGCCTCGTCACCTTCGTAAGCGAGGTGCGCCACGCCCGATTTGCGGGTGTGCACGTCGGCGCCGCCGAGCTGGTCGAAGGTGACTTCCTCGCGGGTGACCGACTTGATGACCTCGGGGCCGGTGATGAACATGTAGCTGCTGCCCCGGCTCATCAGGATGAAATCGGTGATGGCCGGCGAGTACACCGCGCCGCCCGCGCAGGGGCCGAGGATGGCGCTGATCTGCGGCACGCTGCCCGAGTACACGGCGTTGCGGTAAAAAATCTCGCCGTAGCCGCTGAGGCTGTCCACCCCTTCCTGAATACGTGCCCCCGCCGAGTCGTTCAGGCCGATGACCGGGCACCCCGTCTTGGCAGCGAGGTCCATGATTTTGGTGACCTTACTGGCGTTCATCTTACCGAGCGAACCGCCGAGCACGGTGAAATCCTGGCTGAACACAAAGACCTGCCGGCCATCAATGGTGCCCGAGCCGGTAACCACGCCTTCGCCGGGCGCCTCGATGCCGTCCATCAAGCGGTTGCGCCCGTGCTCGACAAAAGTGGACGATTCCAGAAAGCTGCCGGGGTCGAGCAGCCGCTCAATGCGCTCACGGGCGGTGAGCTTGCCGCCTTCGCGCTGCTTTTGCTGCCGTTCGGGGCCGCCGCCTTCTTCGACCTTGCGGCGGCGCTGCTCCATCGTCGCAATCAGTTCCTGCAACTCGATACCTGGTTGTGTCATGAGTACAGCTTATACGGCGGGCCCCCGCTTGCCGGTAACTTCGGCAGTGGCCTCGCTTTCCATCCGTTTTGGAGCTGCCTCGCCGACGAAAGACCCGCGCAACAGCAAAAGAGCGAGGCACATTCCGGGTCTGGAAGATGCCCCACTCTGCGTTTTGGTTGCGGTTGAGAAACTCGGCCTCAGCGCCGTTGGTCGGTGCCCGTGGTGTTCACACCGGTCACGGTGCCTTCAGCGGCGCCCTCGTCCACGATGCGTGCCAAACCCTGCTCGTCGAGCACCTCAAGTTCTTCGCGGCGCAGGGTCACGGTTTCTTCGTGGGTGGTGGCCTGGGCCTGACGGCGCACGACGACCTCGCTCAGCGGCACGACCTGACGCATGACCTGCACGCGCTCCTCGGTCAGCGGGATTTCGTAGGTCTGCCCGGCTTCGAGCGGCTTGCCGTCAATCAGCACCTGACTGACGCCGCCGTTGCCAGTGGTCCCAGCAGCAGAGGCCGCAGCCGTTTGCGTATCGCCCACGTTCTGAGCGCCCGTTCCCTGAGCAGCGGGCGTCACCACGATTTCGAGAACTTCAGTGGTGAGCGTCACTGGGACCATTTCCTGCCGCTCGCGCACGACTTTGCGGACTTGGACCTGGCCGATGCCCTGACGCTCGACCTGCACGGTGGCGCGCTCTTCAAGCAGTTGCAGGCGGCCCACCTCGGCGTCTGTCAGGGGCGTGGCACTCACGTTCTGGCGCAGATCAGTGACCTGGGACTGCTCGGTATCGGTGGCCGCGTGCAGCACGCGTTCTTCATTGTCTCGACGGGTCATAACTTCCTCCCAGAAAGGAAAAGTGAGGCGGGGCAGAGATCAAAAAAAGGCGGGGTTCCCCCCGCCCAGGCTCAGGGCCTGACTCAGATGTTGCGCTTGGTGGTGTCGTCGGTCAGGGCGGTGCCTTCGGTGGTGCGGACGTCGCCGGTCTGGTTGACGTCGAGCACTTCGCGGCCCACGGTTTCGGTGACCTGCTGGGTTTCGGTGACGGCACGCTTGCCGACGCTGACTTCTTCGGTCACGTAGGCCTGCTTGCTGATGTTGGCACGCTCGGCTTCGAGGTCCACGCTCATGGTCTGGTGGCCTTCGCCCAGCACGGCGCCTTCGACGGCGCGGCCATCGGTGACGGCGTGACGCTCGATGACGACTTCTTCACGCTGCAGGGGCACCGAGACGGTTTCCTGACGGGTTTCGATGCGCTTGCCGATCTGGACGCTGCCGGCCTTGAAGCGATCCTTGTTCACGACCAGGCGCTCTTCGAGCAGCTGGAGGCGATCAGGGGTCTGGTAGGCACGCTGGTGGTACTCTTCCTGGCTCTGGTTGCCGCGCAGGACGCGCTCGTCGGTGTCCATCATTTCGCTGCTGTAAGCCTGGTCGGCGCGGTACTCGCTCATGTCCTTGACCTGGTCCTTGGTCAGGCTGTCGAAGTACACACCGCTGTCGTCCACACGGCCATAGCCCACGGGCACCAGGACTTCCTTGCTGCTGAACCAGCCGCCCACGTCCACGAGGAAGTAGCGGATGCGACCAGTTTCGGGCTCGACCAGGGCGTCACGCACGGTGCCGATCTTGTCGCCGTTCACGCCGTAAGCGGCGGCGCCGACGGGGTTGTACATCGAGGTGTCGTTGAGGTTGTACTGGGCGTCGTTGTTCAGTTCGGACAGGCGAATCAGGCTGGCTTGCGTCATGGTATTTCCTCCGGGAAATGGGGTGCCCCGCTGGGAAGCGGGAAGGACTGTTGGGACCGGGTTTTCGTTCCCGACGAGAAGCAGTTTGGCCCGCAGCCCGGACATTTGTTTGAGTGCAAAGTAAACACCATCCAAGCCTGACCTTAACTGGACCGTTATGGAGGTCACGGTTCTTGCCAGAGGTGCGGGACGTGTGCTAGGTGAGTCTTTTTTCCATTCTGGCCTTCCCTGCCCGCTATGGTGTGCGCCATGACCCGCCCGCCGCTGATCGCCGACCTGCGCTCCGATACCGTCACCAAGCCCACTCCCGCCATGCGTGAGGCGATGGCGACCGCCGAGGTGGGCGACGACGTGTACGGCGAAGACCCCAACGTCAACGCCCTGCAAAACGAACTCGCGCACCTGACCGGCTTTGAGGCGGGGCTGTTCATGCCGTCGGGCAGCATGACGAACCAGGTGGCGATTGCCGTGCACACCCGCCGGGGCGAGGAAGTCATCTGCGCCGAGGGCAGCCACATCTACGAGTGGGAACTGGGGATGATGGCGGCCTTTTCCGGCGTGGTCCCGCGCTTCGTGCCCGCGCCGCTGGGCGTGCCGAGTCCCGAGGACGTGCGGCTGGCGGTCCGCCGCAGCGTCCACCAGTCACCCACCGGCCTGATCAGCCTGGAAAACACCCACAACAAGGCCGGGGGCACGGTGATTCCGCTGGCGGTGCTGCGGCAGATGCGGGCAGTGGCCGACGCCGAGGGACTGCCTCTGCACCTCGACGGAGCGCGGGTCTTCAACGCCGCCGTGAAGCTGGGCGTGGACGTGCGCGAAATCACGCGCTGCTTCGACACCGTGAGCGTGTGCCTGAGCAAGGGGCTCGGCGCCCCGGTGGGCAGCGTGCTGCTCGGCTCGGCGCAGGCGATTCGGCAGGCGCACCGCTACCGCAAGATGCTCGGCGGCGGGATGCGGCAGGCCGGAATTCTGGCGGCGGCGGCGCGGGTGGCCCTGCGCGAAGGTCCGGCGCGACTGGCCGACGACCACTTGCGGACCCGGCGATTGGCCCGCGCCCTGGTCGAAGCGGGCTACGACGTGGACCTCGCCGCCGTGCAGACCAACATCATCTATGCCCGGCTGCCCGAGGCCGAGCGCCGCGCCGCTGCCTGGGCCGAACAGGGCGTGCTCGCCAGTGCGCTGGGGCACGACTCGGTGCGCTTCGTGCTGCACCATCAGGTGGACGACGACGCGCTCGACCAGGCCATTCGCGTGCTGACCGCCTGACCTCTCACACTTATGGCCCGCCGCCTGCCCCCTTCCAACTGGCCGCCTCCTCCGAGTGAGCCGGCACGTGCGCCCTGTGCGAACGCGAGACGCCGGTGCTGACCGAGCATCACCTGATTCCCAAGTCTCAGGGACGACGCCGGGGCGTGCCGATTCACGAGCTGCCGACGGTGCCGCTGTGCCCGGCCTGCCACAAGTTCCTCCACAAGACGTTTACCAATGCCGAGCTGGCGGGCGAATACGCCAGCATTGACGCCCTGCTCGACAATGCCGACGTGCAGCGGTTCGTGAGCTGGCTGCGCAAACAGCCGGCGAGCAAGTCGGTGCGGGTGCGCTGAGGCTTCCTCGCTTCATCACCGTCTCTTGTAACTGTCGGCAGGTGGCTTTTGGGCCGCCGGGGGCGTGTTAGGCTCGGATGTTATGAGCCGTATTCCGCTGAAGTCCGCCCGTGAAATCGAAACCATGCGCCGCGCCGGGGGTCTGGTGGCCGAGACATTCCGGGTGCTTGAACCGTACGTCCAGCCGGGCGTGACGCTCAAAGAACTCGACCGGCGGGCCGAGGAATTCATTCGCGGCAAGGGGGCCAAGCCCGCTTACCTGGGCTATGGCCCGCGCAATAACCCCTTTCCCGGCACCATCTGCGCCAGTGTGAACGAGGTCATTTGCCACGGGATCCCCGATGACCGCGAGCTGCGAGACGGCGACATTCTGGGCATGGACATCGGCGTGCTGCTCGACGGGTATTACGGCGACGCCTGCACGACCTATACCGTCGGGCAGGTGAGCGACGAGGTGCGGGCCCTGGTGGACACCACCCGCGCGTGCTTGCAGGCCGGACTCGACGAGGTGCGCCCCGGTGCCAAGACCGGCGACATCGGCCACGCCATCCAGAGCCTCGCCGAGTCGCGCGGCTACGGCGTGGTGCGCGAGTACACCGGGCACGGCATCGGCAAGCGCCTGCACGAAGACCCCACCATCTACCACTGGGGCGTGCACCACACCGGCCTGAAATTGCAGCCCGGCATGGTCTTTACCATCGAACCGATGATCAACCTCGGCACGCCCGAAACGCGCCTGCTCGCCGACGGCTGGACGGTCATTACGGCGGACAAAAAGCCCAGCGCCCAGTTCGAGCACACGCTGGTCGTGACGCCGAAGGGCTACGACATCCTGACGCTATAAGGCCAGGACACAAGCTGGAGCAGTGACCCGCCACTCGGCAGTCACCGCTCCAGTTTTTTCATGCAAAAGGAAACTCCCCGTCTGGGACGAGGAGCCTGCTGGTGCCGATAAAGGGACTCGAACCCTTACGGTTTCCCGCTCGATTTTGAGTCGAGTGCGTCTACCAATTCCGCCATATCGGCACGGAAGTCTTGCACTGCCCACCGGCAGCGTAGCGGATGGTAGCGCAGCGGACGAGCGGGGTCAACGCGGGGTGCGCCCCTGCCCTTACTCCTCGGCTTCGTCCGGCGGAAAAAGCTCGGCGACTTCGCGGATGGCGGGCCAGATGACGCTGCCCCCGAAGCCACGCCGGGCGAGAAAAGCGTAGGCACTGGCGCGGGGGTCACGCTTGCGACTCAGCGCGGGCCAGCGTTTGGTGAGGAGGTCGATGGCCTGCTGCTGCTCCTCCTCGGGGTCGCGGGCCTGCAAGGTTTCCTCAATGAGGTCGGCGCCCAGCCCCCGGCGGCGCAGGGTTTGCCGGACGCGCAGTTCGCCCACGCCCCGGCGCTTGTTTTCGGCGCGGGCGACCTCGGCGTCGTTCTGGTAGCCGAGCTCCTGCACTCGCCGCAGCACTTCCTCGACCAGTTCGGGGTCTTCCGAGCGCCGTTCGAGTTTGCCGCGCAGCTCGGCCTCGGTGATGGCCCGTGCCCCCAGCGCCCGGAAGGCGTAGGCGAGCAAAGCCTCGCGCTGCTCCTCGCGGGTCTTGGGGCGGCGGGGCCGGGGCTCGGCTTCTCCTTCCGAGGCAGGGGTAGACGAGCGGCGGCGTGGGCGATACATAACCGGCAGTATGCCGCCTGAGCTGGAGCGCTTGACCTGCCAGGGCCGCCTCCCGCATACTGGCAAAGTTGCCTACCGTCTTTGGTGGGCGGCTCCGGCCCGGCGTGACAGCGCTGCCGGACGCGCCAGCTGACCCCGTCAGTCTCGGACGCTCGAGTTCCCCCGCCAGCCGGGGAGGACCGCCCCGCGTGAGCGGGTGAAAAAGGAGAAACAATTATGGCCCTTCGTCACAAGTCTGCCCAGAAGCGTCACCGTCAGAGCCTCAAGCGCCGCGCGATCAACCGCGCCAAGAAGAGCACCATCAAGACCTTCAGCAAGAAGGCCCTCGTTGCTGCCCAGGGAGGCGCCGAAGACGCCACCGCCATGCAGCAGCGCGCCGAAAGCCTGATCGACAAGGCCGCCAAGGGCAGCACCCTGCACAAGAACGCCGCCGCTCGCAAGAAGAGCCGCCTCGCCAAGGCCATCAACAAGGCCAAGGCCGCGCAGCAGGCCTGAATTTCAGCGTTTTGCGCCTGACCGCCTCCCACACCGGGGGCGGTTTTTTCGTGCCCCGAATTTGTGATTTTGGTGGCCTTCGCATCCCACCTTTTTCCCATGTGCGCGGCGCAGAATACGGCGTACCATGCCACTCGCCCCCCTGCGTCCTCTGGCTCGTCTGGGCCTGCTTTCCGCCCTGCTGCTGGCCCCGTCTTCGGTGGCGGCCACCTCCCCAGGAGTACAGGCGCCTGCCCAAGCAGCGGCGGTGCCCTCCGCTCCCGCCATTGCTGCCGACGCCCCGGCGCAGCAGATTTTCGATGAGGTCAACGAGCTGCTCAACGAGCGGTATGGCGGCCTCTCTCCCGTCAATCGCCCAGCGCTCACGCGTGAGTACCAGCAGCGCCTGAACGCGGTGTGCACGCCGCAGCCACGCACCTGCCCGGAAGACAAGGCTTACCCGGTGCTGGAAGCCGAGCTGACGGCGCTGGGCGACGAGCACAGCTTTTTCCAGACGCCCGAGGACTATCAGGACTTCGTGACGAGCGCCACCGGGGGCAGCCGCCAGCAGTTCGGGGTCAAGCTCGCCAAGTTCGATGGTGAGAACAGACTCGTCCTCGAAGTGGTGCCGGAGGGAGCCGCTGAGGGCGCCGGGCTGCGGCGCGGGGACGTGCTGAAGACTATTGACGGAGCCGCCTTCACTTACAGCGACCTGCAAAAGGCGCGGCGCGAGGGTCGCCTCCTGCGGCTCGGCATCGAACGTCAGGGGCAGCCGCTCGAGGTCAGCCTGCAAGCCCGCGAGAGCAGTACCCGCGACCTGCCGCGTATGAGTTTCGTGGGGCCGCGCAGTGATGTGGCGCTTATTCGCATTCCGACCTTTTTGACCGGCGGCGGGGTGGCGCAGCGCGTCCATGACCTGGTGAATCAGGCGGAGCGGGTCGGGGCGCAGGGCGTCATCGTGGACCTGCGCGGCAACACCGGCGGCAGCCTCAGCGAGTGCGACAGCGCGGTAGGCGCCTTCGTGCCCTCGTTCACGCGGGTGGCGCAGAACGCCGACGGACAGAGCCGCACCACCGTACAGCAGGGCCGGCGGCTGGAAGACGGCGTATCGAGCGGCAGCGTGCGCCGCCCGCAACTGTGGACCGGGCCGCTCGCGGTGCTCGTCAACGAAGTCAGCGCGTCGTGCAGCGAGTTTTTCGCCTACGAGGTGCAGTACGCCCGGCGCGGCCCGGTCATCGGAGAAACGACTGCCGGGGTGGGCAACACCGCCACCCGCGTGTTCCCGGTGGGAGAACGCGCCGCCTTGCAGCTCACCCTGACGCACTACGTCAAACCCGGCGGGCAGCCGTACCCGGTGCGGGTGACCCCCGACGAGCTGCGCCCCGAGGGGGACGACGAACTGCGCCACCTCAGCCAGGGCGACGACGTGCTGCTGCGCGCCGGACTTGCGGCCCTCTCCACTGCGCCGACGCTGGCGGTGGACCGCAAGTAATATTCTCCCAGAGTTGCGAAAGCACCGGCTGCTTCAGGCCCCCGCCTGACGTTGCCGGGCTTCCATTTCTTCACGGGTGGGTACGTCGCGCAGCACGACCCGCAGGCCCGCCGCCGTCGCCAGCCCGACGAGCAGCAGCGTGAGCCAGGGCAAGAGGTCGAAGTGCAGGCGGTGCCCAGCGTCCACGAGGGCGCCGCCCACAAAGTTGCCCACCGCCCCGCCGAGGCCCAGGCTGATGGCCGAGAAGCCGAAATAGCTGCCGACCAGCCCCTCGGGGGCGAGGCGCGCCGTCAGCGTCTGCTGCATGGGAAAGACCAGCATGGTGCCTAAGCTGTAAAGCACCACGCAGGCGAGCAGTTGCGGGAACGTCTGCGCCAGGCCCATCAGCCCCAGGGCGACGGCGACCAGCACCACCGCGCCGACAAGGACCACCCGCACGCGTAGGTAGCGTTCGGCAAGCCGCAGCAGCGGATACTGCAACACCACTGAGAGCCCCGCCGAGAGGCCGTAGAGCGGGGCCGTCGCGCCCTGCCCGGCGAGTTCGACCGCCTTGAGCGTGACCGCCACGTTGAGCTGCGTGCTGAGCAGAAAGTAACCGCCGAGCACCAGCGTGAAATTGCGAAAGGCCCGGTCATGCAGCGCCACCTTGAGGCCCGAAAAGGTATCGGCGGGCGTCCGCTCGGGTTTCAGGCGCGGCAGGGTCACGGCGAGCAGCACGAAGGCCACGATGTACGCACTCGCCGCGATGAGCGACGCCCGCTGAAAGCCCAGCGCAATCAGCCACGCCCCCAGCAGCGGGCCGGTGACCATGCCGAGGTTCCCGGCAATGCTGACCAGACTGAACATGCGGGGCCGGTGCTCGGGCGGCGTCACGGCGGTGATGGCCGAACTTTTGGGCGCGTCGAACAGCCCGCCGCCGATGCCCGCCAGCAGCGACGCCCCGAGCAGCTCGGGCAGTGAGGACGCGAAGCCCATCCACCCGAAGCCGAGCGTGCGAATGAGGCAGCCCGCCAGAATCAGCGGCTTGGGGCCGATGCGGTCGGCCCAGGCGCCCCCGAACACGGTCAGCCCCTGCTGCGTGAGTTGCCGCAGCCCCAGCACCAGCCCCACGCTCGCCGCCGCCCAGCCCAGGTTGTCCACGAAATGCACCGTGACCAGCGGAATGACCAGGAAAAACCCGCCCCACATCAGCGTGGTCACGGCAATCAGGCCAAATTGCGCGGCGGAGAGGCGAAACGGGGTCGGAGCGGTCGGCGGAGTCACGGGCGCGGCAGTCACGCAGGCGAGGGTACACCTGCGGCGCTGTGCGTGGTGGAGCGGCCCGTCTGACGAAAGGTGAGAAAAGTGGTCCAGGCCACTCAAGGAAAACGCCAACACTTCGCCCCCACCCAGGCCGCAGCATCGGGGCATGACTCAATCCAAGCGATGGACCCTCAGCGCCGCCTTTCTGAGCGGGGCGTTGCTGCTCGCCTCCTGCGGCGGTGGGGAAACCCCCGACCCGCAGCAGCCCGAGCCTACGTCCGGGGACGCCCGCGTCATCATGGGCCAAATCAAGCCCAAACAGGACGCGCCCGCGTCGGTGAATCAGGACCTGCCCACAGCCGTGAACGTGGAAGCCCTGCGCCAGAGCAACGTGCCCGCCCTGCGCGACTTGCAGGCGGCGGTGGACAGCGAAGGCCGCTTTACTCTGACGCTGCCGGACGCCGCCACCATGAACCAGTTCGAAGACTTGCAAGGCGCGGGCGAAGCGTTCGGCTGCTTCGACGCGGCTGCGGTCACCGCTCCGAAGGGCAACCAGTTTTTTGTGGTGCGCTACGTGCACGGGGTCAACAATGGCCGCGACTACTTCAACAAGACCGACAGCGGCGCGGAGGGCGAAGCGTCGGTCAAGCGGGTGCGCGTTTTCGCCAAGCAGGACGCCCAGGTTAAAATCACGCCCACCGACACCTGCCGCATCTCGGCGGACCTCAACCTCAAGGCGGGCTGGAACGTCGTCGAGGAGAACATCGGTGCGGGCAACAACGCCGTCACCTCTTACAAGATGACCGACCTGCCTGCTGGCAATGTCGTTTTCCGCGACACCAAGCTGTTTGCGGGCAGCGTCAACAAGAGCTGAGCCACAGCACGGCAGGCCGCCCCACTCTAGCGAGTCGGGGCGGCCTTTTTTATGCTTCAGCGGCTCTTGAGTTCGGTCCAGATGCGGTCGTAGAGCCGGGGCACGCGCCCCTGTGGCAGCTCGTTGATGAACTCGACGCGGCCCGTGCGGAAGTCGTCGTCGCTGGGGCTGAACGCTTTTTGCGACTTCAGGAAGGGGTCGAGCAGCGGCTGTGCGGCGCGGTTGGGGTTGCCGTAGTAGGTATAGTTGGAGATGGCGGCACTGTTTTTCGGCTCCAGCACGAAGTCGATGAACTTGCGCGCCAGGGCGGGGTTCGGGCTGCCGCGCAGCAGCGCCAGCAGGTCGGTGGAAATGGTGGTGCCCGGGCGGGGCAAAAAGACCTTGAGGTGCGGGTCTTCGGCGGCTCCGGCGAGCAGGTCGCCCACGTAAATTTGCCCGAGGTCGATGCTGCCCGAGAGCAGTTTGTTGCGAATCTCGGGGCCGCCCGCGAACGACTCGAAGCCGCGCTTTTGCACGGTGCGCCGCAGCAGGTTGCGTGCGGCGCGCAATTCGTCCACCTTTTCGGTGTTGACCGAGTAGCCCAGGTACTTCAGGGCGGCGCCGATGACCTCGCGGGGGTCGTCGAGCAGGGCAAATTTGACCTTGTCCTCAGGGCCGAAAATCAAGCCCCAGTCCTCGGCGGGCGGCACGTAGCGCCCCGAGTTGTACGCCAGCCCGGTGGCCGCGAACTGGTAGGGCACGGTGTAGATGTTGCCGGGGTCGAACGGCGGATTGACGAACCCGGCGGCCACGTTGCCGAAGTTGCGGAGCTGCTCCTTTTCGAGCGGTTGCAGCAGCTTGGCGCGCAGCATGGTCTGGATGACGTAATTGCTCGGCGTGGCGAGGTCGTAACTTGCGCCGCCGCCCTGCAATTTGGCGAGCATCGCCTCGTTGCTCTCATAGGTGTCGATGACGACGCGCACGCCGTTTTGCTTCTCGAAGGCCCTAACCACCGCCGGGTCGATGTACTCCGACCACATGAAGATGCGCAGCGTCTTGCCGTCGTCGCGGCTTTGTGGGGCGGGCGTGGTCGTGCCGTTGCCCTCGGCGGCGCTGTCCTGCGGCTCGATACGGTGGCAGGCGGTGAGCAGCAGGCAAAGCACGAAGGGGAGCGAGCGTTTCATTCTTCCCTCCGCCGGGGCTGCGAGAGCACGTTGCCCATGACCAGCAGCAGCACCGTGAACAGCACCAGCATCGCCGAAAGCGCGTTGATGTCGGGCGTCACACCCTTTTTGACCGAGGTGTAGATCAGCACCGGCAGCGTCTTGAAGCCCGAGCCGCTGGTAAAATACGTGACCACGAAGTCGTCGAGGCTCAGGGTAAACGCCAGCAGCGCCCCCGAGAGCACGCCGGGCAGCGCGAGCGGCAAAATCACCTGAAAGAACGACTGCACCGGCGTGGCGCCCAGGTCGGCGGCGGCTTCTTCCAGTTCGCGCCCGTAGCCCGCCAGCCGCGAGCGCACGTTGAGCGCCACGTAGCTGAGCTGAAAGGTCACGTGCGCCAGCATCACGGTCCAGAAGCCGTTCTCGAAGGTCCAGCCGGTGCGCTCCAGCAGCCCGCGCACCAGCGCGTAGAACATCAGCAGCATGACGCCCATCACCACGTCGGGAATCACGATGGGCATGACGAGCAGGAAGGTCAGCGGCAGCCGCCCGCGAAAGCCGCCGCGCCACAGCCCGAAACCGACCAGCGTGCCCAGCACCGTAGCGACGGCTGTGCTGCCCACCGCGACGAGCAGGGTGTTCGTGACCGCCTCGCGCACGTCGGGGCGGGCGAACAGCACCGAGTACCACTTCGTCGTAAAGCCCTGCCAGGTCGCCCCGAACTTGGAATCGTTGAAGGAAAAGACGATCAGGACGAGGATAGGCAAGTACAGAAAGGCGTAGGTGAGCCAGGCCCAGAGGCTCAGGAGGGGATGGGTGCGGCGGGTCATAGGCCGCCTCTGGGGACATGGCGGCTCAGGGTCCGAGAGTCTAAGGGTCTAAGGAAAGCGGGTGCTGAAGCTCTTAGACCTTTAGACCCTTCGACCGTGAGACAACGAGCACAGCGAGTCACCCTCATACCAGTTCCTCCAGGCCCTTTTCCCCAGCGAGGCGGGCGTAGAGCCACAGCCCCAGCAGCACCACGCCCATCAGCAGGAAGCTCAGCGCCGAGCCGTAGGGCCAGTCGCCCGCCTGCCCGAACTGGTTCTGGATCAGGTTGCCGATCAGGGCCGTCTTCGCGCCGCCGAGGATGTCCGACACCACGAACATGCCGAGCGCTGGAATGAAGGTGAGCAGCACGCCCGCCACCAGCCCCGGCAGCGTCTGCGGAAACACGCCGGTCAGGAAGGCCCGCGCCGGGGTCGCGCCGAGATCCTGCGCCGCTTCGAGCAGTCGCCAGTCCACCTTTTCCACGCTGGAATACACCGGCAGCACGAAAAACGGCACCAGCGCGTACACCATGCCCAGGAAAGTGGCGGTCAGGCTGGGCACGAGGTCGAAGGGCCGCAAAATCAGAATCCAGGCGTAGACCCGAATCAGGAAGTTCGTCCAGAACGGGATAATCAGCAGGAGAAGCAGCAGATTTTTGTGCCGCGCGTCCTGCCGGGCGATGTAGAAGGCGAGCGGATAGCCCATCAGCACGCACAGCAGCGTGGTTCCCGCCGCGACGAGCAGCGAGCGCCACAGCACCCGCAGGTTGTCGGGCACCCACTCCTGAAACAGCGCGTCGTAGCCGAAGACCCGTTGCCAGTTTTCCAGCGTCCAGGGCAGCCCCACCTGCGCGAGGTCGGTGCGTGTGAGCAGCGAGTAGCCGAACATGATGACCGACGGCACGACCAGGAAGGCCAGGAGCCACAGGACGGCGGGGCCGAGGGTGGCGAGAAAGCGCCTCATGGAATGGCCCCCTCACCCCTCCCCATAACGAGAGAGGAGAAATTCAGCTTCGGCTTAGGGCTAAGGCTGACCCTCTCCCACAAGGGGAGAGGGCCTTGCGAAGCAAGGGGTGAGGGGACCACCAGACCATCATCTCTCCTCATGCTTCCCCCTCCTCCAGCACAACCAAGCTCGCGGGCGGCAGGTACAGCGCCACTTCCTCGTCGTAGTCGAAGTCCTCGTCGGCCCCGATGTCGGCATTGAGCTGGAAGGCCACCAGTCGCTGCCCATGTGCTTCGAGCAGATACTGGTTCTCGGCGCCGGTGTACACGATGTCGTCCACCCGGGCGCGCACCTCGTTGCCCTCGGTTTCGTCGTCGCGCTCCATGCGAAGTTTTTCCGGGCGAATACTCAGCGTGACTTCCTGGCCCACGCTCAGGCCTGCGCCGTGCAGGGTCCGCAGCGGGCCGAACTCGGTCTGGACGGTGGCCTCGGTGCCGTGCAGCTCGGCGACCCGGCCCGCGAGCAGGTTGGAGCTGCCCAGAAAGTTGGCGACAAAGGCGGTGCGCGGGCGCTCGTAGAGGTCCTCGGCGCGCCCGAGTTGCTCGATGCGGCCCTGGTTCATCACGGCGATGCGGTCACTCATGACCAGCGCTTCTTCCTGGTCGTGGGTCACGAACACGAAGGTGATGCCGAGGTCTTCCTGCAAATTGCTCAGTTCCACCTGCAACTGCTTGCGCAGCTTGAGGTCGAGCGCCGAAAGAGGTTCGTCCAGCAGCAGCACTTCCGGCTGGTTGACGATGGCGCGGGCGAGGGCCACCCGTTGCCGCTGCCCGCCCGAGAGCTGGTCGGGCTTGCGGTTGCCGAACTGTCCAATCTGCACCGTTTCCATCGCCCGCTCGACCCGTTGGCGCAACTCCGCACCGCGCACGCCTTTTTGCTTGAGGCCAAAGGCCACATTGTCGGCCACCGACAGATGCGGAAACAGCGCGTAGCTTTGAAACACGGTGTTGACCGGACGGCGGTGCGCCGGAATGCCGGTCATGTCGCGCCCACCGATGACCACCGCGCCCGAATCGGCCTGCTCGAAGCCCGCCAGAATCCGCAAGAGCGTGGTCTTGCCGCAGCCCGACGGCCCCAACAAGCTGAAAAACTCGCCGCGCCGGATGTCGAGGTCGATGTCTTTCAGCACCGGCGTCTCGGCGCCCGCCGCATTGCGGTAGCTCTTGAACACGTCCACCACGCTCACGGCGGCGTCGGCCGACAGCTCGCGGGTGCGTTTGCCCTTAAAGACGACGCCGGTTATCGGCCTGTCCTCCGGTTTGGGGTTCTGACCTTCATCACACCCCGGATTCTAAAGCCACGGCAGCGCCGCATGGACCACTCATACGGCTTTCATCCGATTCCCGAACATCCGGAAGAGGCGCCGGATGCCCGTCCATCTCCTTAAAACTGTATTTTTTTCCACTGCSCCGCAAAAATTGCGCCCGGACATGTCGGGACTCAATTTGCAACCGTATCAACCCTTGGTCGGACGCTGGCCTCACCCGCCGGGGGTAGGCTGGAGTCGGGAGAACAGTATGGAAGACATCATCATGTCGCTGGGATTTTTTGCCATCGTCTTCGGCTTTCCACTGGTTCGGCGGGAGATGAAGCACCGGCATCAGATGGAGCGGCTGCGCGAGGAACGGGCCCTGCAAGCCGCGCAGCCCGCCCCCGAGGTGCCCGGCGTAGACGACGCACCCGCCCTCGCCCTGCGGATTCCCGAGCCGCACCGCCTGTACGTGCTGGCGCTGCTGTGCCGCCTGGAAGACGCGCCGCTCGCCGGGCTGGACGCCCGCGCCCGTTACCTGATTTCCCAAGCGCGAGGCGAGGAGCTGCCGGCCACGCTGCGGGCCTACCTCAACCTCACGCCCGCCGCCCGGCAGCAGCTCACCGCACAGGGGCAAAACCCCGAAGAGCTGCTGCGCGAGCAACTCGAACTGATGTCGCAGGGGGTGGAAGAAGCGCTGGGCCGCGACTCGGCGGCGGCGGACCGGATGCTCGCGCAGGGCCACTACCTGCGCCAGAAGTTCCAGCCCATCGAACTGGGCGAGCCGGTGGCCGCCGAGCGCAGGAAAAGCTGAGGGACAGCTCGCCCGCCGCGCGCCCGCTATGCTGCCGGGTGTGAACGTGAGTGCCGCCCCCTCCCTGACCGTCGCGTTTCTGGCGGGGCTGATTTCCTTCCTGAGTCCCTGCGTGCTGCCGCTGCTGCCGAGTTATCTCGGTGTGCTGGGAGGCGCAAAAGCTCCGCTGGGCCGCGCTCTGGGCTTTATCGCCGGCTTCGGGCTGGTGTTCGTGGCCCTGGGCGCCACCGCCAGCACGCTGGGCGCCTTTCTCGCGCCGCACAAGCTGCTGCTGGGGCAACTCGCCGCCGTGCTCATCGTCTTTTTCGGACTGGTGATGCTGGGCGTCATCCGCCTGCCCTTCCTGATGCGCGACACCCGGCAGCTCGCCGACGCGGGGGGCTACGGCCCCGTCGCGCTCGGCGCTGCCTTCGCCTTCGGGTGGAGTCCTTGCCTGGGGCCGACGCTGGGCAGCATCCTGGGCCTCGCCGCGAGCAGCGCCAGCCTGGGCAGCGGCGTGCGGCTGCTGGTCGCCTACACGCTGGGGCTCGCCCTCCCCTTTCTCCTCGCCGCGCTGCTGTGGGACCGGCTGAACCTGCGGCGCCTCAACCGCTACGCCGGGATTTTTGAAAAAGTCGGCGGCGCCGTGCTGGTCATCGTCGGCGTGATGATGTTGACCGGGCAGTTTACCCGCCTCGCCACCTTCTTTTTCAGCGTGATGCCCGAGTGGCTCAAGGTGTAACTATGAACCTCGACTCCTGGACCCCGACCGACAAAGCCCGCCGCCTCGCCACCCTGATTGCCGCCTACCTCGCCACCAGCGCCGGCCTGATTGCCGCCCTGGGACTGCACTGGCCGTGGTATCTGGCCCTGCTGAGCGTTCTGGTGCTCTACGGCGTCCTGTACGTCGTGGGGTACGCGGTGCTCAAAGCTGTCTTTCGGGCCTGAGCCCAACCGAAGAAGCGGGACGCCAGCATCTTCGCTGCGTCTCGCTTCTCCTTTTCAAGTCTGCTTTTTTTAGACGGCTAAGCCCTGCGCGTGGGCGCTGACTTCCTTGCTCTCGTACTGCCCCGGCGGCAGGCCGATGCTCGGGGTGTTGGCCTCGAAGTCGTCTTGCCAGCCCACCTCGTCCAGCGCTTTTTTCCAGGCGCCGATGCTCTCGTTGCGGTAAATCTGATAGGCGGCCATGCCCACTTCGGGGCCGCCACGCGCGATGACGCTCTCGACCCAGGCCCACTTGGCCGAGACGTTGCGAAGTTCGGCGGTGGTCCGCAGCTCCTTCTGAATACGCTTGAGACGCTTTTCAATCGTCTGCACGCCTGCGAAGGGGTCGGCAAAGTGCGGCGTATGGCGCTTGGGCACGAAGGGGCTGATGCCGAGCGCGATGCGGTTGATGCCCGCGAGTTCCTTGGTGAACGAAATCAGCTCGGTGATGTCGTCGTCGTTTTCCGGGCCGAGGCCGATCATCATGTAGACCTTGAGGCCCGAAAAGCCCAGGTCGCGGCTGATCTGCGCGGTCTTGAGCAGGTCTTCCGTCGTGATGCCCTTTTTCAGCCAGCGGCGCAGGCGTTCGCTGGGCGCATCGCTCGCCACGGTGAAGGTCCGCAGCCCGCCCGCCTTGAGAATCTCGGCGAGTTCGGCGTCTACCGTGTCGGCGCGGATGGAGGACACGCCGAGCTTGACGCCGCGCTCGGTCAGGGTCTTGCCGACAAACTTGGTGTGCGGGAAGTCCGAGAGCGCCGCCCCGACCAGCCCGACTTTTTCCACCCAGTCCGGAATCACGTCGAGCAGTTCCTGCGCCTGGTTGTTGCGGTTGGGGCCGTACATGGTGCGCGCCAGACAGAAGGTGCAGGGGCGCGGGCAGCCGCGCTGGGCTTCGACCAGAAACATGTTGCTCAGCTCCGAGTGCGGCGTCACAATCTGGCTGTAGGCCGGCAGCAGTTCCTTGGGCGCGGTGGCCCAGGTCGGCTCGTGGACGTGGCGGGCCGGCAGGAACACGCCGGGCACGCCGTCGATCAGGTCGTAGAAGTCTTCACGGCTGCTCGATTCACGCAGCGCCTCAGAGACCACCGGCACGATCTGCTCGCCGTCACCAATGATGATGATGTCGGCAAAAGGGGTCAGTGGGTAAGGGTTCGACGAGGTCAGCGGCCCGCCGATCATGACCACCGGGTCGGTCTCGTCGCGCTCCTCGCGCAGCGGGTTCATGCCGGCCACGTCAATGAGGCGAATGATGTTCGTCAGGTCGAGCTCGAAGCTCACGCTGATGGAAAACAGTTCGCAGTCGCCCGCCGCCCGGCCCGATTCCACGGTGGGCAGCGCCTGCCCCGTGCGCTCGAAGGCGTCCACGTCGTCGGGCAAAAAGGCCCGCTCGCAGGCGACGCCTTCTTCCTGGTTGAACATGCGGTAGATGACCTGATACCCCAGCGACGCCATGCCCACCGAGTAGCGGTTGGGAAAGGCCAGGGTCACGCGAATGGGGGCCTGCTTGAACAGGGTGCCGGTTTCGGCGTCCAGCAGCGGTTTGATTTCGTTGCGCCAGTAACTCAAAATTCTCCTGAGAGGCTGCTCTAGAGCCTCGGTCAACGTGAAGGGGGGCTACGCTCCGGGGTGCGCCGGGGAAAGCATCGTTCACGTCAGGCGGCGCACGTCACAGCCAGACAGTATAGCGCCCGGGCAGCCCGGATGGTGCATTCGGACGCAGAAAAGCCAGTCAGCAGGCGCCCAGGCCGCGGCCCAGGCGCCTCCTTTGCCTGAATTTGCCCAGAGCTCAGTGCTCCTTACGGGGCAGCAGATGCAGCAGCCCCACGATCAGGGCGCCGACCGCCAGGCCGACCATCGCCGAGCCGAGCGTTTCCACGAACCAGGTCACCGCGCCGCCGAGGAAAGGCAGGGCGTGGCCCGCCGCCTCCGCGTCGTGGTAAATGGCGTGGGCGAGCCAGCCGAAGCCGAACTTTTCCAGCCCTGAGACCAGAATGTGTCCGCCGACCCACAGCATCGCCGCCGTGCCGACCACCGAGAGCACCGACATCACGACCGGCATTCCCCGCACCAGCCCCCGACCCAGCGCGCGGGTCGTGCCCAGCCGCCCCTGCGCCATCTTCAGACCGATGTCGTCCATTTTGACGATCAGGCCGACGACGCCGTACACCAGCAGCGTGATCAGGAGGGCGACGATCACCAGCGTGACGGCGCGGACGAACAGCGCCTGTTCGGTCACTTCAGCGAGCGCGATGACCATGATCTCCGCCGAGAGGATGAAATCGGTGCGAATGGCGCCGCTCACCATCTGTTTTTCGTGCTCGGGGGTGCCAACAGCCGCCGCGTCTCCCGCCTCATCGTGGTCGCCGCCAGTCAGCGCCTCATACAGTTTCTCGGCGCCCTCGAAACTCAGGTAAAGCCCGCCGAGCATCAGCAGGGGGTTCATCGCCCACGGCACGAACTGGCTGAGCAGGAGTATTACCGGCAGAATCAGGACAATCTTGTTGAACAGCGACCCCTTGGCGATTTTCCAGATGACCGGCAGCTCGCGCTCGGGCCGGAAGCCGGCGACGTAACGCGGCGTGACGGCGGTGTCGTCCACCACCACGCCGACCGCCTTGGCTCCCGCCCGGCCCGCCGCCGCGCCGATGTCGTCCACCGAAGCGGCGGCGAGTTTGGCAATCGCTGCCACGTCGTCGAGCAGGGCGACCAAGCCGCCGCTCACCGGGCACTCCAGCTCAGGGGAAGGGCGGACAGGAACAGCAGGGCAGATGTCAGAGGCATCAGACCTTCAGCCTAGAGGCTGTCAGGCTAGCGAGCCAAGAATTGGCTTTAATTTGTTTAGGAGCGTAACAGATACCGCGAGCCAGTGAAAGCCGAGGAGACTGCTTTGCAGCCTCTCCAAATCACGTGATAGACGGCGAAAACGTGCTGTCCAGGCGAATGTCCGTTCAACCACCCATCGCAACGGAAGCAGCACAAAGCCCGTCGCTCCAGTCGGGCGTTTCACCACAACAAGTTCCACATCGTTCAAGGAAGCATCAATCTGCGGCTGCTCTCCGGTGTACCCCTGGTCGGCGATAACGACATCAATGTGGTCACCAGTGACCTGCTGCACCTCGCGGCACAAGTCATAGACCTGTTCTCGGTCTTGCTCATTGCCAGGGGTGACGAGCAACGTCATGACATTACCCATCGTGTCGACAGCAGCGTGGATTTTGCTGCCCTTACGACGCTTTCCACCGTCATATCCAGCACGTCCGCCACTCTCGGGCGTGCTTTGCAGAGTGCGGCTATCCACGATGGCAACGGTAGGAACGCCCTCCTTGAGGGCGTCCTCGCGAACCAGTGAATGCAGGTCGTGAGCGAGGTTCTCGAAGCAACCTCGTTCAAACCACCGCATCAGTTGCTGATGGACAATTTTGTATGGCGGAAAGTCGTGTGGGAGGTACTCCCACTGACTCCCTGTGCGGCCAATCCACAGAGCGGCATTGAGGACTTCACGTATCGGGTAGACGCGCTGGTGAGCGTCTTCTGGAGCGAGCAGAAAGTAAGGCAGGATGAAGAGGTAAGTTTCGTCATCCAGGTCGCTCTTGTAGGGTTTTCGCTCTGACAGCATGTCCCAGTTCTACACCCAGCCGTGACACCCTTACTATGCTATTTACATATTTTTTATAAAAAGTCAGATTGCTAGACTGACAGGCTCTACCAACCGGCGAGGCGCGGCAGATGCAGCCATTCTTCAGACTTCTGCCCTCGCCGGACGCCGGGCCGTCAGCGAGATGCCCGCACTCGCCGCCGCCACGCACAGCAGCGCCAGCCACTGCCGGGAGGTCAGCGCCTCGTGCAGCAGCAGCCACCCGCTCAGCGCGGCAATGGCCGGTTCGAGGCTCATCAGCACGCCGAAGATGTGCGGCGGAATGGCCCGCAGCGCGATCATTTCCAGCGAGTACGGCAGCGCGGACGAGAGCAGCGCCACCGCCAGCCCCGCGAGCAGCAAGCCGGGCCGCATCAGCACCACGCTCGCYTGCGCCGCCCCGAACGGCAGCACGACCAGCGCCGCCACCAACATGCCCGCCACCACGCCCGTCGTGCCCGGCACCCGCCGCCCCACCGCGCCCCCGGTCACGATGTAGGCGGCCCAGAACGCCCCGGCGAGCAGCGCCAGCCCCGCGCCCGTCAGGTCGAGATGCCCGGCGCTCTCCCCCACCGGCGCGATCAGGACAATGCCCAGCGCGGCGAGCAGCACCCAGCCCACATCGGTCACCCGGCGCGAGAGAAAGAGTGAGAGCAGCAGCGGCCCCACGAATTCCAGCGTGACGGCGAGACCCAGCGGCAGCCGCTCGAGTGCGAAATAAAAGCTCAGGTTCATCAGCCCCAGCGCGGCTCCGTAGGGCACGATGGCCCGCCAGTCGTTGCGGGTCAGGGCGCGCAGATTCGGACGAAAAACGAGCAGCAGGAGGAGCGCCGCCAGCGTGACCCGCACCGCCGTGGTGCCCGCCGACCCCAGCGCCGGAAACAGCGACTTGGCGAAGGCCGCGCCCCCCTGAACACTCAGCATGGACAGCAGCAGCGCGGGCAAGGGCGGCACAGAAACGGCGGGCAGACGGGGCCTGGGCATTACCGCCCAGCATAGGTCGCGGAATGTCAACTAATCTCGCTGATGACTTGCCCGTGCCCCCTTGCCCAGGCTCTCCGCTTTCTGATAGGGTTGTTCGGTGCGCTCCGATTCTGGCTGCTGACGGGCGCATGTTCTTCGGGCACCTACTCCGGAGACGATACCCTCGAAATCAACCCCTGAGGTCTACTGCACATGGTGAAAATTCGTCTGTCCCGCTTCGGCTCGGCCCACAACCCCCACTACCGCATCGTCGTCGCCGACGTGCGCCGTCCCCGCGACGGTGGCTACATAGAGAGCCTGGGCCACTACGACCCCCGCAAGACCAGCGAGAACTTCCTGAAGATCGATGTCGAGCGCGCCAACCACTGGATCGCGCAGGGCGCCCAGCCCACCGACACCGCCCGCCGCCTGCTGCGTTCGCAGGGCGTCAAGATCAGCAAGAAGTAAGCCGAAGGCGCGAAGAACCAACAAGAAGGCCCCCACTGCGGGGGCTTTTTTCGTGTTTCAGGGCAAAGCTGGAATCAGTTCAAAACCCGGTCCGCCTGCGCCGCAGCGGGGGTCCAGTCGGCGCGGAACAGCCGGGGCTGCTGCGGGTCGCCGGGCAGGGTGTACCAGACGCGCAGGCCCGACTCGTGGGGATGAAGTGGCAGATAGGCACTCTGACCAGCGGGCAGCACGTTGATGCGGCTTCCCTCGGCACTTCGCAGGCGCAGCCAGGCATTGGCGTGCGCGGGCGACCAGCCAGCCACCCGCAGGGGCTGCGGCGAAGCGTTCGTGAGCTGCACGCCGCCCTCGGTCAGGGCGAGGCTGAATTCGGGCCACTCAGGCACCAACGGGGTCTGCCAGCGCAACTCAAATCCCGGCTCGTTGAGCGCGCGAGCCGGGCGGGGCCACAGTGCAGCCGAGAGCAGGCCGCCCACCCCGGCCACCAGTCCGCCCACCACCACCATCACGGTAGGCAAATTGACCGTGCCGGTCAGCAGGGCGCTCGACAGCAAAAACAACGCCAACCCCAATCCGACCAGCGGCCACGACAGGCCAGGGCGCCGCGCCGCGCCCTTCACCGCCTGCTTGCGGGGCCGTGCGTAGGCCAGCGGCCAGTATTCGGCGAGCAGCAGCAGCGCGGCTCCAATGCCGAACAGGGCGGGCAACTCGGTCGGCCCGGCGAGCAGCAGTGCGAGCAGCCCCGGCACGAACCACCACGCCTGACGCGGCGCCCGGCCCCGCCGCGCCTCGCGGGCGACCCGCACCCACCAGAAGACCGCCAGCGCCCCGAGCGCGAGCGCGTAGAGCCAGGTCACCCCCGGCAGTCCGGTGGGCGCCAGCAGCGTAAGGGGCAAAGCAGCCGTCATGCCGCAGACTTATAGCAGAGCGGGGGCGGGCACACCGGGTTCAGCGTTCCTCTTCGCCTGGGGTGCGCGCCGCGTCGCCGGGCCGCACCAAAGGTGTGCGCTCGTAGGTGCTGGGGTGCTGGCTGTGGCGCCCGAGCTTGACGCCGGGTTGCGCTTCGCCCGCCGTGCCCAGGGCCGCGCCGCGTCGGTGCCCGGCCCAGTCGCTGGCGGGGGCCGCCGGCAGTGGTGTGCCCGGCACGTCAAGCGGCGGGGGGCTCGACAGGTCGGTAAACAGCGCCTCACGCGCGGCGGGGGCAGGGACGGGCGCTGCCGGGCGGGCCTGAGGCTGACCCTGACGCACCATCTCGTAGACGAGGTGCCCGAGCTCGTCGCGCAGAATGCCTTCCCAGGCCGTCTGCACAGCGCCCAGGCTGCCGGGGAGGGCGAACACCAGTGCCCCCCGGCCCAATCCGCCGAGCGCCCGCGACAGCATGGCCGCGCCGCGCACCTGCCCGTAGGAGAGCATGCGGAACAGTTCACCGAAGCCGGGAATCGGCTTGACGAGCAGCGACTCAATGACCGGCACCGTCACGTCGCGTCCGGCGATGCCGGTGCCGCCGCTGGTGAGCACCACGTCGGCGACGCGCATCAGCCGCACGACCGCCGAGCGAATTTCTACCGCGTCGTCGCGCACGATCAGCCGTTCGACGAGTTCGTGGCCGCTCGCCGTGAGCTGCTCGGCGAGGTAACGCCCGCTCTCGTCGGTGTCCGGGGTGCGGGTGTCGCTGATGGTCACCACGGCGGCGCGCACGCTGCGGGGGGCCTCCCGGCGGTGCTGCGCCGCTCCGGCAGCCGGGGTCGGAGACGCGGGGTCGGTCATGCCTCTCAGGATACCCCTCCCTAGCCAGCCCGCAGGCCGGGCGCGGGCCAGGAGACTACCCTCTGAACCATGACTGCTCCCGCTCCGACCCCGGCCCAGACCGCCGCCCAGACCCCCACTGCGCCGCTGCGCGTGCTGATCTGCGACGAGATGAACCCCGGCAACCTCGACCACGAGGGGTTCCAGATCGACTACCAGGGCAACCTGGAGCGCGAGGAAACGCTGCGCCGCCTGCCCGACTACGACGCGCTGATCACCCGCAGCCGCACCAAGGTGGACCGCGAACTGCTCGACGCCGCCGGGCCGCGCCTGAAAGTCATCGGGCGCGGGGGCGTGGGCGTGGACAACATCGACCTCGAGTACGCCAGCCGCCGGGGCCTGCTCGTCCTGAACGCGCCGGAGAGCAACAATGTCTCCGCTGCCGAACTCGCGGTGATGCACCTGATGGCCGCCGCCCGCGGCCTGACCCGCAGCGACCGCAAGACCCGCGCCGGGGAGTGGGACCGCAAGTTCCTGGGTCTGGAACTCACCGACAAGACGCTGGGCATCGTGGGGCTGGGGCGCATCGGGAGCATCGTGGCCGACCGAGCGCAGGGGCTGCACATGAACGTCGTGGCCTACGACCCCTACGTGCCCGAGAACAAATTCGAGCGCCTCGGCGTGCAGCGCGCCGCCAGCCTCGACGAGCTGCTGGGGCAGGTGGACGCCCTGACCGTGCACACGCCGCTCACCGACGAGACGCGCGGCATGATCGGTGAACGCGAACTCGCCCTCCTGAAAAGAGACGCCATCGTGGTCAACGCGGCGCGCGGCGGCATCATCGAAGAGCAGGCGCTGGTGAACGCGCTGCACGCCGGGCACCTCTTCGCAGCGGGAGTGGACGTGTTCGTGGACGAGCCGCCCACCGCCGAGCACATTTTCCTGGGCGCTCCGAACCTGGGCATCACCGCGCACCTCGGTGCCAATACCCGAGAGGCACAGGAGCGGGTGGGGGCCGAAATCGTGAGCCGGGTGCTCGACGCGCTGCACGGCGACGTGAGTAAGGGAGCTGTCAACGCCCCGGCACTCGACGCCAAGACGATGGAGCAGCTCGGCGGGTACCTCGACCTCGGCGAGAAGCTCGGGCGCATCCTGGCGCAGCTGCTGCCTGGTGCCCACGAGGTCGAAGTCACCTTCCGCGGCGAGTTTCCCACCGACCCCTCCCCCGTCGTGACCGCCGTGCTGATGGGTTACCTGTCGGGCAGCACCGACGAGCACCCCAACATGATCAACGCCCGCGCCCTCGCCCGCGAGCGCGGCGTGACCCTGAGCGTGCGCGAGGAAGAAGACAGCCCCGACTACCAGACCGAGGTGATCGTGCGGGTGCTCAACCGCAGCGGCGAAAAGGAGCGTACTCGCAAGGTCGGCGGCACCGTGTTCGGCAAGTCGCCGCGCCTGACCCGTCTGCGCGACTACCGGGTGGAACTCGAACCCGAGGGCTTTATCCTGATCGCTTCCAACCTCGACAAGCCTGGCGCCGTCGCCAAGCTGAGCAACCTGCTCGGCACCTGGGGCATCAACATCGCGGGCATGGCCCTGGGCCGCTCCGAGAAGGGCGGGCAGGCGCTCTTTACCCTCACCCTCGACGACAGCCTGACGCCCGAGCAGCTTCAGGCGATTCGGGACCTGGACGTGATTGAGTCGGCCTTCCTGGTGCGGGTGTAATAGAGCATTTAACGGAAAAGCTATTTCTGCTCTTGACCCTCTCCACTGGTGGGAGAGGGCCTTGCATAGCAAGGGGTGAGGGGGCATCCAGTCGAGCTCTGAACAGGCCTCAATCTGTCAAATCCTGTAAAGCCAAAGAAGAGGCGCAGGGGGTTTCCCTCTGCGCCCCTTCTTTATTTTTGTAACTTCTCGACCGCGCTTACTTCTTGCCGACGAGCGAGATGTTGTTGAACGACTCGCTGCCCAGCGGGCTCGGCACCCAGCCCTTGACGTAGGTGCGGGCGGCGGCGAGCGGCTGGCTGTGGACGATGGGAATGCGGTAGGCGGCGTTGTAGGTCAGCTCGTGAATCTGGCCGTAGATCGACTTGCGCTCGGCTTCAGTCTTGGCGGCACGGCCCTTTTCGAGCAGGTTCTGGATCTGCACCGAGTTGTAGCCGATGTCGCTGCTGCCGTTGGGGCCGTAGTAGGCCGAGTAGAAGTTGTCGGGGTGGCCGTAGTCGCCGGTCCAGCCGATCATGTACATGTCGAAGCCGGGAGCCTTGTTGCGGTCTTCGAGGTACTTGGCCCAGTCTTCGGTCTTGAGGTTGACCTTGATGCCGATGGCCGAGAGGTCGGCGGCCATCGCTTCGGCAATCGGCTTGGGGCTCGGGAAGTACGGGCGGCTGACGGGCATGTACCACAGGTCCATGGAAAAGCCGTTGGGGTAGCCCGCGTCGGCGAGCAGCTTCTTGGCGGCGGCGGGGTCGAACTTGTAGTCCGCCGGCACCTTGGACGAGTTGTAGCGGGCGAGGTCCGGCGGCACGAAGCTGGCATTGCTCTGGCCGAGGCCAGGCCAGAAGGCGTCCACGATGGCCTTCTTGTTCAGCGCCATGCTGATCGCCTGACGGACCTTGGCGTTCTTGAGGTACTTGTTGCGGTTGTTCAGGCTGACGAAGCCCACGTTGAACGAGGGGCGCTTGACCGCCACGAGGTTCTTGTCGGCCTGAATGGCCTTGAGGCTGTCGGGCACCATGTCGTTGGCGAAATCGATGGTCCCGGCCCGAAGCTCGTTGAGGCGCTGGCTGGGGTCCTTGATGGCGCGGATGATGACGGTAGCGACCTTAGCCTTCGTGCCCCAGTAGTTCTTGTTGGCGGTCAAGGTCACGCGGTCGCCCGACTTCCAGCTCTGGAAGATGAAGGGGCCGGTGCCCACGGCTTTGCCCGCCGGGGTGCCGTACTTGGCGCCCTGCTCCTTGATGGCGGTGGGCGACGCGATGCCAAAGTACCCGGACGCGATCACGTCGGGGAACACGCTGGAGGGCTTGGTGAGGTCCACGCGCACGGTGGAGTCGTTTACCTTGACCACGTTCTTGATGACCGAGGTGGCGTCGCCCTTGTAGCCGCCGAGCAGGTCGCCCACGATCTCGAAGGTGCGGCCGTCTTTCCGCAGGCTGTAGGGGTGGTTCTTGTCCCACCAGCGAGTCAGGTTGAAGACCACGGCGTCGGCGTTGAACGGCGTGCCGTCGTGGAACTTGACGCCTTTGCGGAGGGTGAAAGTCCAGCTCGTCGCGTTGGCGTTGGGTTTCCAGCTCGTGGCGAGACCGGGCACGAGCTGGGTGGTGCCGTCCTTGAAGTCGATCAGGGTGTCGTAGATCTGGCGCTGCACGTTGATGGAGATGCCGTCGGTGATGTTGGCCGGTTCGAGGCTGACGGGTTCGCCGTTGCCCCCGAAGACCAGGGTGCCGCTCTGGGCGGCGGCGGTGGGAACAACGAGCAGGGCGGCGGTGAGGAGCAGTTTCTTCATGAAGCCTCCAGATCAAAGGCGCACGAAGCAGGCCTGCCCCAAAGGAAGGCGGGCCTGCTGGGTTGCGTGACAGCCGGGACGTAAATAATGGCCCCAGGGTAGGGGCGGGCCGGGGGGGTGTCAAGGTACGCAGCGGGGGGCCTCCATGATTCTGCCCACAACGTAAACGCGCTATCCTGGGGAGATGACCGCTGCTCCTGCCGCCCTCCACGACCGCGCCCTGCATCTGCTCCAGACCATCTGGGGCTATCCGGCCTTCCGGGGCGTGCAGGGCGAGATCGTGCAGCAGGTGGCGGAAGGTGGCAACGCGCTGGTGCTGATGCCCACCGGCGGCGGCAAAAGCCTGTGCTACCAGCTGCCCTCGCTGCTGCGGCCCGGCACCGGCATCGTGGTGTCGCCGCTGATTGCGCTGATGAAAGACCAGGTGGACACCCTGCGGCAAAACGGCGTGCGGGCGGCTTTCCTCAACTCGACGTTGCTGCCGCACGAGGCGCGTGAGGTGGAAGACGCTTTGCTCAGGGGCGACCTCGACCTGCTGTACGTTGCCCCCGAACGCCTGCTGATGCCGCGCACCCTCGACCTGCTGGAGCGCGCGCCCGTCGCCCTGTTCGCCATCGACGAGGCGCACTGTGTCTCGCAGTGGGGCCACGACTTCCGGCCCGAGTACCAGCAGCTCAGCGTGCTCGCCGAGCGCTTTCCAGAGCTGCCCCGCGTCGCCCTGACCGCCACCGCCGACGAGCGGACGCGCGCCGACATCAAGAGCGTGCTGCGCCTGGAGGACGCGCCGCAGTTCGTCTCCTCCTTCGACCGGCCCAACATTCAGTACCGGGTGGGCCTCAAGGACAGCCCCAAGACGCAACTGCTGCACTTCATCCGCGAGGAGCACCCTGGGGACGCCGGAATCGTCTACTGCCTCTCGCGCAAGTCGGTGGAAGAAACGGCGAAGTGGTTGCAGGCCCAGGGGATAGATGCGCTCGCGTACCACGCCGGCCTCTCCTCAACCGAGCGCAACAACGTGCAGGAGCGCTTTCTGAACGAGGAAGGCGTCATCGTGTGCGCGACCGTCGCCTTCGGGATGGGTATCGACAAGCCGAATGTGCGCTTCGTGGCTCACCTCGACCTACCCAAGAGCATGGAGGGCTACTACCAGGAAACGGGCCGCGCCGGGCGCGACGGGCTGCCGAGCACCGCGTGGATGGTCTACGGCCTGAGCGATGTGGTGAACGTGCGCCGGATGCTCGCCCAGAGCGACGCGCCGGAGGAGGTCAAGCGGGTGGAGGCGAGCAAACTCGACGCGCTGCTGACCTACTGCGAGGCCGCGACCTGCCGCCGTCAGGTGCTGCTGCACTACTTCGGTGAGGAACTGTCCGAGCCCTGCGGCAACTGCGACGTGTGCCTGAACCCGCCGCGTGTGCGCGACCTGACCCGCGAGGCACAGATGGCGCTGTCGGCCACCATTCGCACCGGCAACCGTTTTGGGGCGGCGCACCTCACCGACGTGCTGCTGGGCCGCGAAACCGACAAGGTGCTCGCGCAGGGGCACCACCAGCTCCCGACCTTCGGCGTGGGCAAGGAACACGACGAAAAGCTGTGGCGCTCGGTACTGCGCCAGCTCGTCAGCCTGGGATACCTGAGCGCCGACGACCATTTCGGCCTGCGGGCCACCGGCAAGTCGCGCGGCATCCTCAAAGAGGGGCAAAAGCTGCTGCTGCGCGAGGACACGTTGCTGCCGGGCGCGGGCAAGAGCAAGCGCGACCGGGCGAGTGCCAGCCGCGCGGCTCTGGACAGCCACGACGCCCCGCTGTTCGAGGCGCTGCGGGCGTGGCGACTGCAAAAGGCGAAGGAGCTGAGCCTACCGCCCTACACTATCTTTCACGACGCGACCCTCAAAACGATTGCCGAGCTGCGCCCCGGCAGCCACGCGACTCTCGGCACCGTGAGCGGCGTCGGCGGACGCAAACTGGCGGCCTACGGCGACGAGGTGTTGCAGGTCGTGCGCGACTCCAGCGGCGGGGGCCAGGCGGGACCGGAAAACCTGCTAGACAGCCCGGCCTTCGACCCGGCGGTGCGTGGCGCGCGCAATAACAACGCGGTGCTGGACGTGCTCGGCAGCAAAGGCGAGTTGCAACCGCAGCCCAAGCCCGCGCATCCCGGCGTGTTGGGTGCCCTCCGCGAACTGCGGCGCACGCTCGCCGCCGAGCAGGGGCGCTCGCTGTCGTGGGTCTTTCCCGAGGCGACCATCGACGAACTCGCCCGCAAACTGCCCACCCGCAGCGAGGAGCTGAAGGACGTGTTCGGACTGGGAGGCCAGCGGATTCAGGCGTTCGGGGACCGGATTCTGGCGACCATTCGGGCCGAGTTGACGGGGGGTGCGCCATCGCCCGCACCGTCAGCCCCCGCCGCACTGTTCGACGAAGCCGTTCCGCCCGCCCCCAACGCCGACCTCAGCGAAGCCCTGCGCGAGCTGCGGCGTGAGCTGATGAAGGAAACGGGCTACAGCGCCTTCGTCGTGTTCACCAACGCCACGCTCGAAGCCCTCGCCGCCCGGCAGCCGCGCACGCTCGCCGAGCTGGCCGAGGTGCCGGGTCTGGGCGAAAAGCGCATCGAGGCGTATGGGGAACGGATTCTGGATGCGATCAACACGGTGCTCGATGGATAAGGGCCGCCGGGCCACTCAGCACATTTAGAAAACGGGGGCAAGCGGGGGCATTATCCCGTTTTTTCCTTCTGTGACTTGTTCTACAAAGGGGCGAAATCCCGACTTTTTCAGCGCCCAGTCGCTGTCAGATTGTTGGAAGACCGGGCTGCCTAGCATGGCGGCCAAATCGAAGCGCTGCTGAACAGTCGCCGGGGCCTGACGACGGTTCGGGGCCGGTTTGAGCGCTTCGAGGGCGAAGGACGCACCAATGAGCGCGGCGAACTGCAATGGGTTCGCCTGGAAATCGAGGTGGGCAGCATCTCGACCATGAACGCGCAGCGCGACGCGCACCTGCTCGCGCCGGACTTTTTCGATGTCGCGCAGTACCCCACGATGGTCTTCGAGAGCGATACCGTCGAAGTGCTCACCTCCCACAGCTTCATGGTGCGTGGGCACCTCAGCCTGCACGGGCAGACCCACCCCTACGAGTTTCACCTCGACGTGACCCAGCCGGTGCGCGGGCTCTACGGCGAAATGCGCATCGGCGCCGACATGGAAGGGTACCTGCGCCGCAGCACCTGGGGCCTGAAGTGGAACCAGACGCTCGAACTCGGCGGCCTCGCGCTGAGCGACGACGTGAACGTGCGCGTCAACATCCAGGTCACGCCGCAGAGCGACCCCAACCTGCACCAGCACTGGGAACTGGAAGACAACGGCCAGAGCATCGATTTCACCGTGCGGCACCACCGCCTGCTGCGCGGGCAACTCAGCGACGTTCGCGGCTGGCTCGACATGGTCGATGGCCGCCCGCAGGGGCTGCAAGTCGAGGTGGGCCGCTGCACTATCGAAGGCGTGACGATACGCTGCTCGCCGGGCTGTTCGGCAGCCGTACGCCGCTGGCTTTCACCTCCGAGCGCCTGACCGCCCTGGGCGACGGCGACTACGAGGTCAGCGGCAGCGGACGCATCGGCGCCCTGAGCGTGCCGCTCACCGCCCGGCTGTCGAGCGTGCGACTCCCCCAGGCGGGCCGCACCTATATCGGCGCCCGCGTGCAGATCGACGTGCCCGCCAGCGTCCTGACGCGCCTGCGCCCCGGCACCTCTGCGGCGAGTGATCTGCGCTGCTCGCTGTGGTTCTCGCTGCCCGCCGTGATGACCGAGACGAGCCAGCGAGCTCAGCCCGTGCTGGTCTGAGTTTCTTCAAATCACGAACGAAGGGCGCCACGCTGAATCAACCGCGTGGCGCCCCTTTCCATTGAGCCTCATCAATGGTGCGGACAGTTTTAGGCGGCTTTGACGCCAAGGTCAAGCGGCCTGGACGGATGTTTCTCCAACTCGTGGAATCGTGCCTCAAGACCGAGATTGCGAAGAATTCGGCGGGCAAAGAGCCGGTTGTAGGCCCGCCTTTTGATGTCTTCGTAGGAGAACATCATCTGGGAGACAGGACGCTGGAGGCGTCCTGCCTCTTCAAGTAAGACTTCTGCCCGTCCCAGACTCAGGGCAAAGAAGGCGGCATTCCAGTGGTTTTCTAGCGCGACGGTGCGGCGAAGCTGGCACGTGTTCAATCCCGCAAACTGCTTGGCGTCCCGGAACACAAATTCCAGCCTGAACCGGGCACTGTACAGCGCCCGAATCTGCTCCGCTGGCAGCGTCGGATCGGTGCTGCACAGCACCACGTGCCCCTTCACCTTGCCGCGTCGATCTACGTTCTGGATGACCACGACCCGGAGAAGCCGCGCGTAATGGGGTGCCCACACGACGCGCGTCCACACCCGTTCTCGGTCCTCACCAGGCACACTGGCCCACCCATCGAAGTGGATGAAATCAACCTTCCCAGCCCACTTCTGCCGGCCTCCCCGCCGCTTGGGGTGTGCGCCGGTAAAGGGGTAAAGCAGGTTGGCGTTGCACTGCATTTTGGTCACGAAGGCGTAGCCTTCGCGACTCACGGCGTCCATGAACATCGTCTTGGCGTACTGACCATCGGCGACCACGACCCGGAGATGCTGAGCTCACCAGGTCCGGCGCTGCTTCAGGAAAGAGACCAGCTGATCCAGGTACTGTTCGAGGCGGTCGGCCTTCTGTCCACGCGGCTGAGTTTGTTGTACATGGACAGGAAACGCATGATGGCCCGACCAGCTCAGCAGCGCCAGACACGACAGCTCCAATCCGGTTTCGGAACGGTGCAATGCACCGTTCCAGAAGGCCCCCAACCCCGGAGTGTGCTTGCCCGACTTGGGAACGAAGCTGGCATCCAGGGCCAAGATGAAGTGCCCCTCCAACACGCCCAGTCGGACCAGGAGTTGCAGCAGGCCCCAGTGCAGCTCCGCCCACGGCAAGGTCTTCTGAAACCAGCGGCGGAGCGTCCGTTCGTTCCAGCCGCTATAGCGCTGAAATTCCTGGCGTTGATCCGACCGGGAATGGCTTGCCAAAGCGGAATGAGTGCAGCAAAAAAACGATGTTGATGGGCGGGCAGGGCCAAAAGGGTCAGCAGAATCAGTAACATCGAAGCAGGTCTCCTGTGCGTGAAGTCATTGCAACCTCACCGTACCGGAGACCTCCCCTCTATCCCCTCGAAACTGTCCGCACCATTGCTCATACAGATTCCGCTCCATTCCAGCACAGTCGGAAAAGCACCGCCTGTACTTCCATACCGCGAAACCCGTCTTTTTTCCTCCTCGCATCCGCTCGGATTGAATCCAAAACAACTGGATTCAATCGGAATTTGTATCAGCCCGTATTCCGCACCCCTGCCGCGATTCCTTGCAGCGTGAGCAGCAGCGGACGCTCGTACTCGTCCAGGCCGCCTTCGTGCGAGCGCGAGCGGCGCAGCAGTTCGACTTGCAGGCGGTGAATCGGGTCGATGTAGGGGTTACGCAGCGCGATGCTTTCTTTCAGCCGCTGCTCGCCCAGCATCAGTTCGCCGCCGATGACGCTTTCTACCGCCGCCACCGTGCGGGCGTAGCTCTCGCGCAGGTGGTCGGCCAGCCGGGTGCTGGCGCCTTCCAGCAGGGTCAGGTACTCGGCGAACACCAGCGGGTCGCTCTTGGCGAGGCTCATCTGCGCGTTGTCGAGCATGGAGTGGAAAAAAGGCCACTCGGCGTACATCTTCGCTGCCAGCTCGGGGCCGATTTCAGCGAGCCCCTCGGCCAGCCCGTACCAGCCGGGGAGGTTGGCGCGGTTTTGCGTCCAGCTCATGACCCAGGGAATGGCACGGAGGTTGCCCAGCGTGGGCGCACCGGGGCGGCGCACCGGGCGCGAGGCGATGTTCAGGCGGCTGATTTCGTGGATGGGCGTGACCCGCTCGAAGAAAGGCAGGAAGTCCGGATCATGCACGAAGTCGCGGTAGGCCGTGGCACTCGCCTCCGCCGCGCGGGTCATGGCGGCCATAAAGTCGGCGGGGGGGTCGCCCACGGGCCGGGCCGCCGCGAGCAGCACGCCGTAAAGGGCCTGTTCCAGATTGCGCCGCGCCAGCACCGGGTGGCTGTACTTGTCGGCGAGCGCTTCGCCCTGCTCGGTAATCCGCACGCCCGCGTCAATCGTTCCGGCAGGTTGGCCCAGAATTGCCCGGCTCGCCGGCCCGCCCCCACGCCCGATGGAGGTGCCGCGCCCGTGGAAGAAGCGCCAGCGGACGCCCGCGCGGCGGCACACGTCGCTGATGGTGCGCTGCGCCTCGTGCAGGGCCCAGTTGGCGGCCAGGAACCCGGCGTCCTTGTTGGAGTCGGAGTAGCCGATCATGATTTCCTGCATGTCGTCCCCCAGCACCGCGCGGTACTCGGGCAGCGCGAGCAGGTCGGTGACGATGCGGGGGGCGTGTTGTAGGTCGTCGAGCGTCTCGAACAGCGGCACCGGCAGCACCCGGAACCCGACCTCGCGGGCGAGAATCAGCGGTTCGAGAATGTCGGAGACACTTTCGGACATCGAGATGACGTAGTGCCCGAAGGCGAGCGGCCCCACCCGCCGCGCGGCGGCCTGCACTTCCCGAATCGGCCCGATGACGGCTTCGAGCGTCTCGGTGAAGGTGGCCCCGGCAGGCCACAGCGGGCGGTGCGAGCGCAGTTCGCGGGTCAGAAGCTCCAGCTTGGCATCTTCGGAGAGGCCCAGATAATCGGCCTCCACGCCCGCCGCCTTCAGCAGTTCGGCCACCGCCGCCCCGGTCTGCCCGGAATGCTCGCGGATGTCCAGACTCACGAGGTGCTGCCCGAACACGCGGGCCACCGAGAGCAGCGGCATCAGCAGTTGCCAGGCGGTGCGCTCCTGCCCGTCGGCGTGAAGGCGGGCATTCAGGGCTTCGAGGCGGGGGAGCAGCTCCACCGGTTCCCCATCGCGCACGGCGTTGTGGAGGGCGCGCAGTTCGGTGCGGTAGGTGCCCTCGGCGGCGTCCTCTTCCTCCTCCTGGCTGAGGTCGGTGTACGCCTGCCGCAGCGCCGCGAGCAGCAGTTCCCGCGCCCGCTCGCGGTGCAGTTGCAGCGCCTCGCGGGTGGCCTCCGGCGTCACGAAGGGGTTGCCGTCGCGGTCGCCGCCCATCCACGACGAAAAGCGCAGCGGGACGTGGGCCGCGGTCTCGCGCCCGTAGGTGGCCTGAAAAGCGTCGCTCAGGTCGCGCTCCAGCTTGGGCAGCGCCTGCGCGATGGTCGAAATGTAGTTGAGGCCGCCCTTGACCTCGTCGAGCACGGTGGGCTTGAGGCGGCGCAGCTCGGGCGTGCGCCACAGCGCTTCCACATGGGCGGCGACGCGCTCCTGCGCCGATTCGCGTCCGAGGTCCGGCAGCTCGCGGGCGATGTGCTCGAGGTGAGAGCGCACCGTGCGGCGGCGCATCTCGGTGGGGTGGGCGGTGAAGGTAAGTTCGAGGTTCACGCGGGCGAGCAGGTTTTCCACGTCCTCGGCACTCAGGCCCTGCTCTCTGAGGTCCGCCAGCGCCTGCGCGAGGCTTTGCGACCTGACCCCACTGCGGCTTTGCAAGACGCGCACCCGCTCGTACTCCTCGGCGATGTTGACGAGCTGGAAATACCAGGTAAAGGCGCGGGCGAGGTTGGACGCGTCGTTCTCGCTCAGGCTGCCGAGGAGCGCGTTGAGCTGGGCAGGGTCACCCCCGGCCCGCACCTCGCGCACCAGGGTGCGGGTCTGCTCCACGAGGTTGAAAAACGCCTCGCCTTCCTGCTCTTTGAGCACCTGACCGAGAATGCGGCCCAGGCGATTGACATCGTTGTTGAGTGCCATGGTTGCTCCTTTGAAAAGGACTGGGGGCGCTTGACGCCTGACCCGGTGAGGTTGAAGAGGAAAGGCCACAATGGTGACGTGCCGCCTCTCCGTGACCTCACCCTGTCGCTGCTGTACACCGATGATGGCACGGACATCTGGACATGCGGCCAGCTCTCACGCGGTCAGGGCGTCGTCCGGGTCGAAGACCTCACCCCGGCGGCATTTTATGAAGTCCGGGGTGGCCTCCGGGCAGCAACAGGCCGGATTTTTACCTTCCTCTGGACCCTGGACGGCCATGACCTGGTGAGTTACGTGCATTTTCTGCTTGCCAGCGTGCTGCATGACCGCCCCGCCGCTCCTGAGCTTGAGCGCTTTCGCAGTGCGGAGCACAGCCCAGGCGTGATTGCCACGGTGTGGCACCAGGATGGCGGCCTGTTGCGGCTCACCGAGGGCACGAACGGCGAGTGGGCACTGGCCTTCCTCGATGCTCAGAGCAGAGCCCCAGAAAGCCAGGACAGTCCATTTTTCAGCAGGCTGAGCCTCAGTTCAGAGGCGTGGCGCTCTGCAGCCCTGACTGCATTGCGGGAGTATCGGCAAACGCTGGACTTTCTCTTTGGTCGGGACTGGACAACGCAAGACGGGTTCGCTGAGCAACTGGCACACGCGCTGGCCTGCCTGGACTGAGCACCGAATTTAGTCCTCGATAAAACGGTAGCGCTCTGCCGCCGTCGCCTTGCCGCCCTCAAAGTGCAGCGCCACGCCGTTGAGTTCCGCTCGGCCCTCCGCCACCCCGTAGCGGTGCGGGCGCTCGGTCAGGAAGCGTTGCAGCGGTCCCTCAATGGCCGAGCCGATGATGGAGTCGTGCGGCCCGGTAAAGCCGGCGTCGGTCTGGTAGGCGGTGCCGCCCTTCAGGATGCGGGTGTCGGCGGTCGGCACGTGGGTGTGCGTGCCGATGACGGCGGCCACCCGGCCCGCGAGGTGCCAGCCCATCGCCTCTTTCTCGCTGGTCGCCTCGGCGTGAAAGTCCACGAAGACGGTGCCGAGGTCGTCTCGTTCGAGCAGCGCGTCCATCGTCCGGAAGGGGTTGTCCACCGCTTCCATGAACACCCGCCCGAGCAGGTTGACCACCGTCAGCTTTTCGCCGTTGACGTCGAAGGTGCGCCAGCCCACGCCGGGGGTGCCGGGGTCGGCATAGTTGAGGGGCCGCACGATAGGGTAGGTGTCCTCGCTGAGCATCGGGTAGATGTCCTTGTGGTGCCAGGCGTGGTTGCCGAGCGTAAGGCAGCCCGCCCCCGCTTCGAGTGCGCCCCGGGCGGCGTCGCGGTGCATACCGAAGCCGCCCGCCGAGTTCTCCATGTTGACGATTACGAAATCGAACTGCGGGCGAATGGTGGGCAGGTGATTTTGCAGCACGCGCCGCCCCGGTTGCCCGAACACGTCGCCGATGAAGAGGACTCGCATGGGGGGCAGTGTAGAGGGTCAGAAGGAAAAAGAACGTTCCATCAGGCCGTACACAGCGGCAAGCGCCACGAGCGCCAGCACCCCGCTGCCCAGAACGAAGCCGAGCAGATAAATGAGGGCATCGGTGGCTTTCAACGGTTGACCGGAGCGCTGCCGCCACAGCCCCAGGCCACCAACAACCAGCGCCAGCAGCACCAGCAACAGGTTGACGACCTGCGAAGGGAGGCCACTCAGCACCAGCAAGACGCCGCCGAGGACGAAGGGCAGGCTCCACCGCAGCCCGGCCCAGAGAAGGTGCGACTGCCCAGTCATGACGGCAGGATAAATAAAAAAGCCCCAGCCGAGGCCAGGGCTTGTCAGTGAAAATCTTACTTCGCGGCGGCGTAGCGCTTCGAGACTTCGTCCCAGTTCACCACGTTCCAGAAGGCGGCGAGGTAGTCGGGGCGGCGGTTCTGGTAGTTGAGGTAGTAGGCGTGTTCCCACACGTCCACACCCAGAATCGGGGTGCCGCTGACGCCCGCGATGGCTTCGCCCATCAGCGGGTTGTCCTGGTTGGCGGTGGACACGACATCGAGCTTGCCGTCCTTGACGACCAGCCACGCCCAGCCCGAGCCGAAGCGGGTCTTGGCGGCGTCTTCGAACTTCTGCTTGAAGGCGTCGAAGCTGCCGAAGGCGCTGTTGATGGCGTCCAGCAGTTCGCCGCTGGGCTGGTTGGCGCCGTTCTGGCCCTGACCCTGGCCCATGATCTGCCAGAACATGCTGTGGTTGGCGTGGCCGCCCGCATTGTTGCGCAGGGCGCCCTTCTTGTCGGCGGGCACGCGGTCGAGCTGCTGAATGAGTTGTTCGACGGGCAGGTCGGCGAATTCGGTGCCTTCGAGCGCCTTGTTGGCGTTGTCCACGTAGGTCTGGTGATGCTTGGTGTGGTGAATTTCCATCGTGCGGGCGTCGATATGGGGCTCAAGCGCGTCGTAAGCGTAGGGCAGTTGGGGAAGAGTGTAAGCCATGATGAGTGCTCCTTGTGGCGGCAAGAGAGAAGTGAAAGGATTGCCGTCTGACTCTCAGCTTACGACGTCCGGATGAGCGGCGCCCGTCGCAGCGGACTTTACCGGAGATTAAGAAACGGCGATGCCCCGAGTTCCGCCCAGTTCGCTCAGCCTATTTAAAGCATTGGACGGCAAAAGACACCCTCACCCCTTGCTTCGCAAGGCCCTCTCCCATCAAGGTAGAGGGTCAAAAACAGATCAGATCATTCTGTCAAATGCTCTAGTGCAGCGGCACGTGCCCCGGAAAGCCCAGCAGGTAGTCGAGCAGGTCGCCCACCATCGCCGAGGCCGTGACCATGCCGCCCGCCCCACCCCCGGCGAAGATCAGCGGGCCGCATTCCTCGCCTTCGTAGACCATCGCGTTGCGCCCGCCCCCGGCGRTGCACAGCGGGTGGTCGGCGGGGAGGCTCTGCGGGGCGACGACGGCTCGCCAGCCCCCCCTCTGGGTGTCATGGCCCTCGCGCCGCAGCTCGGCCACCAGCTTGAGGCGCTCGCCGCGTTGCCGGGCCTGTTCGATGTCGTCCAGGGTGACGTGCTCGATGCCCTGCACCTCGATCTGCTCGTAGGGAAAGTTGCCGTCGGCGCAAAAACGGGCGAGCACTGCCAGTTTGTGCGCGGTGTCGAAGCCGCCCACGTCGAGGGTGGGTGGGTCCTCGGCGTACCCGAGAGCCTGCGCCTCGGCGAGGGCCGCCGCGTAGTCCTTGCCGCCTTCCATCTGCGTGAGGATGTAGTTGCAGGTGCCGTTGAGCACCGCCTGCAAGCGGGTAAAGGTGCTCGCCCGCAGCACGGTGCTCATGGGGCCGATGACCGGGGTGCCCGCCATCACCGAAGCCTCGTAGTAGAGGTCGCCGTCGAGCGCGTAGGAGCGCAGTTCGTCCCATTTCTCGGCGAGCAGCGCCTTGTTGGCGGTAATCACCGGGCGCCCGCTCTTGAGGTAAGGCCGCAGCAGCTCCAGCGGGCGCTCAATGCCGCCCATCGCCTCGATGACCACGCCGCACTCCTGCAAAAAGTCGCAGTTGTCGGTCACGCGCACCCCGGCGGGCAGCTCACGCGCCTTGTTCACGTCGCGCACCAGCACACCCGCGAGTTCGATTTGCACGCCCAGGTCACCAAACACGGGCCGGCGCCGCTCGATCAGTTGCAAGACATTCTGGCCCACGGTGCCGCTGCCCAGGACCCCCACGGTGACGGTTCTCATCAGGGTCGAGTATGACGCGGCGCGGCCCGGCAGGGGACGGGGCAGGTTAGAAAGGCCGGGCCGGGAAAGTGTCAGCGCGAGGTCAGCCCCCGCAGCTGCCTAAACAGTTGACCTTTTTGGTCATCTTTAGGGCCTACCCTACAAAACAGGTTCATCGCCGCACCATCCGGGTGTCGGAACAGCCTACACACTTCTCCCCTGCTCATTTCCCTTGCTTCCCCTGACCCACCCTTCCAAGGAGTTCCCATGAACCGCACCCGTTTGCTGCTGCTCGCCGCCCTGACCTTGTCCAGCGCCACCGTCCAGAATGCCGGTGCACAGAATACCGGTGCCCAGAGTGCCAGCACCGTGCGGCTAGGGTATTTTCCCAACTTGACGCACGCCCCGGCGCTGGTGGGGCTGGAGCGCGGCACCTTTCAAAAAGCGCTGGGCAAGACCCGGCTCGACGCCCGCACCTTCGTTTCGGGCACCACGCTCTCCGAGGCGTTCGCGGCGGGGCAAATCGACATCGCCTACATCGGGCCGGGGCCGGCCATCAGCGCGGCGAGCCGGGGCGTGCCGGTGCAGATTCTGGCGGGCGCCGCCGAAGCGGGCGCGGTGCTTGTCGCCCGCAAGGACAGCAGCATCCGTACGGCGCACGACCTCGACGGCAAGATCGTCGCCGTGCCCAGCCTGGGCAACACCCAGGACATCAGCCTGCGGCACCTGCTCGGCGAAAACGGTCTGAAAGACAAGGCGGCGGGCGGCAGCGTGACCGTGGTGCCGATTCCCCCGGCGGACGTGGTGGCCGCCTTCGCGGGCAAGCGGGCCGACGCCGCCCTGGTGCCCGAACCCTGGGGCGCGGCACTCGAAGCGCAGGGGCACCGGGTCATCGGCAACGAAAAGACCGTGTGGCGCGGCGGCAACTATCCCAGCGCCATCCTGATCGTGAACACCCGCTTCGCGCAGGCCAACCCTGACCTCGTGGCCGCTTTCCTGAAAGCCCACGCGAGCGCCGTGGCCTTCCTGAACAAGTCGCCCGCCGCCGCCCAGAACGCCGTGAACCGGCAATTGCAGAAACTGACCGGCGAAACGCTCGACCTGCGGGTGCTGCAACGCGCCTACGCCCGCACCCGCTTCACCACTGCCATCGACCCGGCGGCATTGCAGGAATACGCCGACCTGAACGTGGAAGCCGGCTACATTCGCCGGGCACCTGACCTCAAGACGCTGATTCGGCACTGAGCCGAGATGAAAGGCCCCTCCCCACGACTTGTGCGGGGAGGGGCCTTCTTTGTACTTCGGAGAGTGCTCAGCGCACCGGCTGGCCCAGCACTTCCCTGCCGCCGAGGTAAGGGCGCAGCGCGGCGGGCACGCGCACGGTGCCGTCAGCCTGCTGGTGGTTTTCGAGCAGCGGCACCAGAATGCGCGGGCTGGCGATGCCGGTGTTGTTGAGGGTGTGGGCGTAGAGCAGCTTGCCGTGCTCGTCGCGGTAGCGCAGGCCGGTGCGGCGGGCCTGCCAGTCGCCCAGGTACGAGCAGGAGTGGGTTTCGCGGTACTTCTGCTCGCTCGGCACCCAGGTTTCGATGTCGTACATCAGCACCTTGCCCGCGCCCATGTCGCCAGTGCAGTTCTGAATGACGCGGTAGGGCAGCTCCAGTGCCTGCAACAGCCCCTCGGCGTTGCTCAGCAGGCGCTCGAACCATTTCAGGCCCTCTTCCTGGTCGGCGCGGCACAGGACGTACTGCTCGACCTTGCGGAACTCGTGGACGCGAATCAGCCCGCGCACGTCGCGCCCGGCGCTCCCGGCCTCGCGGCGGAAGGCGGCGCTGAAACCCGCGAAGGTCAGCGGCAACTCGTCGGCGCTGAGCTGCTCGCCCGCGTAGAGGCTATTGATCGGCACCTCGGCGGTTCCAGCGAGCAGCAGTTCATCGCCTTCAAGCTTGTAGACCGATTCCTCGTCGCCGGGGAAATGGCCCGAGTTGACCAGCGTTTCGCGGCGGACGAGCGCCGTGGTCGAAAGTGGAGTAAAGCCGCGCTGCGACAGGAAATCGAGCGCGAACATCAGCACCGCCATTTCCAGCAGCGCCGCGTCGCCCTTGAGCAGGTAGCTGCGGCTGCCCGAGACGCGGGCGACACGCTCGAAGTCGGCCCAGCCCTGCTTTTCCAGAATCTCGACCTGGTCGAGCGGCGTGAAGTCGAACCCAGGCAGCTCGCCTTCGCGGCGCAGTTCCACGTTGTCGTCTTCGTCCTTGCCGACGGGCACGCCCGGCAGCGGAATGTTGGGCACGCGCAGCAGCAGTTGCTTCAGGGCGTCTTCCTGCTCGCGCAGTTGGGGCTCGAGCGCCTTGAGGTCTTCGCTCAGGTCCTTGCCCTTTTGAATCAGGCCGGGGCGGTCCTCGGGGCTGGCCTTGGGCACCAGCTTGGCGTTGGCATTGCGCTCGGTCTGCATGGCTTCCACGCGCTGCTTGAGCGCCACGAGGTCGCGGTCACGCTGCAACAGGTCATCCAGGTCAAGGGCCACGTTCTTGACGCGAATGGCCTCGCGCACGGCGTCGGGGTTCTCACGGATAAATTTCAGGTCCAGCATTCAGGCGTCTCCAACTTGGGGGTTCAGGGAGCTTGGGGGTTCGGGGTGCGACGGGGGTTGGGTGCAGGAAATTATTCGGTGTCCACCGTGCGCGGCACGCGGATAAAGCCGTCCTGGGTTTCGGGCGCCAGGGCCGACACCACGCCGGACGGAAACGTCTCGCCGGGAGCGTCGTCGCGCAGCACGTTGACCAGCGACACTGGGCGCTGCATTTCCTGCACGCCTTCGGTGGGCACCCGGCCCAGTTGCTCGAAGTAGCCCAGCATCCGGGTCAGGTCCTGCTGCATAGTCCGGCGCTCGGCGGGGGACAGTTCCAGCCGTGCGAGCGCCGTGAGGTGGTCGATTTGGGCCGCGTCAATCATGCGCCGGAGTATACGGGGCGAGCTGGGGCGCCCGCACGGTCCCCATTTATAAGGCCAACGACTACACGGCCCGCGCTTTGTCTCTGCCGCCAGATTTGCCTCCCCCGCCCGTACCCTAGACTTCCCGTGATGATTGCTTACTTGTCCGGCGTGGTGCGTGAAGTGCGTGAGGGAAGCGCCGTGGTCGTCGCGGGCGGCGTGGGCTACGAGGTGCAGTGCCCGGCGGGGATGCTGGCCCGGCTCAAGCCCGGCGAGGCCGCCGAGTTCTCCACCCGCTTCATCGTGCGCGAGGACGCCCAACTGCTGTTCGGCTTTCCCGACGCTGACCACCTCAAACTCTTTGACCTGCTCACCAGTGTGTCGGGTGTGGGGCCCAAGCTGGGGCTCGCGCTGCTCTCGGCCATGCCGGTGTCGGCCCTCGCGGCAGGGCTCATTGGCGGCGACGTGAAACTGCTCTCGAGCGTGAGCGGCGTGGGCAAAAAGACCGCCGAGCGCCTCGCGCTGGAGCTGAGCAGCAAGGTGCCCGAACACCTCGCGGCGGCGGCCAGCGGAGCGGCAGGCGGCAAACGCCCGGCGCGGGTCAGCAGCACGGCGGGCCACGACGCGGTGGACGCGCTGCTCGCGCTCGGCTTCCGCGAGGCGCAGGTGCGGGCGGCGGTGGCCGAACTGCTCGGCGCCGACCCCGAAGCGAGCGCCGACACCCTGATTCGTAAGGCCCTCGGGCGGCTGCGGTGACGGGAGGGCCGGAGGGCAAGCCCGACAACATCGCCCTGCAACAGCAAACGGTGGGCAACCACGCGCCGCGCGGCGACCAGCTGACCGGCACCCCCGCCAGCGAGGAACAGAAGGTCAGCTGGCTGGAACTGTTTTTCGACCTGATTTTCGTGGTGGCCTTCGACCAGCTCGCCAAGCGCCTCGGGGCGAACGCCAGCCTCGCCAACATCGGCATTTTTCTGCTGCTGTTCACGGCGGTGTGGTGGGCCTGGGCAAGCAACTCGACCTTCGCCGCCCGCTACGGCAACGAGCGGCGCGTCTACCGCTGGGACACGGTGGCCGAGCTGATTTCGGTGGCGCTGCTCGCGGTCATCATTCGCGGCGACCTCGAACAGACCGGCACCTACTTCGCCGTCGCCTTCGGCATCAACCGCCTGCTCAACGCCGGGCTGCACCGCTGGGCCGACCACAAGACGCCCGCCGACGTGACCTTTTCGCGGCGCACCTCGGCGGTGGTGGGCACGGCGGGGCTGCTGTGGCTGGGGTCGGCGCTGCTGCCGAGCGGCTCGGGGGCGCAGCTTGCCGTATGGGGGGCCGCGCTGCTGCTCGACGTGCTCCACCCGTTGCTCGGGCGCCGCGACGGTCAGCAGGTGCTGCCGCATCAAGGCCACCTCTCGGAGCGGGTGGGCCTGCTGCAAATCATCGCGCTGGGGGAAATCATCACCGAGGTCGTGAACGGGAGCCGCCAGCAGACCCTGGGCTGGACGACGTTGCTGCCAGCCTTTTTCTCGATTCTAGTCGCGGTGTCGCTGTGGCGGCTGTACTTCGACCAGGCGCGCGCGCTGCCGCTGTTGCAGGCACACACGCGCGGGCAGACCCTCGGCACGCTGCCGTGGTTTTACGGCCACCTGCCGCTGACCCTCAGCATCATCATGCTCAGCGTGGGGCTGGGCCAGGGCATCGGCAGCGGCACCGCTGAGGAAGTCGCCACCCAGCAGCAGTTCGTGGTCTGGCCGCTCGCCGGGGCGCTGCTGACCCTGGCCTTCCTGCGCGCCAACTCGCGCCGGGTGGCCGGTGAACGGGGCGCGGACCGCAGTCTGGTGGCCCTGCTGCTCGGCAGCGTCGCCTCCGCCGCGCTCGCCTTCGTGGACCTCGACACGCTGCAACTTCAGGGCCTCGTCGCCGCGCTCGCCGTCGGGCTGGCGTTCGTGGTCGCCACTGACCCCACCACCGCTTACCTCGGCAAAATCGAGGAAAAAATCAGCCAGCAACTCGAAGAGCGGGACGAAGCGCCCGCCGGGAGCTGAGCGTGGCGCCGCGTCACCTCGCGCTGCTGCTGAGTGCCGGGCTGCTGGCCTTGCTGCTCCTACTCGGGCTGTCGCTGCAACTCGGCTGGCGCCGGGACCTGGCCCGCTGGCCGCACCACGCGCTGTTTTTCGCGGTGTGCGCGGGCGTGCTGGTCGCGGGCCTGCTGGCGGGGCTGCGGGGGCTATGGCTGCTGCCCGCCCTGGCGCTGCTGCTGACCATGCCGCGCACCAAACCGGGCCGGGCGAACCACTGGCAGCGGGCCCTTCTCTGCGCGGCGGCCTTCGGGCTGGGGGTGTGGGGAGCCTGGTAAATCAGTGCCCGCGTCATTCATGCTGCCGGTCCCGTTTCAGCAACGGGGCGTTCTTTTGGCCCCTGCGCGCTAGGCTGCCCCCCGATGGAACTGATTGAAGGCATGTTGAACCGGCGCACCACCAACGGGCCTTTTCGGCCTGACCCGGTGAGCCGTGAGCACCAGCACCTGCTGATGCGGGTCGCGCAGGCGGCGCCGAGCCACTTCAACTCGCAGCCGTGGCGCTTCGTGCTGATCGAAGACCCCGGGACGATTGCGCGGGTCGCCGACCTCTCGGGCCAGAGCATGACCGAGCTGATCGAGGCGGGCGTATTTTTTGAGCGCTACCGCCGCTATTTCCGCTTTACCGAAGCCGAGATGGACGAGCGGCGCGACGGGATTCACATCGACCGGCTGCCTGGGCCGCTCAAGCCCTTTACCCGGCAGGTCTTCAGTGACGCGGGCCTCAAGCTGATGCGGCAGCTCGGCGTGCCCAAAAAACTCGGCGAGGACAACCGCAAGCTGGTGGCCGGCAGCCCGCTGCTGCTCGCCGCATTGCTCGACAAATCCGAGTACCGCCCCGGCGAACTCAGCGGTTTTTACTCGGTGTTCGGCCTCGGCGCCGCCATCGAGAACATCTGGAACACGGTGGGCACGCTCGGCATGGGCATTCAGTTCGTCAGCACACCGATGGAGATTCCCCGGCAGTGGCAGGCGATTCAGGAGCTGCTCAAGGTGCCGGACGACCTCGAACTGATGGCCGTCTACCGCCTCGGCTACCTGCCGGAAGAAACGGCGCGGCCTTCCATTGACTGGAGCAGCCGCCACCGCAAGCGGCTGGAGCAGTTCGTGTTCCGGGAAACCTGCGACCGGCCTGAATACGAGAAGCCCACACAGGACTGATGCGCCGCTCCGGGGGCACGGGTCACGCGGGCGCCTGGGCCCTTGCCGCGCTGCTCTGCCTCGGGCTGCTACTCCTGGCCGAATTCGCCGCCGCGCAACGTGGTCCCTGCGTCCGGGTGCCAGAGACGTCGGCTTATGCCCTCGCACTGGTGGCGATTGCGGCCTTCGTTTTCAGCTCGGTGCCGCGTCCGGGGAGTTTCGGGCGCACGCTGGCCCAGGTGCTGGCGTTCGGCGGCCTGCTGGCGGCGGGGGCGGCGTGGGGGTTGCCGCCCTTTTTTTGCTGAGGCGGCTCAGGCAGCGGGAGCGCTGGGCCTTTTCGCCCCTCCTCTGCCATACTTTCCCCCAATGACTGCTTCATCCCCAGTGACCCGTTCGAGTATTCAAGACCTGAAACAGCACATCGGGCAGTCCGTCGAGGTGCTGGCCTGGCTGCAAGACAAGTCCGGCAAGGGCAAGATTCAATTTCTCAAGCTGCGCGACGGCTCGGGCTTCGTGCAGGGCACCGTGTTCAAGGGCGACGTGGCCGAGGACGTGTTCGAGGCCGCCAAGCGCCTGACCCAGGAACAGGCCGTGCGCGTGACCGGCGAAGTCCGCGCCGACGAGCGGGCTCCCGGCGGCGTGGAACTCAGCGTGCGTGACCTCAGCGTCATTTCCGAAAACGTGGGCGAGTACCCGATCACGCCCAAGGAGCACGGCATCGAGTTCCTGATGGACCACCGCCACCTCTGGCTGCGCCACCGCCGCCCCTGGGCCATCATGCGGGTGCGCGACTGCGTGCAGCGCGGCATCGTCGAGTTTTTCCACGGCGAGGGCTTCGTGCGCTTCGACGCGCCGTTCTTCACGCCCAACGCCGCTGAAGGCACCACCGAACTTTTTGAAATCGATCTCTTCGGCGAGGACAAGGCGTACCTCTCGCAGACCGGGCAACTGCACGCCGAGGCGGGCGCCTTCGCCTTCGGCAAGGTCTACACTTCGGCCCCACCTTCCGCGCCGAGAAGTCCAAGACGCGGCGTCACCTGCTCGAATTCTGGATGGTCGAGCCCGAAGTCGCGCCGAGCAGCCACGCCGAGAACATGGCKCTGCAAGAGCGCATGGTGAGCCACCTCGCCCGCAAAGTCCTGAGCGAGTGCGCCGCCGAACTCGAGATGCTGGGCCGCGACGTAAGCAAGCTCGYTGGGGCCGCCGAGGGGAACTACCCCCGCGTGACCTACACCGAGGCGCTGGAGATCATTCGGCAGCACATCGAGGACAAGGACCTGCCGCCCAACGTGCAGGAGGACGTGCAGCCCGTCGAGTGGGGCGACGACCTCGGGGCGCCGCACGAAACGATTCTGGGCCACCACTTCGACCGTCCGGTGATGGTCGAGAAGTACCCGGCGGCCATCAAGGCGTTCTACATGCAGCCCGACCCCGAAGACCCCCGCGTGGCCCTGTGCGACGACATGATTGCGCCCGAAGGCTACGGCGAAATTATCGGCGGCTCGGAGCGTATTCACGACTACGAGCTGCTCAAGTCGCGCATCGAAGAGCAGGGACTGCCGCTCGAAGCCTTCGACTGGTACCTCGACCTGCGGCGGGTGGGCAGCATGCCGCACGCGGGCTACGGCATGGGCCTGGAGCGCTTCATCGCCTGGATGACCGGCATCGACCACATCCGTGAGGCGATTCCCTTTCCCCGGATGCTGACGCGCATGAAGCCCTAAGGGACGCAGAGAAAACCAAAAGAGGGGGAAGGCGGCATGGCCCTCCCCCTCTTTTTGTGGTGCAGCGCTTATTTCTTCTGTTCAGGCGGACGGCGAATGGCCGCGAACAACAGCGCGAACAGGATGACGGTGAAGAGATAGCTGATAAGCGAGCCTGCCGGCGACAGCACCGGGTTGAGCGCGTCGGAGGAGAATTTGTAGATGGCGTAGGGCACCGCCCAGCCGAGGGCGTAAAGCGCAGCGCGGCGCAGGTAGTCGGAGGTCATGGCGGCCTGCGGGAACATCCGCAGCGGGAGGGCCATAGCCGGGAGAATCAGGAGCTGCACGAGGTAAAACCAGATGGGCAGGCGCTCGAAACCGTGATCGAGGCCCGCGAACAGGACGTTGACCAACGCGATCAACAGCCCCGTCACGACAGCGGAACGAACAAACACAGGATTCATCGCCCGCCATCATCTCACACGAACCGCGCGGCGTTTCTGTTCAGGCGCAGGATTCGGGCTCCCATCAGCTCGCCGAGTCTCCGCCCCCGAGCAGGCGCCGCAGCAGCGCCAGTTGCCCGGTGTGATAAGCCGCGTGGTCGGCGGCCAGCAGCAACTCACGCAGCACGGTCTGGGACTTGCCGGGGGCGACGGGGGCCAGGAGGTCGGCCTGGTCGAGCACCTTCAGCACCTCGGCGCGGTCCGCCTGAACGGCCTCGACCTGGGCCTGCCAGTCTTCCGCCGTCGCCGCCTGGGTGTGCGGCCAGTAATCGGCGGGCCAGTTCGGTTCCGTGTAGTTTTTCTCCCGCACAAAATTGAGCAGGTCGCGCTGGGTAAAGCGCAGGTGCCACAGCACTCGTAGGCCGAGTACGGCAGCTCGCCGACGCGCTCGTTGCGGCGCTCGATGGGAAAGCCGCGCRCACGTCATCAAGGGTGGCGTGCGCCTGAGGCTCGGTGAGCAGGGCGCGCAGGTGCTCGCGCAGGGCGTGGTCATCGGACATGGCCCGACTCTACGCCGGCTCGGTCAACAGTCGCGCATAGTTCGTCACCGAGCGCTGATAACGTGGCAGATGCGGCGCGAGGGCGGTCAACACGGTCGCTACCGCTTCCCGTTCGCGGCCAGTATCCACCAGCATCAGGGCCAGAAAGGCGCTCAGGGCGTCGCTCAGTTCATCCGGGCCGCGTTGTTGCTCGGCTTCCAGCAAGGCCAGTCCCCTCTCCACCTGCCCCACATTCCGCAGCGAACTGGCGAGCTGAATGACGGCCCGCCTGCGCCGAACGCCGCTGAGGCCGGCGGCAAGGGCTTGCTCATAGAGCTGAACTGCTTCGGCCTCCCTGCCGACCGAATCCCGCGCCCCAGCTCGCTCGAACAGCGCCACACTTTCGGTGGGAGCCTGAGCAGCCAGGGCGTCCATGCGGGCTACGAAGTCGGCGGCGGGGAGAGTGTCCAACTGCTCCCAGAGCGAGGCCAGGCGCTCCTCCCAGGTGACCATTTCTGTCATAGGCCCCACGCCACGCTAGCGCCCAAACCAACACGGCACATCGGCTCTATGGCCTAAAAAACCGCCCCAAGCCGAAGCTGGGGCGGAGTTCGCGTTCTTTAGAGCATTTGACGTAACAAAGACCCCTCACCCCTGCCTTTGGCAGGCCCTCTCCCCTTGGTAGAGGGTCAAACAGTGCAAAGCCATTGTTTGGTCAAATGCTCTGGCGCTCAATACTGACGCCCGAACAGCACCCGCTTGCCATACGCGCTCGGCTGGCCGCACTTCACGCACTGACCCTCGCCGCGCTCGGCAAAGAACTCGGCGTCGTCGAAGGGCACATTGCGGGCGGTCGCCTTGGTGTCTTCCTTGATGCTCTTTTCGCACGCCGGCTCGCCGCAGTGGTAAGCGCGGACCCAGTGACCGGCCTCGATTTCGCGCTGGAAGGCGTCGTAGCTGTCCACTTCGGCGGTGTTCGCCAGCAGGAAATCCGTCGCCCGCTTCATCAGGAAGTCGTGGATGGTGTCCAGACGGGCGCTCATGCCGCTGACCGCTTCGGCGCGCGGCAGGGTTTCTTTGTCCTCGCTGTGGCGGTTCTTGACGACCAGCACACCGCTTTCCAGATCGCGCGGGCCGAGTTCGATGCGCACCGGCACGCCCTTGAGTTCCCAGTCGTTGTACTTGAAACCGTTGGTCACGCCGTCGCGCCCGTCCACCTTGACGCGCAGGCCCTGGGCGCGCAGCTCGGCGGCCAGTTTCTCGCCTTCCTGCACCATCTGGTCGAAGTTGTCCTTGCGGCCCACCGGAATCACAACCACCTGAATGGGCGCGATGCGGGGCGGCATCATCAGCCCGGAGTCGTCGCCGTGGGTCATGATGATGGCCCCGATGATGCGGCTGGAGATGGCCCAGGAGGTCGTGTGCGCGAATTCCTCTTTCTGTTCGCGGGTCTGGTACTTCACATCGAAGGCCCGGCTGAAGTTCTGGCCGAGGTAGTGCGAGGTGCCCGATTGCAGCGCCTTGCCGTCGCGCATCATGCCCTCGATGGAGTAGGTGGCGACCGCCCCGGCAAAGCGCTCGGAGGCGGTTTTTTCGCCGCGCACCACCGGCAGGGCCAGCACGTCGCGGCAGAACTCGTGGTACAGGTCGAGTTGCTGGCGCACTTCGGCGCGGGCCTCGGCCTCGTCGGCGTGGGCGGTGTGGCCCTCGTGCCAGAAAAACTCGGAGGTGCGGAGAAACGCCTTGGTCCGCAGCTCGGCGCGAAACACGCTGCCCCACTGGTAGTGCAGGAAGGGCAGGTCGCGGTAGGAGTTGAGCCAGCCGCTCCACATGTGCCCGATGATCGTCTCGGAGGTCGGGCGCATCACGTAGGGCTCGGCCAGTTCCTCGGTGCCGATCTTGTTCACCGTGAACAGCTCGGGCGCGAAGCCCTCGACGTGGTCGGCCTCCTTCATGATGAAGTTCATGGGAATGAGGGTCGGGAAGATCAGCGATTCGTGCCCGCTCGCCTTGAAGCGGTCGTCGAGCCAGCGCTGAATGTTTTCCCACAGCGCCGAGCCGTAGGGCCGCACGACCATCGCGCCCGCCACCGGCGAGTTGTCGGCGAGGTCGGCCTTTTTGACCACTTCGTTGTACCAGTCGTTGAAATCTACGCTCTGGGGGGTGACGCCGTACTGCTGCGCCTTCTTGTCCTGGCCCTGGTTGTCTTTCTTGCCGCCATCTTTCGTCATCGCTGATTAGGATAGCCCGGACAGAGCGCTGCGGCTCAGCCGCCTGGCCTAAGCGTTCGTGCCTGTCACCAAAGCCGCAACCGTCGCTCCTGAGCACGACCTCGTGCGAGATGCGCGAAGCCAGCCCAGTCGCTAAGCCAAGCTGCTTACGCCTGTTTACGGCTCCGCCCGCTCTCCTGCCCTCATCTCAAGCTGACCCCAGCACAAGGAGGGCCCATATGCCCCAGCACCCCGCATTTTTTCTGTTGTCCACCCTTCTCCGGGCTGCCCGTCGCGGTTGAATCCCGCGTGCCTGTGGCCCGGCCCTGACTTGAGGTCACCTTGAACAGCTTTACCGTTGAACGCGCCACTGACAGCACCCTGCCGGACGCCTACGCCCTGCACCCTGACCGCGCCGACGCCGAGCAGCGCCTGGCCCAGTTCCGGGAACGAATGGCGGCGGGCCAAGCGAGACCCGAACAGTTCGTCCTTCTGCGCTCAGAACGCGGCGTGGAAGGGGTGGTTCTCATCGCCCAGAACCCGCAGGTGCCACTGATTCCTCGTGCACGGGCCGACACCCCAGGCGTGGGCCTGACACAGTTTTTCGCCTTCCTGCACGAGGTTGCGCCGGAGCGGACGCTGCTGCTCGACAGCAGCCTGACCCAGCTGAACACCGCCCCAGTGCTGTCCGCAGGCTGGACCCTGGACGACGAACAGGTCATGTACGAAACCGACCTGACCGTCCGGCCCTGGGCCCTCGCCCCGAATGTCCTAGAAGGCGGCGCCGAACTGCTGGAACCTCCCAAGATGGCCGTGCTGCTGGCCGAACTCGGTCAGGCGGACTGGGAGACGGACCCGGACTGGCTCGTCGTGGCCCTGCCGAACGAGAACGGCGAGCCCGTGGCGCTGGGAGCCGTCGGCCCGAGCGGACGCCCCGGCTGGGCCAGCATCAACATGCTTGGCGTGCGCGAGTCGGAGCGTGGCCAGGGCCTCGGCACCCGGCTGCACGCGCACCTGCTTGCCCGCGCCGCCGAGCGGTTCACGCACCACGCGGGCCGGACGGAGGCCAGCAATCACGCGATGCGGCGGATTTTCGAGCGCAACGCGAGCGAGCCCAGGGCACAGCAGCTGTACTTCAGGAGTCTTTGAGGCTGTTCCATACCATTGTTTGAAGCTCCCCGGCTTGAAACAGGATGACCTGCGCTTCCGGGAAGACCCCCTCCGCCGTTTGGCCTACCCCCAATCTGCGCCAGATGGCGAGTGTACGCCGCCGCTCCCGCTTGGTAATCTCTGTGCCAGGTGAGCGCACTCGCCTCGCCACAAGCCCGGCTGGGCCGAAGAATCTGGATTATTTACTTTCCCAGTAGAACAAAACATTCCAGGTTCATCCCTTGCCCAGCCCTTCCCCTTTTCGCCCTCTTACGGTTTCATCGTCCAGCGGCCAGGATGCCCCGTTGTCTGCGGGAGGACGCGGGTTCGAGTCCCGCTGGGACCGCCAGATTTGGCTCTGGGCCGAAGTGGTCACGGTTACTTCTCCAACCTCAATGGGCGGAAGCGGTGCAAGCCGTTCCGGGTTCGATTCCCGGCATGAAGTGGCCCGTCCGTGACCCGAACCCTTGTCCAGAGCACTATGCAGGTTTCTTCTAGTCAGCAAGATGCCCGGCAACCGTCGGGAGACCCCGGTGCAATTCCGGTGAACCTGCTCCACCCTCCGGTCCAAGACGCAGAGAAACACGGCACAGAGCTGTGTCCGTGTCAGTTCAACGCTGGCTCGGAGTTTCACGTGGTGGGCGCTTTCGATCCCTTGCCATGCCTTGCCCAGCTGGGCCGAAGCGTAAGGGTTATTTGGCGAAACTTGGTTCGATTCCAGGCGCCCACCCCACCCCAGTCGCGTCCGGCGACTCTAAACCCGGACACGAGGATGGGCGGCGACGCGGGAGAGTCGCACCCGGCTGTAAACCGGACGCTCAAGCTGAGTCAGTTCGAATCTGACCCCATCCACCAGTCCTGCACGCGGGTAGTTTAAGAGCAAAATATCCAAGGCGAAAGCCTTTCCCTGGGCAATCCCTTGCCCGGCTGCGGGCCGAACGCCGAGGGTTACCTGTCACGTGGAAGATGCGGGTGCAAGTCCCGCCCCGCGATGAGGACGACACACAACATGGGGACAGTGGCGGAGCTGGCCGAACGCAAATGTGCCCGTCAGGGCGTTTCCCTGCCGCCCCCTTGCCCAGATTGGGCCGACAGGTCAGGGTTATTTCCATTCGTCGCAAGACTTCGCGGGTTCGAATCCCGCCTGTCCCCACCCCTTTTTGCTTCCCATAAATCCAGATTCGAGGAGCGCAGCGCCATGACACAGAAAACCGAATACCTGTTTTTCTACCGCACGGCGCATCCGTTCTCCAATTTTCATCCGTCGCCGTTCAGCGCCAGTGGGCGGCAATTTCACACCGCCGAGCAGTACATCATGCACCGCAAGGCCGAGGAATTCGGCGACCACGCCAGCGCCAAGGCCATTTTGCAGGCGCGCACGCCCGCCGAATGCAAGGCGCTCGGACGCCGGGTGCAGGGCTTCAGCGAAAGCCACTGGGCGCAGGTGCGCGGGCAAGTGGCCTTCGACGCCGCGTGGCACAAGTTTCGCAGCAGCCGCAGACTCCGCGAGTTTTTGTTGGACACCGGAGAGTTGATTCTAGTCGAGGCCGCACCCAATGACCGCATCTGGGGCATCGGCTACAGCGAACAGGACGCCTGGGAACACCGCGACCAGTGGGGCGAGAACCTGCTGGGACAGGCACTGATGCAGGTGCGCGAGCGGTTGCGCGACGAGTAACGCCTGATTTCCTCAACTTTCTCGGCACGTTCTGGAACGAAAGCTCAGCGTACAGAGTACGTCAAACGGCCCCTTGCGCTCCTCACCTCCGTAAGCCGAATGCCGAGGGTGGGGTTTGAGTCCCACCCGTCCCACTAGACGCCGCGAGCGTCATCCACGGGTTCCGTCTGTTGCGTCAGCCCACCCGAACACCACCGGTTTGCCGACTTTACGTCCGGAACCCATTCCCCCTACTCACATCCGCTCGAATTGAATCACATCGCCCACGACAAGGAGGGCCGACCATGAAGAACTTGCTCCGTGCCATCAACCCCCTGAACCGCCCCCAGACCGAGCGCCTCGACGAGCGCCAGGTCAGGAACAACGCGGGCGGCTTCGTGTACACCGTCAGCGACGAGTCTCGCCTGACCCGGTTTCTGGTGCTGGGCGTGGACGGCGGCACCTTCTACGCCTCCGCGCAGAAACACACCGTGCAGGCCACCGACTTCGTGCGCGAGCTGGTACAGCGTGACGCGGCCCTCGCCCTGCGCGTCACGCTGGACGTGGTGCGCGGCCAGCGGGCGCCGAAGGCCGACCCCGCGCTGCTGGTGCTGGCGCTGATTGCCAAGACCGCGCCGAACGCGGCGGACCGCAAGGCCGCCTGGGACGCGCTGCCTGAGGTCGCCCGCACCGGCACGATGCTGCTGCACTTTCTGGCCTTTGCCGACGCGCTCGGGGGCTGGGGCCGCCTGACGCGCCGGGGCGTGGCGAACGTGTACGAAACGGCGGACGTGGACAAGCTGGCGCTGTGGGCCGTGAAGTACAAGGCCCGCGACGGCTGGTCCCAGGCCGACGCGCTGCGTAAGGCCCACCCCAAGACCGACGACGCGGCCCGCAACGCGGTGCTGAAGTTCATGGTGGACGGCGTGCTGCCCAAAGTGGACTCCCCCGCCCTGCGTGTCATCGAAGGCCACCTCAAGGCGACGGAAGCGCAGACCGACGCCGCAGCCGCCGCGCTGATGCAGGAGTACCGCCTCCCGCTGGAAGCCGTACCGACACACGTTCGCGGGGCCGAGGTGTACCGCGCCGCCATGCAGACCAACGGCCTAACCTGGCTGCTGCGCAACCTCGGCAACCTGGGCCGGGTGGGGGTGCTGACGCCCAACGACAGCGCCACCGTGCAGGCCGTCATAGAGCGTCTGACCGACCCCGCCGCGCTCAAGCGGGGCCGCATCCACCCGCTCGACGCGCTCAAGGCCCGCCTGGTCTACGCGCAGGGCCAGGGCGTGCGCGGCAAGGGCACCTGGCTGCCGGTGCCGCGCGTGGTGGACGCGCTGGAAGAGGCGTTTACCCTCGCTTTCGGCAACGTGCAGCCGGCGAACACCCGGCACCTGCTGGCGCTCGACGTGTCGGGCAGCATGACCTGTGGTGACGTGGCGGGCGTCCCTGGCCTGACCCCCAACATGGCCGCCGCCGCGATGAGCCTGATTGCCCTGCGCACTGAGCCCGACGCGCTGACGATGGGCTTTGCCGAGCAGTTTCGGCCCCTCGGCATCACGCCGCGCGACACGCTGGAAAGCGCCATGCAAAAGGCGCAGTCCATGAGCTTCGGCGGCACCGACTGCGCCCAGCCGATACTGTGGGCGGCTCAGGAACGGCTGGACGTGGACACCTTCGTCGTCTACACCGACAACGAAACGTGGGCTGGTCAGGTTCACCCGACGGTAGCCCTCGACCAGTACGCGCAGAAGATGGGCCGGGCACCCAAGCTGATCGTCGTCGGCCTGACCGCCACCGAATTCAGCATCGCGGACCCGCAGCGCCGGGACATGCTCGACGTGGTGGGCTTCGACGCGGCGGCGCCGAACGTGATGACGGCTTTTGCGCGGGGCGAGGTTTGAGACCTGCCCTGGGAGCCACGCACCATCTCTAACGACGCCTTGATGTTGCTATCACGCCGGGGCTGCTGACGGGACTTAGGGTAACTTCCATGACGAACGACATCAGTGGACGCATTGCCGAAGACCTCAAGAACCGTCTGGCCCAGGAAGGCGAGCACCTGCAAGTGAAGGACAAGGATGGCGAGCACGTCGGCACCGTGGACCACTTCGACGGCAACCAGCTCAAGCTGACCCGCGACGACAGCACCGACGGCCAGCACCACTACGTCGCCCTCTCGCAAGTCGAGAGCATGGACAATGTGGCCGTGTACCTCAACGTCTCGCGCAACGACATCAAGTAAAGCTTTTCAACATCGGAGCGGCGAGGGGAATTCCCTTCGCCGCTTTTTTGTGATGCTTATAGCCAGCGGCCATGCTCTAGCCTGCGGACATGAGAGTCGCAGTCATCACCGACAGTCACGGCAACGCCTACGCGCTGGAGGCCACCTTGCGCGAGGTGCACGCCGCCGCGCCGGACCTGATTGTCAATCTGGGTGACCAGATCGAAGGCTGCGCCGACCCCGCCCGCGCCGCCGCCTTGCAAGCTGACCTCGGCGCCCTGGAAGTGCGGGGCAACAACGAGGAAAAACTGTGGCCGGATGGCCGCCGCACCCCGCTGGCTCAGGAGGTGGGCGCGTGGCTCGCCGCACAGGTCTCCCCTGCTGACCGCGAACGCCTCGCCGCGCTGCCGCTGACCGCCCGAGTGGAGGGGCTGTTCGCCTGTCACGGCACCCCGGAAAGTGCCTGGGACAGCCTGCTGTGGGTCTGGGACGCTGCGGGCGGCTTTTACCGCAGCCGTGACCCGCGCGAACTGCGGCGCATGGTCGAGCCGCTGGGCGCTGAGGTCGTCGTGTGCGGTCATACCCACCGCGCCGGGGCCACCCGCGTGGGCGACACTCTGGTCGTCAACTGCGGCGCCATCAGCGATCAGGTGGATGGTGATCCGCGTGCCCGCTGGACATTGCTGGAACGGCGGGGCGGGGGCTGGAACGTGGAGTTTCACAACGTGGCTTACGACATTGCTGGAGCCGTCGCCTGGGCGCGGGCGCACTCGCCGTTCGGAGACTTTGAGGCGCACCTGTTGGAGAGTGGGGAGATGACGGGGCGGGGGACGGGGGGCATTTAGCGTGGTGGGAAGGGCGAAGAAGCTTAGAGCATTTGACAGAAGGATCTGGTCTGTCTTTGACCCTCTACCTTAATGGGAGAGGGCCTTGCGAGGCAAGGGGTGAGGGTGTCTTTTTCTGTCAAATGCTTTAGGCCTTAGCTTTTGACCCCAACCCCAAACCCCTATCCCCACAGGGGACAGGGGCTTTGACGCTGGCGCTGTGCAAATGGCGGTGATGTCACTGGTTTTATCGGGTTTCTCGGTTGCACAGGCGGTCTGGACGGCTAGATGTTCCAAGTCGTGTCAGGCCCGTGCGCTTTCAGCGCCCGACGGCCCTGGCGTTCTGCGTTTCTCTATCTGGCGGCGAGGTACTTTGATCAAGGCTGGCGCAGAGGCTTTTGCTGACTCACTTCCCTGGTAAAAGTCAGACTTTCCCGCCTACGAGGCCACCACCTCGGGTTCCTCTTCCAGTTCCAGCGGGGCGAAGAGGCGGTCGAGGTCCTGCACGGTGAGCTGGGTGGCGTCGGTCAGGCCGCCGTCGAGGACGCCCCGTGCCAGCGCCGCTTTGCGCGCCTGCAAGTCGAGGATGCGCTCCTCGACGCTGCCTGCTGCGATCAGCTTGTAGACGAAGACCGGCTTGTCCTGCCCGATGCGGTAGGCGCGGTCGGTGGCCTGGTCCTCGGCGGCGGGGTTCCACCAGGGGTCGTAGTGGATGACCGTGTCGGCGGCGGTCAGGTTCAGGCCCACGCCCCCGGCCTTGAGGGTGATGAGGAAAACGTGGGTTTCGCCCGCCTGGAAAGCGTCGATCTGTTTCTGGCGGTCCTTGGTCTGCCCAGTGATCTTGGAATACGGGATGCCTTCGCGTTTCAGGAATTCTTCGAGGTGCCCGAGCAGCGTGGCGAAACCCGAGAAAATGAGAACCCGGCGGCCTTCTTCCACCATCTGCGGGAGGTTGGTTTCCAGCCAGTCGAGCTTGGCGTTGCCCTGGACTTCCCGCGCCGCTTCGAGCTTGACCAAGCGGGGGTCGGTGACGGCCTGCCGCAACTTGAGCAGGGCGTCGAGAATGGCAATTGTGGAGCGCGCCAGCCCCCGCGCCGCGAGTTCTTCACGCACCCGGCTTTGCATGGTCACGCGCACCGTTTCGTAGAGGTCGCGCTGGTCGCCTTCGAGCGTGACCCGCACCGGAATCTCGGTTTTGGGCGGGAGTTCGCGGGCCACATCGCGTTTCTCCCGGCGCAGGATGAAGGGGCGTACGCGGGCGGAGAGCGCCGCCTGCCGCGCCGTGTCGCCGCGCTTTTCGATGGGCGTGCGGTAGAGCTTCTGAAAGGTTTTTTCGTCGTGCAGCAGCCCCGGCGCCAGAAAATTGAACTGCGACCACAGCTCGCCGAGGTGGTTTTCCAGCGGGGTGCCGGTCAGCGCCAGTCGGTGCCGGGCGCCGAGACTGCCCGCCGCCTTGGCCGCCGCCGTCTTGTTGTTCTTGATGTTTTGTGCCTCGTCGAGAATCACGAGGTGGTACTCGTGCTGGCGCAGCTCGTCGATGTCGCGGGGCAGCAGCGGGTAGGTCGTGAGCACCACGTCGGCGTGCGGAATCTTCTCGAAGTCGGCGTGCCGGTCCTTGCCGTGCAGCACCAGCACCTTGAGGTCGGGCGTGAAACGGGCCGCCTCCGCCTGCCAGTTGCCGATGACCGAGGTCGGCGCGATGACGAGGGAGGGGCGGTCGGCGCGGCCCTCTTCCTTTTCCTTGAGGAGGTGGGCGAGGGTTTGCAGCGTGTTGTGGGTGACGATGTACCCCTCGGTGACATAGAGATGGTCGGGCGCGTCCACCGCGATGCACTGCGCGGGCTTGTGGCCGACCCACTCGATAGACTTGATACCCCGCGTGGGCGGGTACTTGGTCGGGCGACGGTAGGCGGCTCGCTTGGCCGCGAGGCGGAAGGGCTCCAGCTCCGGCGGAAGTTTGAGGGTGGCGCGCCAGGCCAGGCCCGTTTTCTTCTCGCCGCCGTAGGTGTGAGACGTCGCTTTTTGGCGAATGCGGGCCACCCCGCCCAGCGACTGCACCAGTTCCACCACGCCCCGTGCCAGATGCTCCGAGACGCTGACGTATTCCACGACGACGCCCGCGTGACCATCAGTGTCGAGGAGTCCTTGCAGCACTGCCAGCCGGCTGCGCGGGGCTTCCCAGCAGGTAATCCGGGGGAATGAATTTGTAGCGCCCGCTCTTGCCATGCAGCCCCAGCCCACGTAGGGCGTCCTTAAGCGGGTTGGGCGTCCACTGACCTGCCGTGACCAGCCGCGAGGTGCTGACGGTGGGCGTCAGGCGCGTGCCCAGGCGAGCTTCCACCCCAGCGGGCAGCGGCAGCGCCGACACCAATTCGTCCTCGCTGGTGATTTCGACGCCGTGAACAAAGCAGCCGTCTCCCAGCAGCGCCCCCAGCGTGTAGGGGTCGAGGGGCAGGTCGCGCCCGGCAAACTGCACCGGCTCCACCAGCGGCAGGTAGTGCTTGAGGTTGCCCGCCGCGTCCTGCAAGTCGGCGGCGATTTCAGCGGTGGTCAGCGTGCGCTCGGGCAGGCCACGTTTCTTACGCACGGGGGTATTGACGTTCCAGAGGTGCTCAGCGTCCGCTTCCACGCTCGCGCCATCGGTCAGGGTCACGCGGTAGATGGGCCGCTCGCCCTGCGGGTACACCCCGACAATCTGCGTCGGTTGCCCGTTGCGCCCGATAACGTAATCGCCGACCTGCAACTCGCCCATAGTGCGCCAGCCCAGCGGAGTGAGCACTTTGGCGTCGAGCGGCTGCGCCTTGCCCAGCCCCATGTCGTCGGCCAGAATGCCGCCCAGCTCGTACTCGCGCAGGAATTGCAGCCAGGCGAGGCCCTGCACCTGATAAGGCCGCATCTCGGCGTGCAACCCGGCGGGCGGCTCGACTTCCTGAATGCCGCCGAAATCGCGCAGGCGTTTGCCGAGTTCGAGGAGTTTTTCCGCGCCCACCCAGCGGGCCCGCACCGCGCTTTCGAGTTCGGCGAGACGGGCGGCGTCAAGCAGCGGCAGCCGCAGCGGCCCAGGCGGCAGCTCGCGCAGGTGCAGCTCGACGAGCACGCCCAGGATGGACCGGACCCGGCCTGCGGGGAGCGGCACCTTGCGCCCGTCATCCAGAGCCGCAAAAATTAGTTCGTCGTCGTCGAGTTCGGCCAGGGCGCCGGGGGTAAACAGCTCGGGCTGCGCGGCGATCAGGTTCGCCAGCACCGGCAGCAGGCTGATGCGCTGCCCATCCACCACGATGCCGAGGTCGAGGGTGAACCAGCCGCCACCCTCCTGCGCCTCGCCATACCAGTCGTCCACCTCGGCGAAGTGCAGCGGGAAATCGGGGTGAATAACGAGTTCGAGGCCCTGCTCTGCCAGATTTTCGCGGCCCACCCGCATGAACTCCAGCCACGCTTCGTCAGCGCCCAGGGTGAAGAGGTCATGGACCGCCTCGGGAAAGTGGTACTCGGGAAAGGCGAGTTCCAGCGGCACGAAGCCCGCCTCCCGAAAGGCCGTCTCAGCACGTTTCTCGGCGGCGCGGTTGCGCGGCACCTCGATGACCGTTTGCCCACTGAGGACCGTCGCCACCTTGCCCGACAGCGGCCCGCGCAGCTCGTGGCCGCCGTAGGCCGGGCGCAGTTCGGCCACCGCGAAGGTCTCGGTGTGGCCCGAACGGTCCCAGAGGTCCTGATAGGCCACGGTGCGCCCGCTGAGGTGCAGCCGGGGCGTGTAGGGCAGCTTTTCGCGGCGGCTGCTCACGGTGTGCGGCGCGGGCACCGGCAGCGCGGCGGCGGTCATCGCCTGGGCCAGCGCGGGGGCCTGAGCAGGCGGCACGCTGGGGCCGGTCAGGAAACGGGCGAGCAGGTCAGGCGGGCCGGGCACGTCCACCGGGCCGAGGGTCAGCGCGTTTGGGTCCACCGCCCAGGGGCGCCCAAGGGGCAGCACGACCCAGGGGGCCTGTTCGGAGGACGCGGGCTCGGTGGCAGGCGGCCCATCGCCTTCGTGCTCGCCGCTCGCCGGAAGGTCCAGCTCCAGCGCGGGGGTCTGATGCCCGCTCTCATCGGTGTGCCAGCCGGGGCGGCCCGGCACCGGGGCGGCGCGGGTCAGCGGGGCGGTCACGTCGTTCCAGCACAGCCGCCCGGTGTCGAGCAGCGTGCCGATGAGCAGGCTGGTCGCCGGGTGGTCCACCAGCGCGTAGAGCTGTTCGTTCCAGCGGCCCGAAACATGCGCCGGGCGGGTCGCCACCGTCAGCAGTTCCAGGGCGTCGGCGTCGCGCTGCACGAAACTGGGCCAGGTGCCGAGCTTGCGCGCCAGCGGGTAGGCCTCGGCGGCGCTGAGGTTGGGCACGCCGCCTTTCATCGGCACGCGCTGCACATCGAGCACGGCGCGGCGGGTTTGCCCCGGCAGGCCGCCYTGAATGCTGACCGGCTGCACCCGCAGCACGTAGCGCAGTTCGTACTGCCGCCCACGCCCGCTGCCGGTGTCGGGCTCGCTCTCGAAGCCCACCAGCCACTGCTTGAGCCGGGGGTCGAGCGCCTCGGTGACCGGCGCGGCGGGCCCATCTGCCGTGAGGGGGGCCGGGCCGTCGGGCGGGTCGGTGGAGAGCACCAGCGCGGCCACGTGGCGGCAGCGGTAGCGCCCGCAGGTGCACGACGAGTCGAGCAGTTGCGGCTCGGGCGGCGCGCTCAGCTCGGCGTTGGCCTGAAAATGCTGCCCGCCGTCGGCGACGGTGGCGCTCGCCCGCCAGCCGCGCCCGGTCCAGGCCGTCTGGATGTCCTGCACCGCTTCGCTCCGCAGCGCCAGGGCCTGCGCCGCCGTGTCGAGGGCAAAACCGTGGGGAAGGCGGCTGAGTTTCAAGACCTCACCCGCGCCCGTAAGCGGCTGTTTTCCTGCATGACGGCAATAAACACATCCCGCAGTCTAGCGCGCTTTTGCCTGCCTGAGCGTGGTGAGCGGCTCCCTCAGCCCTCAGCGCCCCACGTACTGAATGCGCCAGAGCCGCCCCGCGCTGTCGTCGGTGAGCAGCAGCGCCCCGTCAGGCATCACCTGAAGGTCCACCGGGCGCCCGAGTACGTCCTGGCCGCTGAGAAAGCCGGTCAGGAAATCGCTCACCCGGCCCGTTTTGGGGTCAACGGAGATGACCTTGTACCCACTTTTTTGCGAGCGGTTCCAACTGCCGTGCAGCCCGACGAAGAGTTGGCCCCGGTAGCTCGCCGGGAAAGTTTTGCCGGTATAGAACGCCATGCCGAGCGGCGCCGAGTGCGCGGTGGTCAGCGCGAAGGCGGGGGTGGCGGCGCGGCAGGTCGCGGCATTTTTCTTGCCGAAATCGCGGTCCCAGACCTGCGGCTGCCCGGCCTTGACCGTGTAGCAGTAGGGCCAGCCGAAAAACGCCCCCGACCTGAGTTGGTAAAACCCCTCGGGCGGCAGGTCGTCGCCGAGTTCGTCGCGGCCATTGTTGGTGGCGTAGAGGGTCCCACCGAACCACTCCAGCCCCACCGCGTTGCGCAGGCCGGTGGCGTAGGGCTTGCCGTTTTTGCCGTCGGCGTCGTAGACCCACACGGCGGCGCGGCGCTTGTCACTTTCCTCGCAGACGTTGCAGGAACTCCCGGCAGAGACATACATCTTGCCGTCGGGCCCGAAGACCACCGTGCGCGTCCAGTGTCCGCCCCCCGGCAGACTCAGCAGCTTTTCGGCCGGTCCGCTCGCCTTCTGGTCGCCGGCTTTGTAGGGAAAGCGCACCACGCCGTCGGTGTTGGCGACGTAGAGATACCCGCCGTGAAACGCCAGCCCGTGCGGGCGGTTGAGGCCCGAGGCGTAGACCACCTGTCGGTCGGCGGCCCCATCGTGGTTGCGGTCGAGAACGACGACCACCGTGCCCGCCTGCGGGTCGCTCACGAACAGGTCGCCCGAGGGCGAAAGCGCCATGAAGCGCGGCTGCTTGAACCCGCTGGAGTAGAGGCTCACCTTGAACCCGGCGGGGGGCCGGAGCTGCGGCACGGGGCCGCCCTGCGCCTGCGCCGCGCCCAGGAGTCCGAGTACCGTCGCCAGCGCCGTCAGTCCCGCCGCACCGATTCGTTTCATCATGCCCCAGCCCAGCACGGCGGGGTGAGACGCAGGCCCCGGAGCGCTCAAGGCCAGCTTCACGCCCCGGCTTGAGCCCACCACCGCTTGCCCGGCCCGGCTGCTCTACCCTGACCCCATGAAGTTGCCTGCCCGTGTCCGCGTGTCCCGCCCTCCCCTGCCGCTCGCCCCGGCACTCGCGCAGGCCGCCGCCCGGCTGTGCCCGCAGGCGCCCGCCGAGCTGACGGCTGCGGCCCTCGCCATCGCGGGCGGCTCGGTCATCGGCGCTCAGCTCCATTGGGACGGCGGCGAGGCGCAAAGCATCGAACCGGCGTGGCGCGGGCGCGGCATTGAGGAAGCGCTGGCCGAGATATTGAATCCCCCAGTCAACCAGAGCATTTGACAAAAAGAGGGCACCACTTTTTGGCGAGCGGAGCGAGTGCAAAACGAGGAGCAGGACGGAGAATGGAGCGGGTGGCGGTGCCCTTCCGACGCACGCGTAATTCGGAGAACTGCTCTAACGCCCGTTTGGTAGCCTGACCCCATGACCGACAACGGAATGAGCTTTGCGCCCAGCAGCGAGCAGCGCATGATTTTGCAGCACGTCCGCGATTTTTGCCGGGCCGAGATTGCGCCGCGCGCCGCCGAGTACGACCGCAGCGGCGAGTACCCCCGCGAGCAACTGCGCGGACTGGCCGAACTCGGCCTGCTGGGCGCCACCGTGCCCGAGGAATGGGGCGGCGCGGGCCTGGACTCGGTGACCTACGCGCTGTGCCTGGAAGAAATCGCCGCCGCCGACTCCAGCGTGGCCGTTATCGTCAGCGTGCAAAACGGCCTGCCCGAGCAGATGATCCTGAACTACGGCACGGACGCGCAGCGCGAAAAGTACCTGCGCCCGCTGGCGAGCGGCGAACACATCGGCGCGTTTTGCCTCACTGAAGCCCACGCGGGCAGCGACGCCGCCAGCCTGCGCCTGAAGGCCGAGCGCGACGGCGACGACTGGGTACTGAACGGGGCCAAAGCCTGGATCACCAGCGGCAACCACGCCGACACCTTCCTCGTCATGGCACGAACCGGCGGCCCTGGCGCGCGCGGCGTGAGCTGTTTCATTGTGGAAAGGGGCACGCCCGGCCTGAGCAGCGGCAAGCCCGAGCACAAGATGGGCCAGCACGCCGCGCAAACGACCACCGTGTCCTTCGACAACGTGCGGGTGCCCCACGCCAATCTGGTCGGCGAGGAAGGCCAGGGCCTCATCATCGCGCTCTCCAGCCTCGATTCGGGCCGCATCGGCATCGGGATGCTCGGCCTCGGCATCGCCCGCTCGGCGCTCGAACATGCCGCCGCCTACGCCAACGAGCGCGAGCAGTTCGGCAAGAAAATCCGCGAGTTCGAGGGGGTGTCGTTCAAGATTGCCCGGATGGCCGCCCGCATCGAAAGCGCCCGGCTGGTCGGCCTGAAAGCCGCGTGGCTCAAGGACCAGGGCCAGCCCTTTTCCAAAGAAGCGAGCATCGCCAAACTGCTCGGCAGCGAGGCCGCCGTGGACGTGACGAGAGATGCCGTGCAGATTTTTGGCGGCAACGGCTACAGCGCCGAGTACCCGGTGGAAAAGCTCTACCGCGATGCCAAAATCACCGAAATCTACGAGGGCACCTCCGAGATTCAGCAGCTCGTCATCAGCCGGGCGGTGTTCGCGGAACTGGAAAAGTAAAGCGTCTGAGGCTTTTTGACCCTCTCCACTGGCGGGAGAGGGCCTTTGCGTATGCAAAGGGGTGAGGGGGCGTCCAGATCAGCGAAAACGAAACCTCCCCAAGTAGACCTGACTTACCGGGTCACCCAGTACTGCCGCTCGCCTTCCACCTTCAGCACCGCTGTCGGCTGCCCCTGGCGGACTTCCAGCACACAACTGACCACGTTGGGCGGCACCGGCTTGCCCGGCAACACCTGCGCGCAGGGGCGGTCAAACGTCGCCTGCGCGTTTTGCGGCCCAGCGGCCTGAATGACCAGACTGCCGTACTCACGCGCGGCGCGGCCCTGCACGCTCAGCACGGCGACCATCAAGGCGACGCCCGCCACGAAGGCGAGCAGAATCCAGAGAAACGTGCGGGCCATGCGCCGGCGCTCGTCGGACGTGATTTCGCGTTGGGGCTGGTCGGGGCTCAGGGTCATGCGGGCAGGCTAGCGCCCGGCAGCGGGGACGTTGGGACCACTCAGCGCACGTCCGCGCTGAAACTGCGCCCGTCGGCCAGATTGACCATAATCGTGGGGCCGTCGGCGGGGCCGGGGCCTTGCCGGCAACTCAGCACCCCGACCGGGAGCCGCTGCCTGGAAAAGACCGCGCACGGCACATCAAACCCAAACCGCCTCGGCCCCTGCGTCACGGCGGCCTGCTTGAACCATTGCTGAGCGGCGGGCGTCTTGGTCCACTGGTTGAAATCGTCGGCCAGAGCGCGGACGAGCTGGCGCATCCGTTCGTCGGAAGGCAGGCCGGACATCTTGCCGACCCAGAGTTGGCGCATTCCGGTCACGTCGTCACTAGCCCGGTAAATCACTTCGGCGACCGCCTGAGCGCCCCAGAGATGAAGCCGGCAGTCTTCCACCGTGTCCGGCACCTCGGGCACCACCTTCTGGCAGGACAGGAGGGCGGCGCGGCCCGGCGCCAGCTTCATGCCCTGCGCCGCATATGCTTTCAACACGTCTCTGCCGTAATTCCTGGTCGCCTGTTCGGGCGTGAGGGCAGAAGCGTTTCCCAGTAGGACAGTTCCCAGCAAAACCAGCAGCGCGGCGCGTTTCATTCCCCTATTTTCCCTGCCGTGCTTATGCCGCGCTGACCCCCACCCGTTACACTCTTTGGCGTGAGCAAAGTCATCATCATCGGGGCGGGCGGCGTGGCCAACGTCACCGCCAAAAAGTGCGCCCAGAACGACCAGGTGTTCAGCGAAGTCCTGATCGCCACCCGCACCGTCAGCAAGGCCGACAAGATCGTGGCCGAGATTCACGAGCATCTGCCGCACAGCACATGCAAGTTCAGCACAGCGACGGTGGACGCCGACAACGTGCCGGCGCTGGTGGAACTGATCAAGGGCTTCGGGCCCGAAATGGTCATCAACCTCGCGCTGCCGTATCAGGACCTCACCATCATGGACGCCTGCCTGGAAACCGGCGTGCATTACCTCGACACCGCCAACTACGAGCCCAAGGACGTGGCGAAGTTCGAGTATTCCTGGCAGTGGGCGTATCAGGACCGCTTCAAGGAAAAGGGCCTCATGGCACTGCTCGGCTGCGGCTTCGACCCCGGCGCGACCCAGGCGATGACCGCGCACCTCGCCAAGCACCACTTCTCCGAAATCCACTACCTCGACATCGTGGACTGCAACAACGGCAACCACGGCAAGGCGTTCGCCACCAACTTCAACCCCGAAATCAACATCCGCGAAATCACCGCCAATGGGCGCTACTTCGAGAACGGCGAGTGGGTCGAGACGCAGCCGCTCGAAATCTCGCAGGACATCTACTACCCCAACGTGGCCACTCGCAAGAGCTATGTGCTCTACCACGAGGAACTCGAATCCATCGTCAAGCACTTCCCGACCATCAAACGCGCCCGTTTCTGGATGACCTTCGGCGAGGCGTACATCAAGCACCTCAACGTGCTGGAAGGCATCGGCATGACCTCCATCGAACCGATCGAGTTCCGGGGGCAGCAGATCGCGCCGATCGAGTTCCTCAAGGCGGTGCTGCCGGCGCCCGAATCGCTGGCTGCCAATTACACCGGCCAGACCTGTATTGGCGTGCAGGCCAAGGGCCTCGGCAAGGACGGCCAGCCGAACGTGCATTTCGTCTACAACGTCAAGGACCACGCCGAGTGCTACCGCGAGGTGCAAGCGCAGGGCGTCAGCTACACCACCGGCGTGCCCGCCATGATCGGCGCGATGCTGATGCTTCAGGGTGTCTGGAAGCAGCCCGGCGTGTGGAATGTGGAACAGCTCGACCCCGACCCCTTCTTCACCGCCATGAACCGGTGGGGCCTGCCCATCAGCGAACTCTCGGGCGTGGAGCTGGTCAAGGACTGAGCTTTCCCCCAGGGGGTGTGTCGGCGACTTACTCGCACCCCCCAGTCAGGCTGCCCCAGGGTTGGGCGGCCATTTTTTTGAAGTCCGCAATGTGCGCCGCGAGTTCATTTTTCGGCATCGCGTACTTGCTCAGCGTGCGGATGACCCGCCCCGCCGAATCGAAGTAGACCCTGAGTTCGGCGGTTTCGTGGCGGCCCGTCATGCCGTTGTTGACTATCCGGCCCTGCGCGTCGGTGTACACGTTGTAGGTTTCGTCGCTGGATTGGTACAGCACGAAGCCGAGGCGCCCCGAGGCACTGAACCACAGCGAGGTGAGCGTATTGGTAGAGGCGTTCATCGCGTCGTCTATCTGCTCGGCAGTCAGCCGCCGCACCACGCCGCGTCCGTCGAGCCAGCGGGTGTAGGACACCACGCTATCGCCGCACAGCCGCACCTCCTTGCGCTGCGCCCGGTAGCGGCCCTGCTCGATCTGGGCATTGACCGCGTTGTAGTTGGCGCGAATCTGCACGATGGTGGGCGAATCGGCGGCCCGCGCTCCCGGCAAGGCGAGGGCCAGTGCAGTCGCTCCGACAAGAGCTTTGTTCATGCTCTAGCCTAACGCCTTCGAGTCGCAGGCAGGGACAAAGAGAGCTTGCCCCTACTTAAACGGCACGACGAGGCACAACCGCGCCGCCTCAGCGTGATATGCGTCATCCGGTGGGCTAAGGCGGCGGCAGAAAGCCCTGGCATTTGCCTCGGCTTTTTTTCTGGTTTACGCTGGTGTAACCCCTCACTCTGTCCCCTTTCCTCAAGGAGGCCCACCATGAAAGTTGCCCTGACTGCTGTCCTGGCCTGCGCTTCTCTCGCCGTCGCCGCCTCGTCCTGGCCTGCCGAGCAAAGCCGCACCGACCTCATCCGCATCACGGCGCAGACGGGTGGGCGCTTCGTGTTCACGCAGGGCCAGCGCAAGACGGTGCTGAATTTGCAAAACAGCATCACCGGCTGCACCACGCAGACCTATGTCCTTGGCTCCAACCTGCGCGATGATGTCCGTTACGGCGTGCGGGTGCTCGACGAGGTGTCCAAAGGCGGATTTCAGTACGTGGTCTTGCAGGTGAGCGCTCCACCCAACTGCAATGTCAATGGCGTGTGCGGCGCAGGCGCCAACAACGACGTGCTGTGGCTCAAGTTCGATTCCCGGCTCGGCCTGCTGAGCAAACAGGCCGAGAATGTGGAGGACTGTCAGCGCAACAAGAGCCTCATCAGCGCTCCCCCCAGGCCCGATTCTTTTTCCCCGCTGAACATGCAAGGCGGCGTCCTGTCCCTGCGCATGGAAGAAACAGACTTTGCCGCCAACAGCACCCGCCGCACGGCCTTGCGCTATGACCGCCGGTTGCCGGAGCGTGGCTTGGTCGTCAGCAAGTAAGCAAAAAAGGCCGCCCCTCAAACCTCTCGGTCGCGGGGCTGCCTTTCACTTTTTTCTGGCGATTTAGCGGCCCAGATTAATGTCGACGTTCGCGCCGCTGTAGGGCTGCACCCGCACGGGCCGGCGCACCTCGACCACGAGCGTGTTCCAGCCGGCCTGCAAGTCGGCCTGATAGCCGCCTGCGCCGCTGACTGTGGCGGGCGTGGCCGCCCAGACCACGAACAGTTCACCCTTGCCGACGCTGGGGCGCACCTCGCGCAGCGCTTCGCCCTCGTCGCGTTGGCCGTTGCCGTTGCTGTCGCGGTACAGGAAGAATTTGAGTTCGGTGGCCCTCAGCGGCACACTCGTCCCGGCGAAATCCACCAGACCGGGCCAGCTCGTGCGCTCGCCCACCGCGAATTGCAGACGCTCGGCGGGCGCGGCAGTCGGCAAGGTCAGCGCGAATTTGCCGTCTTGCAACGGCGCGTCGGCGAGTTGCTGGAGCGGCTGTCCAAAAGGCGACACAGCCCAGACGCCAATGCGGGTATCCAGCGCCGTGTCGCCTGCCACCGTGCCGCGCACCACGCCCACAGTCGCAGCGCCGGCAGTCCCCGCCAGCAGGGGCGCAGACAGGGTCAGCAGGACAGCCACGGCTCGTTTCATGGAGCAAGTCTACGCGCAGGGGCTGACCGATGTGTGATGGACAGGCCGGATGAAGCAAGTCCAAAAAGGCAGCAAAAAAGCCGGGAGACGGGGCTCCCAGCCTTTTCAGAAGTGGCGATTACTTGTTCAGCGCCTGCTTCACCAGGTCGATGATTTCGGGCATGGTGTCGGCCACCGGCACGTTCGCGGCCTTGAAGGCGGCGAGCTTGCTTTCGGGGGTGCCCACGTCGCCCATGATGATGGCGCCGGCGTGGCCCATGCGCTTGCCCGCCGGAGCGGAGCGGCCCGAGATAAAGGCCACGACGGGCTTCTTCATGTTGTTCTTGATGTACTCGGCGGCGGCTTCTTCGTCGGCGCCGCCGATTTCACCAATCACGACCACGGCGTCGGTGCCTTCGTCGGCCTCGAACATCGGCAGCACGTCGGCGAAGGTCGTACCGATCACGGGGTCACCGCCGATGCCGACGGTGGTGGAGGTGCCCATGCCCGCGTCGTTGAGCAGCTTGGCCGCTTCGTAGGTCAGGGTGCCCGAGCGGCTGATCAGGCCGATGCGTCCGGGGTTGGTGTAGATGCGGTTGGGCATGATGCCCACCTTGGCTTCCCCGTTGGTCACCAGACCGGGGCAGTTGCCGCCGATCAGGCGCACGCCCTGGCCGCCATTGGCCTTGCTGTGTGCGTCGAGTTCCTTGACTTCCTGCACGGCGCGCATCATGTCCACGGTGGGCACGCCTTCGGTGATCAGGACGATCAGGGGGATGCCCGCATGCGCGGCTTCGAGCACGGCGTCCGCCGCGCCCGCCGGGGGCACGAAGATGATCGAGACGTTGGCGCCGTGCTTTTCCTTGGCTTCGGCAACCGAGTTATAGATCGGCCAGCCTTCGAAGTCCTGGCCGCCCTTGCCGGGGGTCACGCCCGCGACCACCTGGGTGCCGAATTCCTTCATCGCGCGGCTGTGCTTGGCGCCTTCGCTGCCGGTCATGCCCTGCACGATCACTTTGCTGTTCTTGTCAACCAGAATGCCCATCTCACTTGCCTCCCAGTGCGTTCGCTTCTTTAGCCGCTTCGTTCGCGGCTTCGAACATGGTGGGGTACATCTTGATCAGGTCGCTGTTCTTTTCGTTCAGCAGCGCCTTGGCTTCGTCTTCGGCAGTGCCGGCGATGCGCATACGAACCGGCTTGGTCAGGATGCCTTCGTCCAGCGCGCGGATGACGCCCTTGGCAACTTCGTCGGCGCGGGTGATGCCACCGAAGATGTTGATGAAAATGGCCTTGACGTCGGGGTCCTTGCTGACCAGCTTGACCGCGTTGTACACCACGTCGGCCTTGGCGCCGCCGCCGATGTCGAGGAAGTTGGCGGGCTTGGCCCCGGCGCGGTTCACCACGTCCAGGGTGGTCATCACGATGCCCGCACCGTTGCCCAGCACGCCGACGTTGCCGTCGTCCAGCTTCACGTAGGCGAAGCCGTAATCGCTGGCTTCGACTTCCAGCGGGTGCTCGGCGGACAGCTCACGGTAGTGGGCGAGGTCCTTGTGGCGGTACATCGCGTTGTCGTCGATCTCGAACTTGGTATCCAGCGCAATAGGGGTGCCGTCGGCGTCCACGAAAAGCGGGTTGATTTCGACCAGCACGGCGTCACGCTCGAGCGCAGCCTTGCTCATCTTGACCATCATGTCGGCAATCTTGTTCAGGTTGCCCCTGAAGCCGGCCTTGATGGCGACTTCACGCGCTTCGTAGGGACGCAGGCCGGTGACCGGGTCAACGCGGTGACGGATGATCTTTTCGGGGTTGGTCGCGGCGACTTCCTCGATTTCCATGCCGCCCTCGGCGGAGGCCATCAGGGTGTAGCTCTGGACGTTGCGGTCCACGATCATGCCCACGTAGTACTCGGTGCCCGCGTCGATATCGACGGCTTTGGTCACCAGCACCTTGTTCACGGTCAGGCCCTTGATGTCCATGCCCAGGATGTTCTTGGCATTTTCCAGCGCCTTGTCTTCGTTGGCGCTGTACTTCACGCCGCCGGCCTTGCCGCGTCCGCCGACATGCACCTGCGCCTTGACGACGACCGGCTGGCCGTATTCCTTGTAAATGGCCTGCACTTCTTCGGGGGTGGTCGCCACTTTGCCGTCTTGCACGTTCACGCCGAAGTCGCGCAGCACTTCCTTGCCCTGATACTCGTGGAGTTTCACGGTGTTGCCTCCTGTGGTGGGAATGACCCCCCGGTGGGTGTGGGGAGCCGCAGATGTTCATTTGTCCCGATAAACGAGTATAGACCTCTGACGCCGCCGGTCAGACTCTGTCTCCCCTGCGGGGACAGAGCGAGTCCACAAAGGCGGCGAGGAGCGGCGGGGCACGGGCGTGTTACCCTCGCCCCCATGAGCAAAATGGATCAGTTGCGCCCCGTGCTGGGCCGGGCGGGGGTGGACGCCCTGTGGGTGAGTGCCCCGGCCAACGTACGCTGGCTCTCGGGCTTTACGAGTGCCGAAGACGGCAAGGTGCTGGTGTCCCCGGATGGCGCCACCCTCTACACCGACGCCCGCTACACCGTGCAGGCGCAGGAAGAATCGAGCCTGCCCCAGTACATAGCCCGCCCCCCCGCCACCTACGAGCACGCGGCGGACACGGTGCGCGGCCTGCGCGTGGGCTTCGAGGCCGAGAGCCTGACGGTGGCCGAACTCGAAGACCTGCGTCAGGCGTGGCCCAATTCCACGCTGGTGGCGCTGCGGGGTACGCTCGGTGGCCTGCGAGCCGTCAAGACACCCGAGGAAATCGGGGCGATTCGCGCCGCGCAGGACCTCGCCGACCGCGTGTACACCGAAGTGCGGCCCATGATTCGCGCGGGCGTGCGCGAACTCGACGTGGCGGTGGAAATCGAAACCCGATTGCGCCGCGCCGGGGGAGAAAGTGCCTTCGAGCTGATCGTGGCGAGCGGGCCGAACGGGGCCAAGCCGCACGGCCACGCTTCGAAGCGCGTGATTGAGGACGGCGACCTCGTGACCATCGACATGGGTGCCCGTCTCGGAGGTTACAACTCCGACATGACCCGCACCGTCGCCGTCGGCACCCCGAGCGCCGAGATGAAAAGGGTCTACGACGCGGTGCTGGAGGCCGAGGAAGCCGCCATCGCCGCCATCCGGCCCGGCGTGCGCGCCGCCGACCTCGACAAACTCGCCCGCGACCTGCTGACCCGCCACGGCCTGGGCGAAGCCTTCGCGCACTCGCTGGGGCACGGCGTCGGTCTGGAGGTCCACGAAGGCCCCGGCCTGCGCGGCACCAGCCAGGACGTGCTGGAGGCGGGTATGGTCATCACCATCGAACCCGGCGCCTACCTGCCCGGCGTGGGCGGCGTGCGCATCGAAGACCTGATTCTGGTGACGGAAGACGGTTACGAGGTGCTGAGCCACTCGGCCAAAGAAAGCGTGTGAAGGGCTGGCTCCGTTAACCCTCAGAATTCTGCCCCAGCCTTGAGACTCCCTGGCCCGGCCCGAACATGAGAGCGCAGGTGGTAGAATCGTTCGGGTCTCCCGACCGGGCCTGAGCTTTTGCGGCCCGCCTTTACTTCCCAGGAGGAAAACACCATGGAAACTGCTCTGCTTACCCTCGACACCCTCGCCAAGTACCTGCAAGAAAAAGAAGTTCAGCTCGACATCGAAGAAAACGGCGGCCAGCGCTTTATTCGCATGGGCTGGCGCTTCGAGATGGGCGACGCCGCCGTGCTGGTCTCGGTCAACGACGGCCCCAACAACACCAGCCGTCTGGAAATCACCTGCGTGACCCAGAAGACCTACGCCGACCGCCGCGCCGAAGTCGCCATGATGCTCAACGACCGCAACCGTGAGCGCGCCTTTGCCCGCAGCATCGACCAGGAAGGCAACGTCTGGCTGGAATACGTGGGCTTTTACCCCACCCTGGCCGAAATGCCCCAGGAAACCTTCGACACGCTGTTCGGCGGCGTGCTGATGCACTTCCAAGACGACTACGCGGCCCTTGAAGGCTACGTGCCCCAGGAAGGGATGCAGATTCAGCAGCCCCAGGCGTAAGCCGGAGTCGCGTTTTCAGAAGGGGCGGGCCTGCGGGTCCGTCTCTTTTTTGTGTTGTTGCCTAGCAGCTATACGCTCAGCTTGACCAGCAGCCGCTCAAGGGCGACTTGCGGGTCCAGCCCGCGCTTCATGGCGAGGTCGGCATCGAGAATGGCGCCCAGGTGGCTGCGAATCCGGCTTTCACTCAGGCGCCGCGCGACTTCCAGCGCCTTTTTCGCCGGAAAGGGCTTGACGCCCAGGCGCTGAGCGGCCACCGCGTCATTCACGCGGCCTTCCTCCTGGAGCAGGCCGACCGTGCGGGCAATCAGGCTGTACTGCCACACCACCGCGCCGAGCAGCCGGAAGGGGTCTTCGCCCGAGCCGAGCAGGCGGCGCAGTTGCAGCACCGCTTCACCGGGGCGGCCCGCCGTCGCCGCGCCGAGCATGGCAAACGAGTCGCCGGGCGGATCGCGGCCCACGATGCCCTGCACCCGTTCTCGATTCAGCGCGCCGCCGAGCAGCTCCAGCTTGTTCAACTCGCCCGCGATGCCCGCCAGGTCGGCACCGAACACCTCGGCCAGATAGCTCGCCGCGTCGCGCTCCAACCGCAGGCCCATTTTTTTGGCCCGCGTGACCACCCAGCCGGTCACGTCGCCGGGCTTACTCGGGGCCGCCGAGGGGATAACCTCGCCCGCCTTCTGATAGAGCTTGAGCCGGGTTGCGGGCGGCGCCTCGTCGAGCACGGCCACCGTGACGGGCGCCGAGGAAAGCAGCTCCAGCAGGGCCTTGTCGGGCTTGAGGCCCTCGAAATCGACGACTACGCCGCCGTCGCCAAAGAGACTCGGCGCGAGGTGCGGCCCCAGCGTCTCGGCGCTCACGTCCTCGCCGGAAAAGCGCGGCAGGTCACGGGCGTTGAGCCCACGCGCACTCAGCGTGTCGCGCAGGGTTTCGTCAGCCAGAAAACGGTTGCCGGTAAAGGCGAGGACTGGCATCAGGCGTTCTCCCCCGCCGTTTGACCTTCCGGGGCGATGTGTTCCAGCTCCGGTAAGCCCAGTTGTTGCCGGGCGTCTGCCAGCGCGGCCAGCATCTCAGCGGCGGATTGCGGCCTGCTGTCGCGGTCGCGCTGAATGGCGCGCAGCATCAGCGGGTGCAAGGCGCTGGGGCCGGGCGCGGCGGCCCGTTCCTCGCTGATACCGACCAGCCAGCCCAGGGCGTCGGCGTAGGGTGGATGCCCAGCGAGGCAATCGAACAGCAGCACGCCCACCGAGTACAGGTCGCTGCGCGGGTCGCCCCGGACGCCCTGAAACTGCTCGGGGGCCATGAACTGCGGCGTGCCCATGCGGGTGCCCGAGTGGATGTCGAGCGGCAACCCCGCCGCGTGGCTCATGCCGAAATCGATGAGACGCACAGCCTCGACCTGAGACTGCCCGCCGATGAGCAGCACGTTCTCCGGCTTGAGGTCGTGGTGGGTGACGCCCCGGCCATGCAGGTGCGACACGGCTTGCAGCACGCCCCAGGTCACCTGGGTGGCCGCGTCGGCGTCCAGCGGGCCGCAGCGCACCAAATCGCGTAAGGTGCCACCGCGCAGCAGCGGAAAAATCAACTGATTGGGCGTGTGCGCCAGCAGTGGCGTCACCAGCGGATGTGAGAGCCGCGCCGCCACCGCGCCCTCATGGTGAAACATCGCCACCCGATCGGGATCGTCGCTGACCAGCGTTTTGACATAGACCGCCTGCCCGCGCCACAGGCCAGAACCGCCCTGCACGCCCGCGCGGTAGGACGTCACTTCCATGTGGGCGATGGGTTCAGGCGCAGGCAGGGTCAGCACGGTCTGGCAGTGTACTTGTACTTCCCGTGCCCGGCCCCTTGAAGGAGCAGGAACCGCATTGCGGGGCGGGAACCGCGCGGGTAACGAAGCAGGGGAAGTTGGACGGGCCTCAGTTGACCCGCACGTTGCCCGCGAAATTGCGAATCAGCGCCTCATTGCGGCTGTAGTCGCGCACGTTGCCGGCAATGGTCATCACCAGAATCCGGCCCCCCGCGCTCGTCATCAGCAGTTCGCGGCGCAGGTCGTCGCCTTGACCGGGGGTGGTGAAGATGAACTGCGCCCAGGAGCGACCACCGAGCTGCACCAAATCGGCCTTGAGTGCCTTGACGCCGGGCACCTGAGCGCGAATCACGGCGGGGAACTGGGCGACCAGCTTTTCGACCTCGTTCGGCGCCAGCTTACCGGCGCGCCATTCGAGGGCCACGCTCACCTTGCGGTCCTCGGTCATGAAGACGGCCCCCGGACGGCCCGCCGCCGAGGGAAAGGCGCTGCGAATGCCCGCCGGGGTCAGGGTCAACAGTTTTTCGTTGGGCTCCACCGTCACCGGCAGGTTGCTCAGCTTCAGCGGCGCCGCCGATGCCAGGCCCGCGATAAGGAAGCCCAGAGCGCTGACGCGAAGAGCACGCATGGAAATCGGAAACGCACGAGTCATTGCCGCCTACCCTACCCGCTGCACCAAATGCCGCCATGAAGCTTCTATGAGGAATGTGCATGGTGGGTCATTCGCCGGTCATCCCATAGCGGTTGCAGCGGTTACTTTGCTGAGTTGGCTGAGTGAACAAAAAGCTACTTCAGGGCCGCGTGGTCGCCGTGACCGACGTCAGCAAAGGCATCAGCCTGGGCATCGTCCAACACGGAGCTCAAGTTGTTGGCGGAAGGCAGGACATCAGC